>NZ_CP155073.1:313964-627928 GCF_039621805.1 Paraburkholderia sp. PREW-6R | reverse complement strand
CCACCAGGCGAAACCTTTCGCCACACGCCAATGCGGGTAATAAGGCGGTGCGCACACAACGCGCACGTCGTGTCCACGGCTTGCCAGCAGCACGGCCATTTCCGCTGTGTATTTGCCCGCCCCTGTCAGTTCAGGCGCGTAGTTCAGGCCGTAGATCAGGATCTTCATTTTGGCTGCCAGACAGGTTAGGGCTAGATCGATCACAAGATGGCCGTGCGGCCATCCTGCAACTCAGTCGCTCAACATCAGCGCGCAACCGCGGGCAATATTGGCTGCGGCAGACGGCGGATCGAAGCGGCGAATCACATCCATGCAGCGGCGCGCCGTGCCCCCGGCGTCGGCAAACGCCTCCATTGCCTTGAGCATCGTGCGCTGCAATCCGGCCACGTCGCCGGCAGTGAACGCATAGCCGCTCACGCCGTCGATCACCAGTTCGGGCACGCAACCGCAGCTCTCGCTCACCACCGCCGGGCAGCCATGCGCGAGCGCCTCGTTGACGACGAGGCCCCACGGTTCGCTGTAGCTCGGCAACACCATGCACGTGGCGCCGTAATACTCGCGTGTGAGCGGCTCGTCCTGAAGGCTGCCGACGAATGTCACCGCATCGGTCAATTGAAGCTCGGCCACCTTGGTGTGCAGTGCGGCGGCCATCGGTCCCGTACCCACGATGCGCAGCTTCGCCGCGGGTATGCGCCGACGCACGCCCGCGAACGCTTCGATCAACGTGCCGATACCCTTCTCTTCCGACAGGCGCCCCACGTACAGAAACACCGGTTCGTTGCCCGCGCGCGCAGCGGTACGCTCCACCAGCGCACGCTCGGGCGAAAATGAGCCGGGCAACGCCGCGGCCTGACACGGGATAAAAATCTTCTCGCGCTTCGCACCGAGCGACATCAAGTATTCGCGGCTGCGTTCGCCGAAGCCGAAATAGCCGTCGCACAGCGAAAAGAACACGCGCTTTGGAATGGAGGTGAGCAGTTTCTTCGGCCGGTCACGTGCGGTGGAATCGCAAAACACCGCGCGACGCTTGCCGGTGACGATGCAGGCGGCGAGCATTGCCCAATACTCCGGACGGTGATAACCGGGCAGTACGATGAGATCCGACTTGGCGCGCAGCACTTCCCACGTGAGCCGCGCGATCATCTTCATGGTCGGCACGTCTTCGTAGCAGCCGTCGAACAGCTTCTGCATCGGATAACGGTGATACGAATAGTCGACATCGGAGAAGCCGATGCGGTCGTGCTCCGTGTCCGCGATCTGCACCATCGAGTAACGAATTGCTCCGGATGCCGAAATATTGTGCAACGCAGAGAACACAACGCCCTTGTGGCGCGACCACACGACGTTATGGAAGATCGTGACTGACGCTGTCATTTTAATGCCGCTCCTCGAAAAAACTTCCCTGCGTGCCCCGCGCCGGAGCGCGCGCACAACGTCTCAACGTAACGATGCCGCCGGCGCCGCGAACAAACGGCGCCTCGTGCATTCAGGCCTGCATGGCGGCAGCCGGCACCGAACCGGCGTGCGTGGCGATGAAATCCCGGTAGGTGGCCGCGATGCCTTCTTCAAGGCCGATCGTCGCGTGCCAGCCCATCGCAATGAGGCGCGACACGTCGAGCAGCTTGCGCGGCGTGCCATCGGGTTTCGACGCATCGAACACCAGTTCGCCCTCGAAGCCCACCACCTTGCAGATGCATTCCGCCAGTTCGCGGATCGACAGGTCCTGCCCCACGCCCACGTTGAAGAGCCCTTCCGTCACGTTCTGTTCGAGCACAAAGAGGGTCGCCGCTGCGAGATCGTCGACATGCAGGAACTCGCGGCGCGGCGTGCCGGATCCCCAAACGGCCAGCGTCGGCTCTCCCTTCATCTTCGCCTCGTGCGCCTTGCGCAATAGCGCCGGCAACACGTGGCTGCTGTTCAGATCGTAGTTGTCGTTCGGGCCGTACAGGTTCGTCGGCATCAGCGACACATACTGCGTGCTGTATTGGCGGTTGTACGCTTCGCACAGCTTCAGACCGGCGATCTTCGCGATCGCGTAGGCCTCGTTCGTCGGTTCGAGCGGCGAACTCAGCAGGTACTCCTCGCGGATCGGCTGCGGACACGCCTTCGGATAAATGCAGGACGAGCCGAAAAACACCAGCCGTTTTACCTTCGCGCGGTACGCGGCGTGAATCACGTTGGTTTCGATCACCAGGTTTTCATAGATGAACTCACCCGGGCGCGACGCGTTGGCGAAAATGCCGCCCACGCGCGCGGCCGCAAGCAGCACCACGTCGATCTGCTCGCTTTCGAAAAAGCGGTCCACGGCCGCCTGATCGGTCAGGTCGAGTTCCGCCCGCGTGCGCGTGATCACATTTGCGTAACCCGCTGCGCTCAGGCGTCTCACCAGCGCGGAGCCGACCATGCCGCGGTGCCCCGCGACGAAGATGCGTGCCTGTTTGTCCATTGCGATCACTCGTGATGTTCAAGCGCGGTGAAACCGGCCAGCGTGACAAGCGCGTCACGGCGTGCAATCTGATAGTCGGAGCGCACCATTTCCTTGACCAGTTGCGCGAACGACGTGGTCGGCTGCCATCCGAGCTTCGCATGCGCCTTCGACGGATCGCCCAACAGCGTCTCGACCTCGGCGGGGCGGAAATAGCGCGGATCGACCCGCACGATCACGTCGCCCGGCGACATCTTGATCTCGCGCCCTTCCACCTTTTCGACAATGCCGACTTCGTCCACGCCGGTGCCTTCGAAGCGCACGGTCACGCCGAGCTCAGCGGCCGCATGTTGAACGAACTGACGCACGCTGTACTGCACACCCGTGGCGATGACGTAATCCTCCGGCTGCTCCTGTTGCAGCATGCGCCATTGCATCTCCACGTAATCACGTGCATGGCCCCAGTCGCGCAGCGCGGACAGGTTGCCGAGATACAGCGTCTTTTGCATGCCGACCGCGATACGGGCGACCGCGCGCGTGATCTTGCGCGTGACGAACGTCTCGCCGCGCACCGGCGACTCGTGATTGAACAGAATGCCGTTGCACGCGTAAAGACCATAAGCCTCGCGATAGTTCACCGTGGTCCAGTACGCAAACATCTTTGCGACCGCGTACGGGCTGCGCGGATAGAACGGCGTGGTCTCCGACTGCGGAACCTGCTGCACGAGACCGTACAGTTCGGAGGTCGAAGCCTGGTAGAAGCGCGTCTTGTTCTGCAGGCCGAGAATCCGGATCGCTTCGAGAATCCGCAGCGCGCCGAGGCCATCGGCATTGGCCGTATATTCCGGTTCCTCGAAGGACACCGCAACGTGGCTTTGCGCCGCGAGGTTATAAATCTCGTCCGGTTCGACACGCTGGATCACGCGCAGCAGGCTCGTCGAGTCGGTCAGGTCCGCGTGATGCAGAAAGAGCCGCTGCTCCGGATCATGGGGATCACGATAAAGATGATCGATCCGGTCTGTATTGAACAGGGACGACCTGCGTTTGATGCCGTGTACGTCGTAGCCCTTCTCGAGAAGCAGCTCGGCCAGGTACGACCCGTCCTGTCCGGTAATGCCGGTAATCAGCGCGATCTTGCGTTTCATGGAGGATTCTCCTAATTAAACTTGGCAGTCCTATTCTCTTTGCACGGTTAGACAGCGGTGTGCGGCGGCCGCCTCGCCTGTTGCCAGGCGGCCGCTTCAATCAACCCGCGATGCTGTCGTACCCGTAGTAACCACCTTGATACCCCGAACCCAGGAACGCGCCTTCCTGCGGCACGTCCGTGAGCAGCACACCCCTGACTCCGACACCCCCGTTACGCAGACGCTTGGCGGTCTCGGTCACTTCGTTCAGCGGATGACGGCCGTGGCGAACCACCAGCAGCGTCGTGCCCGCGTACCTGCCGATCACCGTCGAATCCGTCACGGCGAGTACCGGCGGCGTATCGATGATGACGAGGTCGTATTGCGATTTCACTTCTTCGAGCAGCGTTTCGAAACGCTTGCTCATCAGCAGCTCGGACGGATGCGACGGCAGCGCGCCCTTGGCCAGCACATCGAGACCCGGCAGCACGTCGCGCTGGATCATCGACGCAAGATCGCCGCCGCTCAGCACGTCTGACAGACCCGGTTGATGCGCAATGCCGAAGTGGGAGTGCACGTCGCCGCGGCGCATGTCGCCGTCGATGATCAGTACGCGCTTGTTAGCCGATGCGACGAGCGCGGACAGATTCACGGAGAGGAACGACTTGCCCGAATCGGGCCGCGAACCGGTGATCATCACCACGTTGTTCTCGGCATGATCCAGCGACAGTTGCAGCGAGGTGCGCAGGTTACGCACGCCTTCCACCGCGATGTCTTCCGGCGCGGTCTGAGCCAGTACGTGCAGTCCGCGACGACGCAGCATGACGTTTTCCTGCAGGCGCAACTGGTTCTGGCTGCGCGGCACCACAGCGAACACCGGCACGCCGAGCATGCTTTCGAGTTCGTCCGGGCGCTCCACGCCGCCGTACATCGCACGCTTGAAGAAGGTCAGCACGATGCCCACCAGCAAGCCGCCGCCGAGCGCGATCAGGATGGCCAGCACACGCTTCGGACGCACGGGTTCGTCGGGCGCTTCGGCGTAATCGACCACACGCACGTTGCCCACCTGGCCGGCCTTCGCCACACGCAGTTGCTGCGCGCTGTTCAGCAGGTTCGTGTACAGATCGGTATCCACGTGCACGTCGCGCAACAGGCGCAGCGCCGTCTGTTCCGTATCGGGCATCACGGCCACGCTACGGTTCATGTTGGCCGCCTGTGCCTCCAGTGCGGCGATCTGTGCGTCGAGGGCTGCTACCGCCGGATGGTGCGGGGTAAAGCGCTGCGACATCTCCGCGCGCTGCTGTTGCAGGTCCATCAGCTTCGTCTTGTTGTCGACGACCTGTTGCAGCAGCAGGCGGCTTTCTTCACCCAGATCGACCGTGCCGTGCGTATTACGGAACTTGTTGTAACGCTGTTCGGCGTCGTCGAGTTCCTTGCGCAGACCCGGCAATTGCTGGTCGAGGAAGGCCAGCATGTGCTCGGCTTCGGCCGAGCGGCTCTCCACGTCCTGGCGCACGAACTCGCGTGCCATGCTGTTGACGATCGCAGCCGTCAACGCGCTGTCGCTGCCTTCCAGGCTGGCGCGGATCACGCCGGACTGGAGCGTGGTTTCCGCCACCACGAGTTGCTTCTGCAGGCGGTCGACGGTGCTGAGCGTGGAAGCGCGCGTCAATTCGAAACGCGAACCAGCGGGACCGACCAGCTTGTCGACGTGCAACGTGATCGGACCGTCGGCCGTATCCGTTTGCACCGTTTCGCCGACCTTGCCGGACAGGAGCGCGATGCCGTTCTTGTCACGCAGAACGTACGCGCCGTCGTTGCCGGCGATCAGCGTGAAGGTCGTGTCGTACATCTCTTTCGAGGTGTCGAAACGGGACACTTGAATACTTTCATCGCCCCAGGCATAGCCGGAGAGGTTGATGAACTGCGGCAGCCTGAAGCCCCACTGCCCGTTCACCAACCCCGCAATCGCCCCGCCAATCACGGGGAAATAGCGCGGTGTTGCCGAGATGTCGAGGTGAAGCGTCTTGACCGTTTCTTCGGTGACGAGCCGCGACTTCAGCAGTTCGATTTCAGCCGCGGTAGACGGCTTCGTGTCGAACATGCCTGTGAGCGGCGGCAACGAGTCCTTGCCGTTCGCGTTCGCATTCGCGGTCTTGTCCTCGACGTGGAACAGCACGTCGGCACGATACGTGGGCGGCGCAAGGAACGCATAAGCGCATCCCAGCACCAGTGCGATCAGCGTCACCATGACAATGGTGCGCCAGCCGCGCACGATCGTGCGCAGGTAGTCCGAGAGATGGAGCTCGTCCGGCCCGGACACATCGGTGTAGCGGTTTTCGAAGTTGATTGCCATTTTCTTCACCCAACAAAGCCCGGCGGTTCAAGATCACATTGCGCGGTTTTTACTTCGCGAGCACGGCGCCCGTCACAGCCGCATTGATTGCCGGCAGCAGCAGGTTCAGCACGCGGTTGAAGCGGACCAGTCCGCCCTGGCCGACGTACACCACGTCTTTCGGCTCGAGCTCGAACTGATTAGCGAGGATCATCGATACCGGCGAGGTGGCATCGAGGTGATAGATCTGCGGCGTTTCGCTCGTCGAATTGCGGATCACGAACAGCTGTTTCGCCGCCGCCGTGTTCGAGTCGAAGCTGCCGCTGTCCGAGATCGCTTGCGACAGCGTCATCGAACCGTTGCGCATCGGCAGGATCGTGGCGGGCTTGTTCACCTCGCCCATCACGTACACGCCGCTGTCTTCGCGCGAGTTCACACGCACGAGGTCGCCCGGCTGCAGGTAGATGTCCGACGGATTGCGGCCGCGGCGAATCAGATCGTCCACGTTCAGCTGGTACGTCGTGCCGTTGCGGATCAGTTCGACGCGGCTGCGGTCGGCATTCGCCGTGAACCCGCCACCCTGGTTGATCACGGTCATCAGCGACATCGGAATGTCGTTCAGCGATTGCGAGCCAGGCGTGCGGACCTCACCGTCCACGAACACCTGCGCGTTACGGAACGAAGCGACCCGTACCGTGACCTCCGGCTTCTGATAGACATTGCTCAGACGGCGGTGCAATTCCTTCTGGATTGTCGTCACGTCCTTGCCCGCCACGTGCACGTTGCCCGCGTACGGGAATTGCACGTCGCCGTTCTCGTCGATCAGGAAGCCAGGTGCGGCGTCCGACGGTTTCGAGTTCTGCTGCGGCTGGCCCAGTGCGGCCGCCAGTTCCGGGTGGTCCCATACGACGATCTGCAACACGTCGCCCGGCCCGACCTTGTAAGCCGTCGGTTTGCCGAACAGCGCAAGCGTCTGCGCCGGCAGCGGCGCGGACGCTTGCGCCGTGTGCAGCTTGCGCAGCATCGTGAGATTGATATCCGTGATTGGAACGGTCTGCTGCGTGGCGGCTTCAGTACTGAAATCGCCACCCGTATCCTGCAGCGTAGCGGGCGTTACCATCCGCTGGCCCGGTGCAATGCCGCAACCGGAAATCAGTGCGGCAGTTGCGAAAACCAGGAGACTTCCTGTGCGTACCCCAAGTGAGCTCATGATGTTCCTCCTTGCGTCACGGCCCCTGTCCACATGGGAGTCAGAGCCGCGCGTGCTCGTTAATTGCTTAGTAAGCGTTGCGATGTCCAAGTCCGGCAACGATCGTCGCGCCGATAATCCGCATGTCGAGTGCGAACGACCAGTGCCCCAGGTAATACAAGTCGTGTTCAACACGACGTTCCATCTTTTCGAGTCGGTCCGTCTCGCCCCGAAATCCGTTAATCTGGGCCCAGCCTGTAATGCCCGGCTTGATCCGATAACGGTTGATATAGCCCGCGACCACTTTCTGATACAGGTCGTCGTGCTCGAGTGCGTGAGGACGCGGTCCCACAACTGACATATCCCCAAGCAGCACGTTGAAAAACTGCGGCAGTTCGTCAAGACTGGTGCGACGGAGAAAAGCGCCGACGCGGGTTACACGCGGGTCATTGCGTGTAGCCTGCCTGAGCATACCCTTTTCTTCTGTATGCAAGCGCATAGAGCGGAACTTGTAGATCGTAAAAACACGGCCGTCCGCCCCTTTTCGCTTCTGTTTGAAGAACACCGGGCCGCGCGAGGACAGCTTCACGGCGACCGCGATGCCCAGCAGAACGGGCGCGAGCGCGGCCAGCGCGACCAGCGCGAACAGCCGGTCGAAGATCTCTTTCTTCAGCATCGAGCTGGCCGAGAGCGGCGACGCGACCAGGTTGATCGCCGGCACGCCGAGCACTTCGATCAGCCCGCTGCCTTCGAACAGCGCAATGCTGCGCACGTCCGGCATGAAGCGGATATTCACGAGATCGTCACGGAACGCGTTGACGAGCGCCGAGATGAGCGGCTCCTCGGCAAGCGAAAGCATCAGCCAGATTTCGTGCACGTCGTTGCTGCGAACGTAGTCGGCGAGCGCATCGACCTCGCTGAACACCGGCACGCGGCTCTGGGTCGACGCGGACGTATCCGGCCTCGTATTCAGGACCGCCGCCGCGCGAAAGCCGGTGGTGGGCGCGGCATGAATACGGCGAATGATCGCGTCGCATTGCGAGCCGCTGCCCACGATTGCGACCTGATGCAGATTCATGCCCGCAACGCGAGCGCTCGCCAGCACGGCGTGCGTAATGAGGCGATACGAAATCAGCAGACCGCCCGTCATCGCGGTCCAATAAGAAAACCACAGGCGCGATACGAAGTCGATGCGGTGAAGCGAATACATCAGGATGAGCGCGGTGGCCTGGACGATCAGCCAGGCGAGCGACACCTGGCCCGCGAGCGCGAGCTTGGAGCGGCCGCGCCACGATTCATACACACCGAACGCCGGGAAAATGGCCAGCGCGAACGCGGCCGAAAACATCACCAGCGTCCAGTAGAACCCTGATTGAGCGAGATAATCGAAGCGGATTTGCGATGCCACCGCCGCGCCCGCCAACACAAACGCCACATCGAAAAACCGCGCGAGCAAATCCTGAAACCTGCGCATTCTGATTACCTCGTTTTGCCGTTCTTGTGGTAATGAATCTGGCGAGCTGCTTACGAGCAGCGGCCGTAGTTGTCGTCGAATCTCACGATATCGTCCTCGCCCAGATAGGCGCCGGACTGGATTTCGATGATCTCGAGCGGCACCTTCCCCGGGTTTTCGAGTCGGTGACGGGTGCCTAGCGGAATGTAGGTCGATTCGTTTTCACTCAGCAGGAACTGCTCGTCGCCACGCGTGACGAGCGCCGTGCCGCGCACGACTATCCAATGTTCGGCGCGATGGTGGTGCAATTGTAGCGACAGCTGCGCGCCGGGCGTCACGACGATGCGCTTCACCTGAAAGCGTTCGCCGTGGTCGATGGAGTCGTAAAAGCCCCAGGGACGGCGTACCTTGCGATGCGCGTCGGCTTCAGGCGCACGTTGCGCCTTGATGCGCGACACCAGCCCCTTCACGTCCTGCACATGCGAGCGGTCCACCACGAGCACGGCGTCGGCGGTTTCGACCACCACCACGTTCGTCGTACCCACGCACGCGACCAGCCGTCCTTCTGAATGCGCATAGCTCGACACCGCGCCTTCGAACGTTACGCGGCCACGTCCCGCGTTGCCGTTCACGTCCTTCTCCATCGCGGCCCATACGGCGTCCCACGAACCGAGATCGGACCAGCCGGCCTCCAGCGCCACGACCACGCCGGCGGGATAAGCCTGCACCGGCGATGCCGGCTCCTGCGTTGCCACTGTTGCGTCTGCGTGCCCGGTTTCCACGGCGTCCCGCGTTTCAGTCAGGCGCTCCATGATCGCATAGTCGATCGAATCCGACGGCGATTCAAGGAATGCTTCGACCAGCGGACGGAAATAGGCGCCGTCATGCCGGCCGCCCGTGAAAGCACGCTCGCACGCCGCATACATGGCGGGCTGCAAGCGCTTCAGCGTGTCGAGCCATACGCTCGCCCGCACGATGAAAATGCCGCTGTTCCACCAGTACGTGCCTGCTTCCACGTACTGCGCCGCGATCTCTTCGGCGGGCTTTTCGACGAAAGCGTCGATCGCATATGCGCCCGCCGACAGCGGCGTGCCGATGCGGATATAGCCAAATCCGGTGTCGGGGCGCGTGGGCGGCACGCCCAGCGTCGCGATCGAACCGCCTTGCGCGTAACGTGCCGCGCTTTGCAGCGCAAGCTGAAGCGCCGGGTTGTCCGCTATCGCATGGTCGGCTGGCATCACGATGAGGATCGCGTCCTCGCCGTTCGCGCGGGCAAGCGACGCAGCCAGCGTCAACGCAGGCGCCGTGTCACGTCGGGCCGGCTCGACGACGAGGCGGGCATCCACGCCGTTTTCCTGAAGTTGTTCGGCAATGACGAAGCGGTGTTCTTCACCGCATACGATGATCGGCGACGCGTCCACGTTCCAGCCCGACGGAAAGTCCTTCATGCGCCGCGCGGTTGCCTGCAGCAGCGAGTCGGAACCGACTACGTCGATCAGCTGTTTCGGGAAGTTTTCGCGCGACACCGGCCAAAGCCGCGTGCCCGAGCCGCCCGCGAGAATGACCGGCACGATACGCGTGCAACGCGCGTCCACCGGCGCGGTACCCGTGCCCTTCGGATCGGCCGAAGCGGCGCTCACTGTTTCCTGGGTTAACATATTCGTATTCCTTATCATTCCCTGAGCCTGACGATCGGCCGCATCGACGCTCGCCGGCACTGCATTCTCCGGCCGGCTGGCCTCGTCCCTGCTACGCGCTATTCGTTGCTCGAAACCCGTTGTTCGCCGACCAGGCGGCGACTTTGAATCCTGAATTCGGTGGGGGAAATCCGCATGCGTTTGCGAAACACTTTCGCGAGCCGATCGCCGTTGCCCATGCCGGTCCGGCGCGCGATCTTGTCGACCGGCAACTCGGACTCGGTGAGCAGGCTGCACGTCACCGCCAGGCGCTCGTGCAGCAGGAAGCTAGACGGGGTGATGCCCATTTCCATCTTGAAACGGCGCAGGAAATTGCGCTCGCTCATCGCCGCGAACTGGGCGGCATCGGCAATCGAAATAGACTGCTGGCAGTTTTCCTGCAGCCAGCGAGCTGCGGCGCGCACCTTGTCGCCGGGGCTCATGCCGCCGTCTTCGCCGAGCAGCGGCGCAATGTTCGTGCAGGAGTCGGCAACGAGGCGCTCGCCAACGGTGCGCGCCGTGGCGCTGCCGAGGTCGCGCTTGATCATGGCCAGGGCGCTTCGCATCGACTCCAGGCGGTCGCCGGAATCGGCAGCGCCGGCTTCCGGCGAACGGCCCGTGGTCAGGGTGAGCGGCCGCACGTCGCTGGTCTCGCTGCCATCGGTGGCGAACGCAGCGTCGAGCACCGCGCGCCCTTCGCCGATCGGGCGAATCGTGCCGGTATGGCGGCGCACGCGGCGCAGCCATGCGATCAGCCGCTCGTCGTTGGCCGCCGCGAAGGCGCCCTTGCCGCCCGCTACGTAGAGCGCGTCAAAACCGCTGTAGTGACGTGCATCGAGCCCGTCGGTCCACACGCGCAGCGCTGACGACGAGGTCACCATGCCGCCGTCGGCCGACAGGAAAGATACGTCGTACAGCCAGCCGCCCGAACCGGAAGACGCCAGTTCGTTCGCAGTCTGAAATACTTCGGCGACGACGCCCGCGCCCTGCAACGAGCAGTCGTTGAACATCAGTATCGCGATGCGACGCATCCCCTTGTTCGGAGCGTGCACCCAGCGCAGCATTGCGGACTCGAGACTCGCGCAGGTCATGGTCATCCTCTCACCAAGAAACGGATCTACTTGTTCACTTGATCGGCCTGCGCAAGAACACCTTCCTGCACTGCAAAATCGGTCCGACGTTCAAGTGTCTGGCCGCCATGTCTGAAATGGCGGACATGTTGGCGTTTTGTGGTGCTGTTCGGGCAGTGACTGTCGGAAAGTGTCGGCACCCGACGCGTTTCCTGGAGACTTAATCGCTCATTCCACAGATCATTGAATCAGCATGGAGCGAATCTTAATTCAAGCAAAAAGCTTATTTCGTTCGGCACCGCACATACCTCTACTGCTCCAAAACGCTTCAGGTGCAATTCATACTGTTGAGTATTATTGATTTTAACCACCCGGTTTTTTGTCTGTTTGCCCACAAAGCGTTGAATCTTCTCGCTTACCGCGCTGTCCATCACACCATCAGGCGGTCTCGCGGTTCCGAACACCCGTTCCGGATTACAGCGCGAATAATCCGGGCTTCTGTGCGATTCAAGCGGCTATGTCGGCGAACAAACTATTTAACCGGCAGTTAATTGGAAGAATGGAATATATACTTCGACAATTCGTGTTTCAGACGTGAAACATATATATCGGGCTGCTCGATCATGCTGGGCGACAGGGCGAGCAGTGGCGGAATCTGATGCTTGGCGCGACTTCCATTTCCGTCAGTCGGGAGCGGATGTGGCCTATGTTCTGGCCGCAACACTTTCCAATATGGCGTACCCCAGGCGGCTCTGGCCTGGCTAATCAGTCTTCCGGCGACGCAGCGTCGCCGGCATTCAAACCGCGAACGGCACGGGGACAACATGTCGAATACACGGGCAAGTCGTGCGCTACAAAAGCGTGCTGCCACTCTCGCGACGGGCGCTGCACACTGGCGCGCGCCAGTAGCGTTCATCGTCGCCCTCGCGCTAGTCACCGGCGCTACAACCACAGACGCGGCGCAGCCTTCTGCGAGCGCGGATGGCGTCGCGAGCACTGCGTCATTCAAGGCCGAAGGCCGGACATGGACGCCCTGCGCCGCCGAATACGGCACCTGCAGGTTCGACGGCGCGCGCGACGTGCTGTACGGCACACCGGCACAGCATGTCATCAAGACGTTTTCGAACACCGCGGATTGCAATAACGCTGTGTTTGGCGACCCCGCCCCCGGCGTCGAGAAGCGCTGCGCGTTCGCACCGGTGGCGGCCGCAGGCGCGAGCGGCAAGTCCGCCGCACCGTCGGCATCATCGACGCCCGGAGCGCCGGACCTCGCGCCCGCCGACGGAGCTGCCGCGTCGGCTAACCCGTCGGCTAACCCGTCGGCGAACCCCTCGGCCAACCTGAAAGCGCCGCCGGGCGAAGGGCTGCGCTGCGCCGCGCCGTCGTCGCAAGTCAGGGCAGCCGCGAGCGGCGATCTGATCGAGGCCGACACGCCGAGCGACGGCACACGTCTGTTCGCCGCGTCCCTGCCGTTTGCGCTGACCTTTATCACGCGACCCGCGCAAGGCGATACGCTCGCGTGGCAGATACGCGATAGCTGGAACGCCGTGCGCGCGAGCGGCCGCTTCGCTGTGCCGGCCGGGGCAACGCTTTCCACGCTCAGTTGCGCATCGTCCGTTGCGGGTTACTTTGCGGTGTCGGCGTCGCTCGAACGCGCGCATGGCCAGCTCGGCGCCCGGGGAACACGGCCCATGGGCATCGCCACCTTCGGCGTGCTGCCGCAGACCCTTGCCGCGTTGCCGGCCGTGCACTTTCCCTATGAAGATCTGCATCGCTTCGGCGGCCAGGGCACCGCTTACATCGCGCCAGGCCAGCATTGCTGCGACGGCGACGGCTATCGCCCGGTCTATACCGCGCTCGGCCTGTCGTGGGTCAACGACAACCGCAACTGGTACGTGGAGGAGCCCAACAAACCCGGCACGTTCGACCCGGCCACGAAACAGCTCGCGCCGTATTTCCGGCGCGGCGACATCATGCGCCTGATCCAGCTCGACGGCATTCCGCAATGGGCCAGTCCGACGGGCAAGGAGACGCATAGCTACGCGCCGACCTCGCTCGCGCAGATGCGGGACTACATGGCGAAGGTCGGTACGGAGTCGAATCGTGTGCGTACGACCTATTTCCCGAAACAGCGCGACAACTACTATCAGGTGACATGGGAACCCGACGCCGATGGCGGCCTGCCGTGGCGTGACACCGACGCGAATTTCATCGCCATGTACAAGGCGGTGTGGGAAGGCATCCACCAGACCGATCCGCATGCGGTCGTGATGGGGCTCACGTATTCTTCGGTGCAAGGCAACGTGAAATTCATGCGCCGCCTGGGTCCGCTTGGTATCGGTCACTACATGGACGGCATGACCGTGCACGGCTATTACGATATCGGCACGACGCCTTCGCATCCGCCGGAACGCGTGGCGGACACGGCTAACGAAGGCACGGTGCCCGGCGCGCTGCCGGCCGCGATGCGCGCGCTGCGCCACGAAATGCGCCTGTACCTGAAGCCCGGCGCACCGCTATTCGTGACGGAAACCGGCATCAGCTACGACATTGGCGAGGCTTATCGCAAGGACTATCCGGGCGCAAACGTGTTGTACGCGCAGGCGGCGGTGGTCGCGCGCACGCATCTGATCCTGCTCGGCGAAGGCGCGGACATGACCTACATTTTCTACCTCGCCGATATGCCCGACGCCGCGCCGGGCTACGGCATCTTCTTCGAGCTCGATCACCCAACCGGCGCTTACGGCGCGACGCACATCAGTCCGAAGCCCGCGGCACTGGCGATAGCCGCGATGACGCGGATCATCGACGGAACGGATACGCTCGGGCCGCTGAAAGGTCTGCCGAAGAACGTGTACGGCTACGCGTTTCGCCGCCTCGGCGGCGGCAGGATCGTGACCGCGCTCTGGACACATGACAACGACCGCTGGAGCGCGCGAACGGGCTTCGACGCGAGTCTGAGAGCGGATTATCGTCTGCGCGTGGACGCACCCGGCAAGTCCGGCGAGGTGACGGTGCTCGACATGATGGGCAACCCGGCCACCCTGCCTTATCGCGACGGCGTGGCGAGTCTGAAACTCTCGCCTGCTCCGATTTACGTGATCTCCGGCAACGCGGACGTATTCAAAGATGCTGTGACCACACCGGAAGGTTATGTCGCACGGTAGCCGCGCGACGTGACGGTACGTGGGCGAGAAGAAACGTGACCGGTGATGGGTGATGGGTGGCGCACATTCTCCGTGGCGGACGCGCGCTAGCATGCTTTCCCATCACTCATGCTGGAGCCAATCATGAACGTCCCAGAATGGACGAGGATGGTGCTGGCCGCCATGATCGGCGCATTCCTGTTTGCCTCGATCGGCGCAACGCTATTCACGCTATTACTGGCGGATGTCTCGGACCGTCTCTGCCGTTCCGCCGACGACCGCCTGTGCGAGTAGCCCGCGGGCGGCCGTCCCAATCGCCTTGATCGTCCCGAAGTCCCATCGTCCCACCCTTTCACTCGACGGGCCTCGCCCGCAGGAGAAGTCATGCTGACCGAGATCGACTTCCTCGACGTGGTGCGTCTCACGCCGCTGATCGCGATCGATCTGATCGTCCGCGACGCCGAAGGGCGCGTGCTGATCGGCCACCGGCGCAACCGGCCCGCGCGCGGCACATGGTTCGTACCCGGCGGCCGCATCCATAAAGACGAAACGCTCGACGCCGCCTTTGCGCGGATCGTGGACGCCGAATTGGGCATGGCGAATTCGCAGCGTTCGGCGGCGCATTTCGAAGGCGTGTTCGAACATCATTACAGCGACAATTTTGCCGGCGAGCCGGATGTATCGACCCATTACATCGTGCTGGGTTACGCGATTGCGCTGACGGGCGCGGCGCCGGTTGGCCGCTTCGACCAGCATAGCGATTACGCGTGGGTCACGCCCGCTGAACTGCTGGCGCGCGACGACGTCCACGAGAATACCAAAGCGTACTTCCGCTGATCCGGCCGCTGTTTTTGTCACCCGATGCCGGCGGTCGCGTGCGCGGCCGCCAGCTGCCACAGCGCGATGCGCGCTCCATTGTGAGCTCGCCAACGTCGCGCACGACGTCGCTAAAGTATGATGTAACCCACTATAAAAGCTGGGATCACCATGCGACCATCGATAGCCGGGTTCGTCCGCAATGCATTGACAGCTTTCGTTTCGCTGATCGTGTTTGCCGTGCTGCCAGGCGCGGCGCACGCCGCCACCTGTGAAGCGGGCACGCTCGTCACCGTGGTCGCGCATCTGGACGACGATCTGCTGTTCGTCGACCCCGCGATCAGCGAGCGGCTCGACGCCGGCTGGTGTATCACCACCGTGCATCTGATCGGCGGCGCCAACGGGGCGAATTTCGCGTATGTGCTGACACGCGAGCGCGCTTCGCGGCTCGCTTATGCACGAATGGCAGGCGTGCCGAACGAGTGGCAGGAATCCAGCATCACGATTGCCGGCAAGCTCGTGCACGAAATGGTGCTGAAGGCGCGGCCGCAGGTTCGTCTGCTCGAACTGCGCCTGCCCGGCGGCGCGGTGCGCGGCGGCCGCGTTCCGCTCGGTCTGCTGTGGGAACAGCACGCCACGCTTTCCACCTATCCGATGAACGCCGACGGTTCCGTGCGCGTTCGCTACGATCGCGATGCATTGTCCGCGACACTCAAAGTGATTCTCGCGCAGGCCACGCAGATCTACACGCTCAATCCGGACACCGTGCCGTTTCTCGAGCATCCCGATCATATCTACGCCGCGCGCATCACGCGCCATGTCGCGCAGAGCCTGAGTCATAGCGTGCCGATCGAATACCACGTGACTTATCCCACGGGGAACTGGCCCGCCAATCTGCCCGCTCCAGAAGTGCAGCGCAAACGCGATATCGTCGCCAGCTATTTTTCGATCGACGGCAGCGAGTCTTCGCACGTGTTCGGCGAGTTTCAATGGGACGGCAACTGGATCGCGCGGCGCTATGCGTTCGCTGGTCGCAGCGATCATCGCGTGCCGGATTTTCAGTCGCACCCTGTTCAACTTTTCAATGCGGCGACGAGCCGCTGCCTGACGTCGGCCGGCGCGGGCCGCGCGCCGACGCTCGCAGCATGCAACGGCTCGGCGGCGCAGCAATGGCGCTGGGATCCGCTGACGGTCTATCCAGGCAACACGCGTAATGCCGCGCTCGTGAGCGTCGCAACGTCTCAATGCATCGGCGAGCGCGACGGCTTTCTGACCTCGGAGACGTGCGATCAATGGGACACCGCGCAGCAATGGACGCCGTGGGACTTCGGCCTCGTCTATACACCCTTGCGGCATTGTCTTGGTGAAAACGACGGCAAGCTGACCATGCGCGGCTGCACGGCGCTGACCACGCGTTTTCGCTGGTCTACCACGCAGCATGTGCAGGCGAACGATCTGCGGCTGGCCACCATGATGCTCGGCGACATTGCCGGCAGCGGCGAACCTTCCGCCGTCTACGTGCAGCGTCAGCACGACGGCCCCGGATTCAACGTGTTCGCCGCATCCACGGAAAAGATGTCGCGGCCTGCGCTGTGGTACGCGAGCGTCGTGCCGTTCGATCCGCTCGCCACGACCGCGCCGAGTTGCGCGAACGACAAGCTGTGTTTCGACAGCGCGCGTTTTCTGCTTGGCGATTTCGACGGCGACGGCAAGGCCGATCTGATGGTCATCACCGCGCGTGAAGGCGGCACCGCGTTCTGGCTGCTGCGCAGCACCGGCAGTCATTTCGAAGCGCCTACGCTGTGGCTGCAAACAAGTCACGCTTTCAGGCCGGATCTGACCCAGCAATACGTCGCGGCTGACTTCACGGGCGAGGGGCGCGCCGATGTGTTGATCGCGCAAAAGCGCGCCGACAGCGGACTGGATCTCTGGGTCGCAGCGGGGTCGAAGTCAGGCGGCGCCGCGCCGGCGCTTTGGGCGCAAGCGAAGACGCTCGGCCAGAACGCCAATCTTCTGGCGCTGCCGGGACCGGCGCCGAAACAGCGCGCGTCCCTTGTCGCCGTGGAGAGTGCCGACGAAAAAGTTGCGCTCACTCCCATCGATAACACGGGCATGCGTTTCGCGCCCGGCGAACGCAAACTGTTGCCGGCGAATTTCGTCCCTGCGTTCACGAAAGTGGCCGTTGGCGTGGCAAGCAACAACGCCGGCGCTATCGCCGATACGCTGCTGCTGTCGACACCGAACTTCGACGCCGGCAGCGACGGCGCGACGATCGACATCGCGGCGCTCGATCTGCACGACCTGGATGACCCGAAGCGCGCGCCCATGCAAGTCGCGACGTTGCACGGCCTGTCCTGGTCGGATGTGTTCCCGGCGCTCGTGCACGACAAACGCGGCGCGGCGCTCGTGCTTTACCGGCGAACCGATGCCACGCTCGGCGATTTCTATTTCACCGGCGGCGCACCGGCGCTCTCGCGCTATCCGCTGTCGGAGAACTTCGCGTTGGGCACACTGGAAGATCTGGGCGAACTGCCGGGGCTTTTCTCGGAGACAGTGCGAATCGACCGGCTCGCGCAATGACCGCCTGAGCGGTTGCGCGACGCCGGTCGTCGGAAAAAGGTCAGGTTTGGGCAGCGCCGCTCAGGCCGAGACCTGCATCGGATGAACGAACTTGCGCGCGATGTTCATGTAGCGGTCCGCCGTGTCGTGCAACGTGTATCCCGCAAGCTGACGGTCCGCGCGCGGCATGCTGAGCGCTTGCAGCAACGCGCGGCTGTACGCGTCGCAGTCTTTCGTGTCGACGAGGCTCACCGCTTCGAAAGAATTGGCGAACGCGAAAGACGGAATACGGTTTGCCACCACCGGAATGCCCGACGCGAGCGCTTCGAGAAAACCGATGCTCTGCGCCTCGAATTCCGACGGCATCGCGAAAACATGCGACGCACGCAGAATCGCGGCGACGTCGGAGCGCGGTCCGCTGACTGTCACCCGGTCTTCGAGGCCCAACTGCTTGACGAGCGCGAGCACGGCCGCGTGATACGGAATGTCTTCGATCACGCCGCATAACAGCAGGCGCGCTTCCGGCTCGCTGCGCAACACGCGTTCGAAAGCGCGAACGGTGTCGAGCTGGCTCTTGCCCTCGATATAGCGCCCAAGCTGAACGATCTGTTTGGGCCGCACGTCGAGCGCTGGCGACGCGAGGCCGTGCTCTTCGGCGAACTGCGACGCGTCGACACCGTTCGGAATGACCACCATCGACGGATGGCGGCCAATTTCGCGCAGATAGTCGTCGATATTCTGTTGCGTAACGCCGATGATCGCTCGCGCGCGCCGTGACAACAGGCGCTCGGCGCGTTTGAGCGCGCCGTTCTCGAAGTCGTTGACGCCCGAATGCATCACCCACGCGATCGGTGTATGGACCGGCAGCAGGCGGATGTAGAGCGCCGCGAGCGTCGCGTGCGCGACGATGAAGTCCGGGCGGAACTGACGCACCACGCGGTACAGGTGCAGCAGCTTGCCGATCCGGCCATACCGGATGTCGGGAAACAGACACGTGACGCCCGCAGCCTCGAGTTCGGCGCGAATAGCGGCGAAATCGTCCTGCTGCGGCAGCAACGACGCCATGCACACTTCATGTCCGTCGCGCTGATGATGAATGGCGACCCCTTTCACAAGCACTTCTGCCCCGGACAATCGCGGTGCGTGAACTAACTGGAGAATCCTCACGATTTATCTCTCTGGATAACCGCATTCTTTGCGCAGCGGATGAGTTAAGCCGAGCCGGAAAGCACGGGCCCGAATCAGTGTCGACATCCCACCGTCGTACGTAGCGAACGAATCGGGATCGGTGCGTCATCGCCTCCCTATGAGTGCGACAGGTCCGGCGCGAAATCACTGTCGAGGAAACGTTACACCCATGATCCTGTGTCTTTGCGCCAACTCCAAGCCCAAAACAGCGCCGCAATGAGCGCCAACGCCCATTTCTCTGCTGAATGGAATGGGTGGAGCCGCGGAGTATCCCTTCATGCCGCAACAAGCCGGCAGCGATCGAAGCCGATAAACGCTCACGCGAGCCGGCGTTCTGTCGGTAGCAAGCTTGAAGGAAGCCAGTCGACGGCTTATGGCGCGGCACCCGGACCGGCCGCAGCCGCCAGTGAGCGGTTTTCGCGGCCTCGCAGGCGGCTGGAAGCTGGCGCCAAGGCAGAAATACCAACGCGAAGCGGAAATTAGGCGCACACTCCCTCATTGCTTCCGTCAGGAGCAAAAAACGCCACATGGGAGTTCATCATGGCAAAAGGTCAGATGCGTAGTAACCGCGAAGTCAAGAAACCGAAGCAGCCGAAAAAACCGCAGCCGGCTACCTCGCCTTCCGGCGCGCCGCCCATCCGCGTTGCGCCAACGGCTGCAGCGACCACCAAGAAGCACTGAGCACCGGCCACGGCCGCCCGTCTCGCGGCCGGCCGTCTACTTCGAAATATCCTCGAGCGCCACGTCGCGCGTCTTCGGCCCGAGCACGCCAATCGCCACCATGACGATCGCCATCGCGCCGGAGATGAACACGAACACGCCGTTCACGCCAAAGCGGCTCAAACAGCCGGCAATCACGAACGCCGAGAACATCGCGGAAATGCGGCTCCACGAATAAACGAATCCCACGGCCCGCGCCCGGATGCTGGTCGGGAACAATTCGGCCTGATAGGCGTGATAGCTGTACGAAATGATATTGCCCGCCAGCACGAGACACACGCCGAGACTCACGAGCAGCACGGTTTCCCGCGCCTGACTGAAGGCCAGCCCGCACACCACGTTCACCGCCGCCATGCAGATAATCACCGTCTTGCGCTCGAACCGGTCCGCGATCAGCAGGCCAAGCAGCGGCCCGAGCGGCGCCGCAATCGCAATAATGCTTGCGTACATGAGACTCGTCGTCACGGTGATGCCCTGCTTGATCAGCAGCGTCGGAATCCAGTTCGCGAAGCCGTAGTAGCCCATCGTCTGGAATACGTGGAAGATGATCAGCATCAGCGTGCGCCTGCGGTAAGGCGGCACGAGCAGATCGCGAAACGCTGCCCGCGCCCGGACCGGCTCGGGCAGCGCCGGCGTCGGCAGCGGGCGGCCGTATTCGCGTTCCACGCGCGCTTCCAGGCGCGTCATGATTGCATCCGCCTCGTCGATGCGGCCTTTTTGCGCAAGCCAGCGCGGGCTTTCCGGCAGGCGTCGGCGAATCCACCACACCACGGCTGCGCCCGCGACGCCGCTCAGCACGACGAGCCGCCAGCCGTCCAGACCAAAGTAGCGATGCGGCACGAGCAGATACGATAGAAACGCGACGATCGGCACCGCGCAAAATCCAACGGCCTGCGAGCACGCCGACGCGCGGCCGCGCACATGCTTGGGCACCAGTTCGGAAATGTACGCGCCGATCGTCACGATCTCCACGCCGATCCCAACGCCTGCAATGAAACGCCAGAGATTCAATCCGAGCGCCGTGTCCTGGCACGCCATCACGATATTGGCCGCCGTGTACCACAGCAGCGACCACGTGAAGATCGCGCGACGGCCAAAACGGTCGGCCAGAAAACCGCACGCCGCAGTACCGACGAAAAGACCCGCGAACAGGGCAGCGATAAAGCTCGCCACACCGCTCGTGCCAAACAGCCCGTGCGTCGTAGCGGTGAGAATGCCGCTGCGCACGAGTCCCGGCGCGATATAGCCGGAGAACATCAGGTCGTACAGTTCGAAGAACAGCCCGAGACTTAACAGCGCCACCAGCTTCCAGATGGAACGCGTGGCCGGCAGGCGGTCGAGCCGCGCTGCAATGCGCGCGCCTTGCAGCGCGATTGCGTCCGCGTGGCTGTCAGCCGTTGCGCGCTCGCCCGTGGACAGGCCGCCCAACACGCCGGCATCGGGTCGCGCGCTCGCGAACACCGCATGATTCGACGACTTCATTGTGTGTCTCCTTGAAGGCCGGTCTGATGCCGGCTGGAATGGGTCCGCCCGCTTTTGCCGTTCACGCCGCCGCGCGCGGCGTGTGCGCCGGCCCGCTGGCGATCGCGGCGATCTGCGCATCGTCGTAGCCGAGGCCGCGCAACACGTCGACCGTGTGCTCGCCGATCTTTGCGATCGGTCGACGCGGCTGAAGGCGCGCGCCGTCCATCGAGATGGGCAGCAGCGGCATCGCGGTTTCACTGCCGTCGTCGAGCGTCAGACGCGCGAGGCCGCCGCTTTGGTTCAGGTGCGGATCGTCGAACAGCTCTTCCGGTTTCGTAATCGACGCGAATGGAATGTGGTCGCGCTCGAAGCGCGGCACGAGCGCTGCGCCCTCAAACCCGCTCAACGTGTCGCCGAGCGTTTTCAGCAGCCAGTCGCGCGCGAGCACGCGGTCGTTGTTGGTCGCCAGACGCGGGTCGGCCAGCAGATCCGCGCGGCCGAGAATGTTGCACAGCGCGCGCCACTGGCCGTCGCCGGTCGCGGCGATGAACATCTGCTCGTCGTTCGCGAGTTTGAACACGTCGTACACGGCCCACGCGCTGATGCGCTCCGGCATCGGCGCGGCCGCGACGCCGGTGGCCGCGTACTGCTGCATATGTTGCGCGGACAGCAGCACGCAATTCTCGAACAGCGCGCTTTGCACTTCCTTGCCACGGCCGCTCGCGTGACGTTCGTGCAGCGCGGCGAGCACGCCGATCGCACCGAACATGCCGCCCATGATGTCGTTGACCGAGCTGCCCGCGCGCAGCGGACGTCCGACGGGTCCCGTCATGTACGCGAGGCCGGCCATCATCTGCACGACTTCGTCGAGCGCGAGACGGTGCTCGTAAGGCCCATTCAGAAACCCTTTGTGCGACACGTAGATCAGCTTCGAATTGCGTTCGCGCAGCGCCGCGTAGTCGAGTCCGAGGCTCGCCATGCGGCCTGGCTTGAAGTTTTCGACGAATACGTCGGCGGTGTCGACGAGTTTGTGCAGCGCCGCCAGTCCGGCTTCGCTGTCGAGGTCGAGCGCAATGCTCTTCTTGTTGCGATTGAAGGTGCGGAAAAAACCCGCTCCCGTGCCGAGCAGACGGCGGGTGCCGTCGCCGCGCGGCGGTTCCACCTTGATGACTTCCGCGCCGAGGTCGCCGAGAATCATCCCGCACGTGGGTCCCATCACCATATGCGACAGCTCGATCACGCGAATGCCGGCAAGCGGCAGCGCACCCTGCTCACCCGAGGTGGACCTGGCAGACGAAGTGGACGACAGTTGATTCATTGCGGCACCCTGGATTCAGTGGATTCGAGACGTCGAGCGTGTGCCGCGAACTGCATCGGCACGCCGGCGCGAGCGAGATAGCCGTAAAGCGGCTCGCCGGGCAGCGCGTCCGCGAGCACGGCGCGCGACGCGATGAGCCGCGTCAGATCGATGCCGGTGTCGTAGCCCATGCTGTCGAGCATGAACACCAGGTCTTCGGTGTTGACGTTGCCGGTTGCGCCCGGCGCATGCGGACAGCCGCCGAGTCCGGCAAGCGACGCGTCGAATTCGCGGATGCCGTGCTGTAACGCGATCAGCGTGTTGGCGAGGCCGAGCCCGCGCGTGTCGTGCAAGTGCAGCGAGCGCAACTTGCTGCCCGCGACTCCGCGCACCCGTTCGATTACCTCAGCGACCCGGCGCGGCGTCGCTTCGCCGGTGGTGTCGCCGAGCGCGATGACGTCGGCGCCTGCGTCCACTGCGGCGCGCGCGATCGCCGCGATATCCGCATCAGGCACTGCGCCTTGCAGCGTGCAGCCGAACACCGTCGACAAACCGGCAATCAGTTCGACGCGCCGCGTGTGCCGGGTGGACGCGTTGGGCGCGGTGGGCATGCGGTCGATCAGATCGCGCATCGCCGCAAACACGTCGATCATTTCAGCCGGCGTCTTGCGCACGTTTGCCACGCTATGCGCGGCGCTCACCGAAATCGGCGCGACGATACGATGCACGCCACAGTCGAGCGCGCGTTGCGCGCCCTTCAGATTCGGCACGAGCGCGGTCACGATCAGGTCGTCGTAGGTCAGCGCGTGGGCGATCACCTCTTCGGCGTCGGCCATTTGCGGCAACAGTTTTGCCGGCACGAAGGACGCGACTTCCATGTGCCGGACGCCGGCGGCGTAGGCGGCGTCGATCCAGCGCCGTTTGAATTCGGTCGGCATGGTGCGCGCGATGCTTTGCAGGCCGTCGCGCATGCCGACTTCGGTCACGACAACGCGCTCGCGGGTGTCTTTCATGGTCTGAATCCTGTGACGGGTTCGTGGGGAACTGGAAGATATGAGGCGACTGTTTGACAGCGTGCCTGCGCAGGAGCGCGCGGCAAAGTCTGCGTTGACGACGCAGTCCATCGCCGCTCGCGATGGACGCCGGCGCATGCTGGACGGGCGAGAGCCGTCGCAAAGGGGAAACCCTTAAGGGCTTTTCAGAGGGCGATATTGGGTCGTGTGACGGTGCGGCCCGTGGCGATTCACGCGCGCTGCAGCAGATGATCCAGCAGATGTGACGCCGCCAGCGTCAGCGCGTGACGATCGCGCATGCAGATCACGAAACGCCGCTCGGCCCACGCTTCGCTCAACGGTACGGCGACGATGCCGTATTCGTCGGCGGCATGGCGCGGCAACGCCTCGCGCGGCAGAATCGCGACCGCAAGACCGGCCTGGATGAAACGATAGGCGGCGTCGAAGGTGGACACGTACGTGCGGTAATTCAGCTCGCGGCCTTTTTCCATTGCGATACGCTGCATCAGCGCATTCACCGACGCATTCGACGCGAGCCCAAGATGGTCGAAAGCCAGCGTCTGTTCGAAGCCGACCGCCGCTTCCCGAGCCAGCGGATGCGTGCGCGGCACGATCAGCGCGAGATGATCGGCGCGATAAGCCAGCACGTCGAGACTGCCCATCTGCACCACGTCGCGGCAGATGCCGAGATCGGCCACGCCCTCTTCCAGCCCGCGCACGATTTCGGCGCTGACCCGCTCTTCCACGTCCACGCGAACGCCGGGATTGGCCGTCAAAAAAACGGACAACGCCTCGGGCAAAAACTCCACCATCGACGACACGTTGGCCAGCACGCGCACATGCCCCCGCGCGCCGGCCGCGTATTCGCTCAACTCGGCCTGCATGCGCTCATGGCTGCGCATGATGAGCCGAGCGTGCCGCAACAGCGCTTCGCCGGCGGCGGTGGCGCGCACGCCGCGCTGGCTGCGCGAGAGCAGCGCGACATCGACCAGCGCTTCGAGATCGGCAAGCCGCTTGCTGACTGCCGAAGGCGCGATGAACTCGCGTTCGGCCGCGCGCGCAATCGTGCCTTCCTCGCAAACGGCGATGAACAAGCGCAGCGTCACCTGATCGATCTGCCACATGAGCCGGACGTGTCCACGGAGTTTGAGGTGGCAAAATTATGCATGACGCGGCGTGTGCCGGAGCCCGTGCCAGGGTAATCACGGCGCGCCAACGACGCTGTGCGTCGACTGCTCGCTGCGCGAACGGTCCGCTGCCCGCGAATGGCGAAGCCGGGTCGCGGGGCAGCATCTGCGTAAGAGGCGCGTCCAACCTTGCTGCGGCTTTGGTTCGCCGCTAAGCTGACGTGCTGCCGCGAGCGGCTACGGCTGGCGCGTGTCGCCAGACATCGCGGCCCACCATGCGGCACGCCCTTGCGCACCGCCTGATCAGAACAATCAGAGCCATCACCGATCGAAGATATTCGCCATGTCCACCACCAGTCTTTTTCTGACCGCTGCGGGCGTCGGGCTCGCGATTGCCGCGCCCGTCGGGCCGATGGGGATGCTTTGCATCCGCCGCACGCTAACGGGCGGTCCGCGAGCGGGCCTCGCTATCGGCTTCGGCATCGCCACCGGCGACGCGAGCTACGGATTGATCGCGGCCCTCGGGCTGGTCGGCATTTCGCACTTCATGCTCGCTTATGACCGGCCGCTTCATCTGCTCGCGGGGCTGTTTCTGCTTTATCTCGGCCTGCGCGCGCTATTGCAGAAAACGCCCGCCGAGACGACCGCCACCGGGAGCGAAAGCGCCAGCCAAAGCGCCAGCGCCGGCGCAAGCGGCGGCAAGCTCTCGCAGATCGGCCGCGCCGGCGCATTGCGCGCTTACGCGGGTTCGTTGCTGCTCACGCTGACCAATCCGCAGACCGTGGTCATGTTCGCGGCGCTGTTCACTACGCTCGCGCCGCGCGGTGCGTTTTCGCCGACACTCGCGCTCACCACCGTCGGCGGCGTCTTTTGCGGCTCGATTGCGTGGTGGTGTTTGCTCGTGACCGTGGTGTCGCTTGCGCGTCACGCGATTGGCGGCAAAGTGCGCGCCGTGATCGACCGCCTGGCGGGCATCACGCTGGCGGCGTTCGGCGTCGCGGAGATTCGCCGCGCGCTGTGAACGCGCGCAAAAAGGTGCCGGGAGGCGAACCCGACGGGCATCCGGACGCAGGCGCGGCAGTTTTGCGACAATAGCGAACTTCGCCGCGCCGCGCGCCGCTTTCCAACCCGTCTATTTTCCTGGCCGTCTGCGGTCTGCTCAATGGCTCTTCCCCACATCGAACTGCTTTATTCCGTCTCCGGCCTGTTCGTCGGTTTTCTGGTCGGTCTGACGGGTGTCGGCGGCGGCTCGCTGATGACACCGATCCTCGTCCTGCTCTTTAACGTGCATCCCGCCACGGCGGTCGGCACGGATCTGTTGTACGCGGCCGCCACCAAGGCCACCGGCACGCTGGTGCACGGCCTCAAGGGCTCGGTCGACTGGCAGGTGACGCTGCGCCTTGCCGCCGGCAGCGTGCCTGCCGCCACGATCACGCTCATCCTGCTGCATCGCTATGGGATGGACTCGCCCGGCGCAAGCCACCTGATTCAGGTGGTGCTCGGCGCAGCCCTTCTGGTGACGGCGGTGGCGCTGGTGTTCCGGCCGCAACTCGCCGCGCTCGGCGCGCGCAAACAGCGCACGCCGAGCCAGGGCCGCACGCTCGCGCTCACCATGCTGACGGGCGCGGTGCTCGGCGTGCTGGTGTCGCTGACTTCGGTGGGTGCGGGCGCAATCGGCGTGACGGTGTTGCTGCTGCTGTATCCGCTGCTGCCGACCACGCGCATCGTCGGTTCCGACATCGCGCACGCGGTGCCGCTCACGCTGCTGGCCGGCGCGGGCCATTGGCTGCTGGGCTCGATCGACTGGTCGATGCTGCTGTCGCTGCTGGTGGGTTCGCTGCCAGGCATCGCGATAGGCAGCTATCTCTCATCGCGCGCGCCGGACAAGCTGCTGCGCAACCTGCTCGCCGCCACGCTGACGCTGGTCGGCGTGCGTCTCGTGCTGGCGTGAGGCGCGCTGGCGTCGAATTCGCGTCGGCTCGACAGTTCGTCAAGCAGAGGCTCGCCAGCCTTTCGGCTCGTTGGCTATTTGAAAAACCGGCAGGTCAGATCGGCTTCGAACTGCCTGATCCATTGACCCTGGCGGTCATGGTAGGACTGTGCCCAGCCGCCACGTGTGACCGTGACGAGCCGCTCGTGCCCGACGTCGTCCGGGTCCGCGCTCACGCTGATGCCGAAATGCGCCGGCGCGAAGCCATGTCGCGCGCAAACCAGTTCGAAAGCCGCCCGATGTCCGATCGGCAAGTCCGTGTAGCGAAAAAGCGTGGTGTCCATGGCGTCGACTCCGGTTCTCTTCCAACACGATCACAGTACGCCTTGCGCCGCGTCAATTGTGTGTCAGGGCGCACAGACGCAGCGCAGGCGGCAATACGCCGCCAATGCGCACAGGTCATGTCTTTATCATCACCGCTTCAAAAATCCGCGCAACGAAAAAGAAAGAAAAAAAGCTCCGGTTGGGCCGGAGCTTTTGGTTGAGGAATGATTCGCCTGCGCGCATAGCCAGAAGGCATTTTTTTGCGCTGCGGTTGCCCGCGCCTGGTGCGTGCCTGCCGCTCGTTCGCGTGTACGGCGTTGATCAGACCTGATGGCGGCGCGGCTCGTTTTAGTGCGTCGAACGGGTCAACTCAATGCGACATGAACTTGCAGCAGGAACTTGCGACAAGAACTTGCCACATGAATTCGGCGATGAGTTGCACCATGCGCTTGCACCATGCGTGATCACCTGAGTTGCATTGACGAGCCGCCGGATGAGCCGACGCTTACTGCTGCATCACCGTCAGCTTGTTCGACACCGACGTCACCCCGGCAACGCCCTTGGCCGCTTCACCGGCAGCGTCGATCTGCCCCTGGTTGGGCACCGTGCCCGTCAGGGTCACTGCGCCGCCGCGCGCGCGCACGGCGATGCTCGACACGTCGATGCCCTGGGTCTTCGCGAGCGCGCTGCGCACCTTGCGACCCAGTTGGCTATTGGCCTTTTTAGTGGTCTTTGCGCTGGCAGCCGGGGCGGCCGTCATTGCGCCGCTTGCGGCCGCGTCGCTCGCCTGAGCGTACACATTGCATGCCACCACCATTGCCACCACCGAGCCTAGCGTCTTCAGAAAACCAACCGATTTCATCGTTCTTCTCTCCTTTGCTTCACATTGGACCGCTTCTACAAGCGGCTTCGTTACGACTACCGGCGACCGCGCGCGGGCGTCACGAAGCGCGTGACGCATCCGGACGACGGCCGACTATGGGCGGCAATACGATGTGCGAGAGGCGAGAGAGGCCGACAGACGCCGGCCGCATGCGATGACGGGCATGCAATGCGGCAGGAAAGCCGGCAAGCCGCGAAGTCCGCGAGCGCGCCCGGTTCTTGTGTGTCGTGCCGGGTCGCGCTGCGCGAACGTGCGTCCGCGGCAGCGACGCACAATTTAATCTAGCCGGGCGAGAAGCGCAAAGGGTTTAGTCATACCGGAAGCCGCAGGCACGGGGTTCATGCGGACTTCACGTGCGGTTCATACGGCCGTCCCACGCGGTTCACGATTTGTTACGCGTTTGTCCGCGCGCCCCGCCGTCCGGCGTTCCGCCGCGAGGCGAAACTCAGGTACCATCGGCGCGACGCGAACCGCACGTCCATTCCTCCTTCCATCTCCACCGAAGCCGCCCCGTCACCCGATGAAGCCCGACCTTGGCCGCAAGCGCCCTCCCCGACTCGTCGCCCGTTTCGTTGCGATCTCGTGGCGCGATCTGGCGGTCACCTTCGGACCGATCCTGCTGATCGCCGTGGCCGCGATCTGGGTTGCCGTGCGGCTGATCCAGCCCGCGCCGCCCAGCACGCTGACCATCAGCGCGGGCCCGGAAGGCAGCACCTTCTGGACGGCGGCGCAGAAGTACAAGGCGATCCTCGCGCGCAACCGGATCACGCTGAACGTGCTGCCATCGGAAGGTTCGCTGCAGAACCTCAAACGGCTGTCCGACCCGAAGTCCGATGTCGACGTAGGCTTCGTGCAGGACGGTGTGGCGCCCGGTCCGGCAAGCGACGGTCTGATGTCGCTCGGCAGCGTGGCGTACGTGCCGCTCGCCATTTTTTACCACGGCCCGACGGTCACGCGGCTTTCCGAATTCAAAGGGCAGCGGCTCGCGGTCGGCGCCGAGGGCAGCGGCACGCGCGAACTGGCGCTGGCGCTGCTCAAGGCCAACGGCATCGTGCCGGGCGGCCCGACCCGACTGCTGCCGCTGTCCGGCGACGAGGCCGCCGAGGCGCTCGTCTCCGGCAAGGTCGACGCGGCCTTCCTCGCCGGCGACTCAGCACAGCCGGCGGTCATGGGCAGGCTGTATCGCACGCCCAATGTGCAGTTCTACGATTTCACCCAGGCCGACGCGTACACGCGCCGCTTCCCGTATCTGACCCAGCTCGAAATGCCGATGGGTGCGTTCGATCTCGGCAAGAATCTGCCTTCGACGCCCATTCACATGGTGGCCCCCACCGCCGAACTGGTGGCGCGCACTTCGCTGCATCCCGCGTTGTCCGATCTGCTGATCGAAGCGGCCCGCGAAGTGCACGGCAAGGCCAACATCATGCAGCGCGCCGGCGAATTCCCCGCGCCGCTCGCGCACGATTTCCCGATCAGCGACGACGCCGCGCGCTACTACAAGTCGGGCAAGAGCTTCCTGTACCGCATCCTGCCGTTCTGGCTCGCGAGCCTTGCCGACCGCTTGCTGGTGGTCGTGGTACCGCTGATCGTGCTGCTGGTGCCCGCGCTGCGGCTCGTGCCGTCGCTGTATGCGTGGCGGGTCAAGTCGCGGATCTATCGCTGGTATGGCGCGCTGATCGCGATCGAGCGCAGCGCGCTGAGCGAGCATTCGGCCGCCGAGCGCGCGTTGCTGATCGAGCGGCTCGACGCCATCGAGGAATCGGTCAATGGTCTGAAGATGCCGCTTGCTTATGCGGATCAGTTTTATGTGCTGCGCGAGCATATCGGCTTCGTGCGCGCACGCTTGACCCATGCGCGCGACGCGCAGCACGACGCGCCCGATGATCGCGACGACGCGGACGCGGAGGCGGCGACTTCGGCGGACGAGACTTCGGCGGACAAGACTTCGGCGGGCGAGGCTTCGGCGGACAAGACTTCGGCGGACAAGACTTCGGCGGGCGAGGCTTCGGAGGGCGAGCACAGCGGCGAGCGTGTTGGCACTTCGCCGGCCGTGTCGCAGGCGTCGGCTGCGGCGGCTAATTCACAGGCGCCGGGTACGTCGGCTGCGTGTGCCGAATTCGCTTCGCCGGCTACGCCGGATCAAGAGGCGGAACTCGGCGCAACGCCCGCGCGCGGCGGCTCCAAACCATATTGACGGGTGCAAGGCAGCGCGGCACCGCGTAAGATCATGACCATTGCGCCGCTTCAGCGGACGCACCGGCCGCACAAGGCAATCAGCAGGTATCTTGCAAGGATCGCAGTCGGCGCAAAGGCTCAGCGCGCTTTGCAGCTGACACGATCGAAAGGGAGACATTTCATGACCGTTGGCATCGACGCCAGTCAACCGCTTTGGTTTTACGACTTCGTCTCGCCGTTTACTTATCTGTTGCTCGAGCAACACGACAAATGGCCGGGCTTCGACTTCGTGTTCACGCCGGTGGTGCTCAACGAACTGTACAAGCACTGGGGCCAGCGGCCCGCGTACAGCGTGCCCGCCAAGCGCACGTTCATGTACCGGCACGCGCTGTTTCGCGCGGAGCAACTCGGCATTCCGTACAAGATGCCGCCGTCCCACCCGTTCGATTCGATGAGGCCGCTGCTGCTCGCCACCGCGGCGAAAGGCGACTTTCAGTTCGTGCGGGAGATTTTCCGCTTCATCTGGCGTGAAGGCCGCGATCCGTCGAGCGACGAAGCATTCGCCGAATTGTGCGAGCGCGTCGGCATGCCCGACGGCCCACAGCTGATCCAAAGCGCAGAGGTGAAAGCGCAACTAAAGCGCAATACCACGGATGCGATCGGTCTAGGCGTCTACGGCGTGCCGACCTTCGTGCTGAACGACCAGCTGTTCTGGGGCGAAGACGCGTTGCCGATGGTGCTCTACTGCGCCCGCACCCCGAACTGGCTGGAGTCGCGTGAAGTGAAGCGCATCAGCGCGCTGGCCGCCGGTCCGATGGATTGATGGATTGATGGATCGACCGGCAACGTGACGCGCGCAAAAGCATGCCGTCGTTCGAGCGCGAGCCAGGGTTTTAGCATCACGGGTAATCTTTGCGGCATCACAGACGGGCGTCGGGACGGGCGGCTGATGCCGGTCATACCGTGCCTGCTATGCCGCCGGACGGCAAAGAGCCTAAGGTATTAACCTTTTCGCCTTGCGTTCCGATCCGGCCCGCGGCAGCCGGTTTCAATGCCGCGCTGCCCGATCCGCTTGCGCCACATAACATGGACGATACCGCCGCCTCCCTCGATATCTGGCTCGTGCGCGTGCTGCGCACGCTGCTGGTCGAGCGCAGCGTCACGCAGACAGCGCTACGTCTGAATCAGACCCAGCCCGCCATCAGTACCGCGCTGCGCAAGTTGCGCGAGACGCTGAACGACCCGATTCTCGTGCGCGGCAAGTCGGGCATGGTGCCGACCGAATACGGCGAGTCGCTGCTTGCGTCCGCGCAGCGCGTGCTGCGCGAGGTCGATTTCGTGGCGACGCCGCACGGCGACTTCGACGCGGCACGCTCGCGCCGCACGTTCCGGGTCGCCGCGCCGGATTATCTGAACGACTTCTTCATGCCGACCGTGATCGCGCAATTTCGCGAAGCGGCGCCGAACGCGAGACTCGAAGTCGAATCGCTGAGCCCCACGCTCGACCACCACGCCGCGCTCGACGCCGGCGAACTCGATCTGGTGATCGGCAACTGGCCGAAGCCCGACCCGCGCTTCGAGCGCAGCGACCTGTTCTCGGACACGGTCGTGTGCCTGATGCGCGCCGATCATCCGCTGACCCGCATGCCGCTCACGCGTGAAGCGTATCTCGCCGCGCCGCATCTCGCGCCCACGCCGTACAGCGGCGCGCGCGGCGGCGCCATCGACATCGGTTTCGCACGCGCTCGGGCAGAGCGCCGCGTCGTCGCTACGCTGCCGTATTTCGGCCTCGTCCCGCAAACGCTGTTGCAGTCCGATCTGATTTTCACGACGACGCGCCGCTTTGCCACGCACTACGCGAGCATCCTGCCGCTTGCGGTGATCGAGGTGCCGATTCCGTTCCCGCGCATCAAGTGCTATCAGCTGTGGCATCCGCAACCCGACCGGCCGAGCGATGTCGGCTGGTTGCGGGCGCTGATGTCGCAGGTGTCGGATGGTCTGGTCGCGCAGCGTGTCCGCCGGCCGCGGCCGGTTTCGGTGAAACGTGCAAAGCCCGCTGAACAAAAAGAAACGTCAGCCGCAAAGGGCTGACGTTTTCTGTTCATCCTGGTTGGCGGATTGCCGCGCGCCGCACGAACGGCCTGTGCTCAAACGATCACGCATTCGCCCGCTTCACGCGCTCGCACAAAGTTTCCGTGTGACCGCCAGCGCCGCCGTCTGACGCGAGCGGATCTGCAGCAGCTCCGCGCACACCGCCACCGCAATCACCGGCGGCCCCTTGTCGACAATGCCGCTTACACCGATCGGACACGTCATGTCCGCCAGCCGGTCCAGATCGACGCCGCGATCGAGCAGACGTCGCTCGAATTTCACGCGCTTCGTTTTCGAGCCGATCATGCCGAAGTAAGTGAAATCGCGCCGCCGCATGATGCGTTCGGTGAGCGAAAAATCGAGCGCGTGGTTATGCGTCATCACCAGAAAATACGCGCCGGGCGGCGCCGTATCGACGATCGCCTCGGGTGTGTCGGTTGCTTCGATCTGCACGTTGGCGGGCGTCTCGTCGGGGAACAGTTCATCACGCTCATCGACCCACTGGACCACGCACGGCAAGCTGCCGAGCAGCTCGACGAGCGCGTGCCCGACGTGTCCCGCACCAAACAGCACGACGTGCATCGGCGCCGGACGCGGCGCCCGAACGGCGCTGCGTCGGCCGATCTGAACGCAGGGTAATTCGTTCATGTCGATCTTCCCGTTGGTTGCGATTCACGCACGATGGGGCGCAGTGGCGGTCGCCGCGCGCACCGCGCCTACCGCCTTCAGAATCTCCTCGCTCGTCGCGGGCGCATTCATCGGCGGGTTGACCTTGTGGTCGCCGACCGCCGAGACCGCGTCGCGAATCGCAAAGAACACCGAAAACGGCAACAGCAGCGGCGGCTCGCCAGTCGCCTTCGAACGGTGAATGCTGTCTTCCACGTTCCGGTTCTGGAAGAGACGCACGCGAAAATCGGGCGGCGTATCGTTGACGGTCGGAATCTTGTAGGTGGACGGCGCGTGCGTCATCAATTTGCCGCCGGCATTCCACCACAATTCCTCTGTGGTCAGCCAGCCCATGCCCTGAATGAACGCGCCCTCTACCTGACCGACGTCGAGCGCGGGATTCAGCGACGCGCCCACATCGTGCAGCGCATCCGCGCGCAGTACCCGCATTTCGCCGGTTAGCGTGTCGATCACCACTTCGGAGACCGCCGCGCCATACGAGTAGTAGTAGAACGGCCGGCCCCGCAGCTTCGACTGATCCCAATAGAGCTTGGGCGTCGCATAGAAACCGTCCGACCACAACTGGACGCGCGCGAGATAGGCCTTCGCGATCACTTCCTCGAACGGCACGACATTGCCGCCCACCATCACGCGGTCATGCGCGAACCGCACCTCGCCGGCACCGACGGCACTCTCGCCGAAGCGTTCGGCCGCGAATGCCGACAGCCGCTCGCGCAACTGGCGTGCTGCGTCCTGCGCGGCCTTGCCGTTCAGGTCGGAACCCGTGGATGCCGCCGTCGCCGACGTATTCGCCACCTTGCTCGTATCGGTTGCCGTCACGCGCACGCGGTTGAAGCTGATGCCGAGTTCATGAGCGACGACCTGCGCCACTTTCGTGTTCAGCCCCTGGCCCATTTCGGTGCCGCCGTGATTCACCAGCACCGAACCGTCGGTGTAGATGTGCACGAGTGCGCCGGCCTGGTTGAAGTGCGTCACGTTGAACGCGATGCCGAACTTGACCGGCGTGAGCGCCATGCCCTTTTTCAGCACGGTGTTGTTCGCGTTGAACTCGTTGATCGCCGCGCGGCGCGCGCGGTAGTCGCTCGTCGCTTCGAGTTCGTCGATGAGTTCGTGAATCACGTTGTCTTCGACGATCTGGCCATACGGCGTTTCGTTTTTCTCCGTCTTGCCGTACAGATTGCGACGCCGCACGTCGAGCGAATCCACGCCAATGGACCGGGCGACGTTGTCCATGATGTATTCGATCGCGAACGCACCCTGCGGACCGCCGAAGCCGCGAAACGCGGTGTTCGACTGCGTGTTGGTCTTGCCGCAGAAACCGTCGATCGTGACATCGGGGAGCCAGTACGCATTGTCGAAGTGACAAAGCGCGCGGGTCATCACCGGGCCGGACAGGTCGGCCGAAAAACCGCAGCGCGAGGTCATGTCCACCGTCACGCCGTCGATCACACCCTGATCGTCGTAGCCCACTTCATACGTGTAGTGGAAGTCGTGACGCTTGCCGGTGACCATCATGTCGTCGTCGCGGTCCGGACGCAGTTTCACCGGGCACAGCAGCTTCCACGCCGCGAGCGCCGCGCAGCACGCGAACAGCGCCGACTGCGATTCCTTGCCGCCGAATCCGCCGCCCATCCGGCGGCATTCGATCAGCACGTTATGCGAGGCCACGCCCAGCGCGTGCGCGACCAGATGCTGCATTTCGGTCGGGTGCTGCGTCGAGCAGTAGACGTGCATGCCGTCGTCGTCTTTCGGCACGGCGTAGGAAATCTGGCCTTCCAGATAAAACTGCTCCTGGCCGCCGAGCAGCATCTCACCGGCTTCGCGATGCGCGGCACGCGCGATCTTCGTGGCGGCTTCACCGCGCGCGAGTTTCATCGGTGGAAGGACCGACTGGTTCGCAGCGCGTGCCTGTTGCGCGGTGAGCACGGCGGGCAACTCCTCGAACACCACTTCGGCGCGGCGCGCAGCAAGGCGCGCAATATCATGCGACGTCGCGACGACAATGAACATCGGCTGGCCGACGTACTGCACGACGCCATCGGCGAGAATCGGGTCGTCGCCGTGGACGATCGGGCCGACGTCGTTGACGCCCGGGAAATCGTCGGCAGTGAAGATCGCGACCACACCGGGCGTCGCGCGCACCTTGTCGAGCGACAGCGACACGATCTTCGCGTGCGCTTTGGTCGAAAGCCCGAGCGCGGCGTGCAGCGTGCCGGCAAGCGTCGGAATGTCGTCCGTGTAGGTGGCGCGGCCGCTCACGTGCAGATGCGCGGACTCGTGCGGACGCGACACGTGGACTTGCGTGAAGTTCTCGATTTCCTGAATGTCTTTCAGGAACGGTTCGGCTTGCTGATTCATTGTTGTTGACTCCGTTTTCTTCCTGCGTCTCAGACGTTCGCGCCGGCCGGCACACCCGCCGCAGCGACTGCGCGCACGTCCAGCGCGCTCTTTGGCAGCGGATTATTCGGACGCGTTTCGAGCCAGAAGCGATACAGCGTGTTCTTCGCCGCTTCGAGCCGGTAGTGGCTGGTCGCGCGCATGTCGGAGAGCGGCGCGTAATCGTTGCCAAGCGCGAGCATCGCGGCCTGTGCCGTCGCTTCGTGCCATTCGGCGTCGCGCAGCACGGCTTCCGCGTGGCTCGCGCGCTTCGAGGTGGCGGCCATCCCGCCAAATGCGATGCGCGGCTCGCGGATCACATTGCCGTCGGCGATAAACGAGAAGGCGGCGCACACGGCCGATATGTCCGAATCGAAGCGCTTCGACAGCTTGTACGTGCGGAACTGCAGGTTCTTGCGCGCGCCAGTACGGCTCGGCACCTTCAATCCGACGACGAACTCGTGTTCGGCCATGTCCTTCTTCTGATACGCGAGGTACAGGTCTTCGAGCGGCATGTCGCGTTCGATCTCGCCGCCGCGCACGATCACGCGCGCACCGAGCGCGATCAGTCCCGGCATCGAATCGCCGATCGGCGAACCGTTGGCGACGTTGCCGCCGAGCGTGCCGGCGTTACGGATCGGCAGCGACGCGAAGCGCTGCCACATTTCGTTGAGTTCCGGATACTGCTTCGCGATCTCGGCATACGCTTTTTCGACGCTCACGCCCGCGCCGATCTCGATCCACTCGTCATTGGTTTCGAGCTTCTGCAATTCCGCGATTTGCCCCACATAGACGATATTGCCGAGTTCGCGCATCAGCTTGGTGACCCACAGACCGATGTCCGTACTCCCGGCAAGAATGCGCGTGGCCGGTTCGGCCTGCTTGATCCTCGCGAGTGCTTCGACGGTGCGCGGCGCGGCGAACGCCTGGCCGGCATACTCGTAATGGAATGTGTCGCGGCGCTCGAGCGTGGCGAGCGTCTCCGACAGCGCCTCGATATTCACCGGTGCTTTCGGCGCCGGCGCTTCGAACATGCGCACGGCGGCGTCGACAATCGGGCGGTAGCCGGTGCAACGGCACAGGTTGCCGGTCAGCGCGTTGCTGATCGCTTCGCGCGACGGCACCGTCCGGTTCGCGCAGCTATGTTCGTGGCCGTGCTTTTCGTACAGCGACCACATCGACATGATGAAGCCCGGTGTGCAGAAACCGCACTGCGAGCCGTGGCACTCGACCATCGCCTCCTGCACGGGATGCAGCGAGCCGTCCGGCTGGCGCAGGTCTTCGACGGTGTAGAGGGCTTTGCCGTCGAGCGTCGGCACGAACTGGATGCACGCGTTGACCGCCTTGAAGTCGACCCCGCCCGCCGCGTTGCGCTCGCCGATAACGACCGTGCATGCGCCGCAGTCGCCTTCGGCGCAGCCTTCCTTGGTGCCGGTGCAATGCGCGTCCTCGCGCAGATACTGCAGGACCGTGCGGGTGACAGGCGCGTCCTTGATCTCGCGGATCGCGTTGCGGTGGTAGAAGCGAATCGGCTCAGTCATGTCTCTGTACTCTCGTATGTTCTGTGTCCGTGGGGACGTGCTGCGATGATGATTCGAAAACTATCATCGTCAATAAACTCAACCCATAGCTCGGATCGCATGCGGGACATACTGGCGAATCGATATCGAGATGAATTTTGCGCACGCTGCGCTTATAGTGCGGCGGCTCGAAATCGACACTTCGACGGATTTTGTCTTATAGCAGCCATATTTATGTGTTTTCCGACGTTGCCCTGCAAGCGAATTTCGTCGCACACCGCCCCGGCGAGACCACTATGTGAACTGAACGGCCTCTTTCAACCGACGAATAATTAAGCAAATCCTGCAAGAGAATCGGTTCCATGGGAAAATCACGGCTTCCCGCCGATTTCAAGTCTCGTTTTCCCCATGTCCACCGACACCGCGTCATCCCGCAGCGAATTCGCGACGACCATGCAGATCATTCCGGTCGTCTTTTTCACCTTTATTTGCTACCTGACCATCGGTATTCCACTCGCCGTGCTGCCAGGCTACGTTCACGACGACCTGGGTTACAGCGCGGTTCTGGCGGGTGCGGCGATCAGCGTCCAATATCTGGCAACGCTGGCTTCACGGCCGCTGGCGGGCCGCTCGGCGGACACGCTCGGCCCAAAACGCACCGTGACGATCGGTTTGCTGGGATGCGGCGCGAGTGGCGTGCTGTTGCTGCTGGCCGTATTGTGCGGACGCTGGCCCGTGCTCAGCCTCGGCTTGCTGGTATGCAGCCGCCTCGTGCTCGGCTTCGGCGAAAGCCTGTGCGGCACGGGTGCGATCCTGTGGGGCATCGGCCGGGTCGGCGTGAGCAATAACGCGCGGGTGATTTCGTGGAACGGCATCGCCACATATGGCGCGCTCGCGGTCGGCGCGCCGCTCGGTGTGGCGATCGCGCATTCGGTGGGCTTTGCGGCCCTCGGCATTCTGGTGATCCTGCTGGCGGCGCTCGGCTTCTATCTGGCCCGTCCAATGGCGCCGGTGCCGATCGTCCACGGCGAGCGCATGTCGTACCGCAGCGTGTTCACGCGCGTGCTGCCGCACGGCATTGGACTTGCACTCGGCTCGGCCGGCTTTGGCTCCATCGCCACGTTCATCACGCTGTTCTACGCCGCGAAGCATTGGCCGAACGCGGCGCTGTCGTTGACGGTGTTCGGCACGCTGTTCATCGGTGCGCGCCTGTTGTTCGCCAATACGATCAAGACGTATGGCGGCTTTCGCGTCGCAATCGCTTCGTTCTCGTTCGAATGTGCAGGGTTGCTGATGCTGTGGCTCGCGCCCGAGCCGCACGTTGCGCTCGCGGGCGCTGCGTTGACCGGCTTCGGCTTTGCGCTGGTGTTCCCGGCGCTCGGCGTGGAAGCGGTTGGCCTCGTGCCGCCGGCAAGCCGCGGTGCGGCGCTCTCGGCGTATTCGGTGTTTCTCGATCTGTCGCTCGGTATTACCGGGCCGTTGGCCGGCTATATCGCGGGCGAATTCGGCTATGGGTCGGTGTTTCTGTTCGCGGCCGTTGCCGCCGCGGCAGCAGTGGGATTGTCCACCATGCTCTATATGCGCAACTCACGGGCGCCGAATGCGCCCGCTACGACCTGAGTCATGCGAGCTCTTTCGCTGATCGTCTGAGCGCGGCGCCGGTTATCGTCAAGCGGCGCCGCGAGGGCTCGCACGCAGTGGCGAGCCGGCAACGCCGCATGCGTGATTACGCCGCCGCCCGCACGCTTCCCGACAACGATTTTTCCAATGCCGCGACGCCGGCCGGCAGATCCATCGGCACGCCGAGACCCACCATTGTCCTGCCGAGCGCATGCAGCGTCCTGAAGAGATTGTGCTCGCGGCATTGTTCGCCCATCTGCCCGATGCGTACGATGGGCAGCCCGAACGACCCGGATATCTCCACCTGATGATGCCGCGAGATATGCCCGCAAATATCGGCCGGGCTCAGGCCCGCCGGCACCTCGATGCCGACCACGGAATTGAGCCGGCACGCCTCGGGCGCGTACAGTTTGAGCCCGAGCGCCTTGATGCCTTCCTGTAGCGCGAGCGAACACTTCAGGTGCCGTGCAAAGCGTTTTTCGAGCGTCTCCGCGCAGACGAGCCGCAATGCTTCGTGTAGCGCGAGCACGCCCGACACCGGCGCCGTGTAGTGATATCCCGCGTTGTGCCAGAAATTTTCCGCGAGCGACGCGTCCAGACACCAGTGCGCATTCGGCGCGGTCCGTGCTTTCACGCGAGCCCAGGCGGCGTCAGAAAACGCGATCAGCGAGACGCCAGGAATCGACGACAACCCCTTCTGACCACCCGTGATCACGGCGTCGATACCCCATGCGTCCATTTCGAGCGGCATGGTGCTCAGCGTGCAAACGGCGTCGACGATCACGAGCGCGCCCGCTGCCTTCGCAAGCGCGGCGATGCCTTTCAGATGGTGATTCCAGATCGTATTCGACGTCTCACCCTGCACTACCGTGACGATCTCCGGGCGCTCACGCCGGATCGCGTCGGCTACCTGGTCGAGGCTCGCCACCGAGCGGTCGTCGACGTCCAGCGTGCTCACGCGCGCGCCGACGCGCCGCCCCATTTCCGCCATCCGTCCGCTGAAGAAGCCGTTGCGGATGCTGAGTACGCGCGTGCCTTCCCACGCGAGATTGGAAATCGCCATTTCCATTGCGGCCGAGCCCGGCCCCGCCACGCCGAGCACCCACTTCGAATTCGTCTGGAACACGTAGCGCGCCATCGTCTTCACCTGGCCGATCACCTTCACCATCGCGCCGCCGAGGTGATTGATCACGATCGTATTGGCCTTGGCCACGGCCGCGGGAATCGGCACGGGGCCGGCGCCCATCATCAGCAACGGTTCTTCGGGAAGAATGGCGTCGAGCGATTCGACAACCGGACAGGGCACGACGGACGAAACCTGAGTGAATGATGAAGTCGGCATGATGAATACGTGAATGTCGGAACGCATAGGAAAAAGCGGCCTCGCCAGCGAGTGACACTGGCGAGGCCATGCATTCGATCATTCACCGTTCGGCGGGATTGCGCAAGTTTTTTGGCAGTACTTCCTGCTTTATATGCGCGCTTGACCGCATCGGCTGCTAGCGCACCAACAAGCGTGCGTCGCGTGTTATTTCACTTTCGTCTTATCGAGCTTTTTTCCCGTCGACGCATTGAAGCGCTCGACATACTCCTCGATCAGCTTGCGAATGGAGCGCCCAATCTGCCGGTAGTCCGACTCGTTCAGATTGGCAAGCGACACACGTCCCGAAGGATGCTGAGTGCCGAACCCCCGTCCTGGCAGCAGCACCACACGCGCTTCGCGCGCAAGGCGGAACAGCAGTTCGGACGGTTCGGTATTCTTCAGCAGCCATTCGACGAACTCGCGCCCGAACATCCGCTCGCCGAGAAATTCAATGTCGAGAATCGTGTAGTAGTCGACCTTGTTCGGATCGTCGTCCTTGAACGAGATGCCGACCTCTTCGTACAACGCCTGTTTGCGCTTGCGGATCAGACGCTTGAGCGCGTTCTTGTACGCGTCCGGCGTGTCCATCAGCGAGAACAGGGAGAACAGCACCATCTGCACCTGCTGCGGCGTTGACAGACCTGCCGTGTGATTCAGCGCCACGGTACGGCTATCCGCCACCAGCCGGTCGATGAATTTCAGTTTGTCCGGCTCGGTCGTGATCGACTCGTAACGCTCGTGCAACTCTCTTTTCACGTCTTTGGGCAGATCGGCGATCAGCTGGTCGAGCACATTGTCGCGATGCGTGGCGATCGTACCCAGACGCCAGCCCGTCGCGCCAAAATACTTCGAGTACGAATAAACGAGGATCGTGTTCTTCGGTGCGAGCGCGAACAGGGAGACGAAATCGTCGGCGAACGTGCCGTACACGTCGTCGGTCAACAGGATCAGGTCAGGCCTTTCCTTGACGATGCCGGCAATGTACCGGAGGCTCTCGTCGCTGATCTTGACCGACGGCGGATTGCTCGGGTTCACGAGGAAGAAGGCTTTCACCTTCGGATCGCGCAGCTTGTCCAGTTCCTTCTCTGAATACTGCCAGCCGTTCTCGACATCGGCCTCCAGATTCACCACGTTCAGCTGATAATCGTTCAGCCGCGGAATCTCGATGTAAGGCGTAAAGATCGGCATGCCGAGCGCGATCGTGTCCCCTGCCTTGATGAGGCGATTCTCGCGCATCGTGTTGAAGATATAGGTCATCGCCGCTGTGCCGCCTTCCACCGCGAAGATGTCGAATTCGCCGACGAACGGATGGTCGCCAATCATCTCCTTGCGCAGATACTGACCGACGATCAATTCGGATAACTTAAGCATCCGGTCGGGCACCGGGTAGTTCGACGCCAGAATGCCTTCGCACATTTCATAGAGAAAGTCGCCGGACGAGAGTCCCAGCTGGTCCCGCACATACGACACCGCGCCGCGCAGAAAGTCGATGCCGGGCACGCCCTTGTTCTCGCGCAGAAACAGATCGAAGCGCTCCTCCAGTCCGTCGCGCCTCGGAAAGCCGCCGAGCCCTTCGGGCATATACGCGAACGAACGCTCCGATTCGCGCATCGCAAAAAGACCGAGTTGCCAGAAGCCGTGGCGCGGGATCGTCGCGAGAAAATTCGGGTTGCCGCGGCCGGCATTGAGCATCGACACGTTGGCGGGACGCTCCACGGCGGCGCCACCGGCTGCCTTGATAAGTTCATCCTTGAGTTCGAATGGACTGAGCGCGGACAGTCCAGGCTGGGCCATGTCGGCATTTTTCTTGCCGGTTTTCTCTTTTGCCATGATGCGTTCTCCATGAATGAGTGAAAGACGCCGGCGTGGGATCCATGCAGTGCGACACCCGCAAGCGTGAAAGCAGCCGGAACCACTTACGTGGGCTAGACGAGGCCGACCACGAGCGGGCCGAGCAGGGTCAGCGCGACGTTGGCGATTGCATAGGTGATCGCGAACGGCACGGTCGGCACGGCGCTTTCCGCCTTGTCGAGCACGCCGCCGAATGCCGGATTGGCGCTCCGTGAGCCCGACAGCGCGCCGGCCAGAATCGCCGCGTTGTTGTACTTGAGCACATAGCGGCCGAACAGCATGGTGAGCAGCAACGGAAACAGCGTGACGAACACGCCGAGCAGGAAGATCGTGACGCCGAGCTGCCTGACCGTGACCACGGCCTGCAGCCCCGAATTGAGTCCCACCACCGCAACGAATGCCGCGAGCCCGAAGTCCTGCAGGAGCCGCGACGCCGCGGGCGGCATCACCCCGTACATCGGATGCTTGCCGCGCATCCAGCCGAACACGAGACCGGCCAGCAGACAGCCGCCGCCCGAGCCGAGCGTGAGCGGAATGCCGGCAACGTTGATGACGATCAGGCCGACCAGCAGACCAAGCACGAGCCCCACGCCCATGTAGATGAAGTCGGTCTTGATGCTGTACGGCAACTCATAGCCGGCCGCGTCGACGGCGCGCTTGGTATCTTTCGGCGAACCATAGAACGTGATGACGTCGCCGTGTTCCAGTTCGGTTTCCGGCAGCACCGGCAGCGGCCTGCCGGCGCGCGTGACGTTCTGCAGAAACACGCCGTGGCGCATGTCGCGATCCACGACTTCGCGCGCGGCGGCGATCGTCGTATGGTTCATGCCTTTGCGCGTGAACACGCCGTCGCGCGTTTGCATGACGACGCCGATGTCGCCGACGTTGGCCACTTCGCTGCCGTTCGCGCCAAACTCGACTATCGCCTCGCGGCGACCCACGACCAGCACGACGTCGCCATTCTTCAGCACGAGGTCGGGCGCGGGATCGACTGACTGGCCTTCGCGTTTGATGCGCTCGATCGTCAGCATGTCCTTATGCTGTGTCTCGACGGCTTTTACCGTCTTGCCGGCGCTCACGTCGATCATGTACGCGCGCCCCACCAGTTCCGGCAGCGCCGGAATCTGACCCGCCGCGCGCGCGGGCGCACCGGCAGCCAACTCGCGCTCCGCCTCGGCCGCCGCGTCGCGCAAGGTTTGCCCCATGAACTTGGGCAGAATGTTGACGCAAACGATGATCGCGCCGAGCGAGCCGAACACGTAGGTCACGGCGTAGGCGATCGCCACGTCCGACTGCAGCGACTTCACCTGGTCGGCGGGCAGACCGAGCCGCGCGATAGCATCGCCCGCAGTGCCGATAATGGCCGACTGCGTGAGCGCGCCGCCCGCGAGCCCGGCCGCGAGGCCCTTGTTCAGGTGGAAGATTTTCGCGCACACCACTACGGTAATCAGCGCGGAGACGGCCAGAAAGATCGCCATCGCAATCTCACGCAGCGTCTTGCGATTCAGCGAATTGAAGAAGCCCGGCCCGGAGTCGTAGCCCACGGCGTAGATGAACACGGCGAACATCACCGCCTTCACACCGTTGTCGATCGTCACGCCCGCCTGGCTGATCACGACCGCAGCGAGCAGCGATCCGCCCACGCCGCCCAGTTGAAACTTGCCGAAGTTGATCTGCCCGATGAAGTAACCGACCGCCAGAGACAGGAATAATGCGATCTCGGGGGATTTGTGAAAAATGTCATGTAGCCAGTCCATCGTGCCCTCACTGAATAGTTGGCGATGCTTGATACGGGTTGCCGCACTGGCTTACTGTGGAAGCCTGAAGCAGGGTGTCGCCGCTTGCGCATGCTTGAAGCGTGGCGCCCGCATGCACCCGGCCGCGCGCCACGGTCGGCGTGCGGCCCGTCCGCCGCCTAGCCGATCTTTCCGGCGAGACCGACTACGACCGGTCCCATCAGCGGCAAAAGAATGTTCGAGAGCGCGTAAGTGATCGTGTAGCCGATTACCGGCGTCGAATTGCCGGTCACCCCCACCAGCGCGCTGATCGCGGGCGTGCTGCACTGCTGACCGGCAATTGCGCCAAGCAGCATGGGCGCGTCGAGCTTGAGAAACATGCGGCCGATCCACAGCGACAGCAGGCCCGGCACGAGCACCATCAGAATCCCGGCGACGGGCAAAGCGAGACCGTATTCACGCACGAGCCTGATTGCGTCCGGTCCCGCCGACAAACCCACGGCCGCGATGAAAGTGGCAAGGCCAAAATCCTTGAGGACCTGCGCGGCGGCCGAAGGCAGCGAGCCGATCAGCGGATGGCGCGAGCGGATCCAGCCGAACAGCAGACCCGAGAGCAGGCAGCCGCCGCCCGTGCCGAGCGCGACCGACACGCCGCCGACGCGCCCGCCGAGATGGCCAATCGCCATGCCGACGAGCACGCCGAGGCCTAGGTAGACAAAGTCGGTTTTCTGGGTCGGCGGCAGCACATAGCCGAGCCGCTGTGCGCCGCGCTCGACATCGGCCTTTGCGCCAACCAGCGTCAGCACGTCACCGCGATTCAGTTCGGTGCCGGGCAGCGCGGGCACCGTGGTGTCCAGCCGCGTGACAGCCGCGATGTACACGCCGCGACCTTCGGCCGGGTCAGCCCGCTCGCGTACCTGCGCAACCGTCAGACCCTCCGCTTCGCGGCGGGTCAGCACGACTTCGATCTTTTCCGCGAAGAGTTGACCGAAGACCGCGCCGTCCACTTCGTCGCCGAGACTCGACGACAAAGCCACCACCGCGTCGCGCCGGCCGGCGACCAGAATCACGTCGCCGGCCGCGAGCGCGAGGTGCGGCTCGACCGGTAACGCTGCGCCGTCTCTCATCACGCGTTCGATGGTGAGGTTGAAGCCCTGTTGCTGTTCCAGCGTCTGGATGGTCGCGCCGGCGGCCGCGCCCACCTTGAACGCACGGCCGACGATGGCCGGCGCAGCCGCCTGCTGCCCTTCACCGAACGCGCCGTCGCCGCCGAGCTTGCGCCACACGCGCTCGGCTTCGTCACGCAGATTAACGCGCAGCAGCAACGGAGCGAACTGGCTTGTAAACAGCACGATAGTGATGAGGCCAAACAGGTAGCTGACGCTGTAAGCGGTCACGATGTTCGCCTGCAGGCGCAATGTTTCGGCGTCGCGCAGGCCGAGCTTGCCGATTGCTTCGGAAGCCGTACCGATCACTGCCGACTCGGTCGCCGCGCCCGCCAGCAGGCCGGCGGCCGTACCCGCGTCGAGCCGCATCACGGTAACCGCAAGCATGATGAGCGCGAGCACGGACACGATCTCCACGACGGACAGCAAGCCGTACCGCCAGCCGCGCCCGATATTCGCAAAGAACTGCGGGCCGCCGGTGAACCCGAGCGCAAAGATGAACAACGCAAATGCGATGTTTTTCAGATCCGGTGCAAGCCGCGCGCCGGTCTGCCCTAGCAGCAAGGCCACGATCAACGTGCCGCACACGCCGCCAAGCTGGATCGGTCCGACGCGAAACGAACCAATGAAATAGCCGATAGCAAGGCTTGCAAACAGCGCGATCTCCGGTTGAGACCTCAGCAATTCACTGATCATGTCGGCTCGCCAATTAACGGGATCATTAGCAGAAGATCAAAAAACTTCCAGTTAAAACTGCAAAATAAAAATGCGCTCTGTTGCGCAATGCAAAGACATGCCGCTTCCGCATGGAAACGGATGCCAATGCTTTTATGGCAGTGAGATGACGGGCAGCTCATCAATGAGAGGCCGCGATGCGGCGGCGCTGCGAGAATGCTCGTGCGGTAGCTCGACAGTCACTCTTTCCTCGCGAAGTTGCGTCACGTCTAGAGAAGATTGCTTTGCTGATGGCCGTACTGAACGCATGTTGAACATGCTTTTTTCGGACTGCTTTTTATAAATATGGCAGTTCTTCACAGCTGTCAATATGATTTCTGTTACAGCGAGAGCCAGCGCAAAAAAGATCTTTGAAAATCGCCGGATTTATTTGCGGCAAGGCAACCCGAACACGAAGACAATGCATGCATTACCGGATGCTTTTCCTATACTGATCTGTCCGTGCGCCATGCGTCTCGATTATTCGCGCCCGGGCCCATGCCTACGGAGCCAGTCATGCGCATGATCCTGTTCAGCACCCGACCGTACGACACCGACACGTTCACCGAGGCCAACGCCGGCTACGGCTTCGCGCTGCATTTCCAGGAATCGCATCTCGACAGCGAGACGGCCGTTCTCGCGCAAGGCTATGAAGTGGTCTGTCCATTCGTCAACGACAACGTGGAGGCCGCCACGCTCGAACGGCTTCACGCGGGCGGCACACGGTTAATCGCGTTGCGCTCGGCGGGCTTTAACCACGTGGACCTCGCTGCGGCGGAACGCCTCGGCATCACTGTCGCCCGCGTGCCGGCCTACTCGCCCCATGCGGTCGCAGAGCATGCGGTCGGTCTGATTCTGGCGCTGAACCGGCGTCTTCCGCGCGCGGTCGCCCGCACGCGCGAAGGGGATTTCTCGCTGAATGGGCTGCTCGGCTTCGACCTGCACGGCAAGACCGTCGGTGTGATCGGCACGGGAATGATCGGGCGCGTATTTGGCCGCATCATGGCGGGCTTTGGCATGCAGGTGCTCGCCTACGACCCCGGCACCCCCGCTGCCGACCTGCTCGCGCTCGGCGCGCGCTACGTGCCGCTCGACACGCTGCTTGCGGAATCGGACGTGGTCAGCCTGCATTGTCCGCTGGTGCCGCAGACTTACCATCTGATCGACGGCGCGGCGCTCGCCCGCATGAAACGCGGCGCCATGCTGATCAACACGGGCCGCGGCGGGCTCGTCGAGAGCAATGCCTTGATTGGTGCGCTGAAAGACGGCCAGCTCGGCCATCTCGGGCTCGACGTGTATGAAGAGGAAAGCGGCCTCTTCTTCGAAGACCACTCGAACCTGCCGTTACAGGACGACGTGCTTGCGCGTCTGCTGATGTTTCCGAACGTGATCGTCACCGCGCATCAGGCGTTCTTCACGCGCGAGGCAATGGCGGAGATCGCCCGGACCACGCTCGACAACGTCGCGGCCTGGCAGGCGGGAACGCCGCGCAACGTGGTGCGGGCGCTGGATCAGGCGTGACCGTCGCTAGTGAACGTGGTAGCCCGGATTGCCGTGCGGGCGTCGTCCGCGGCGCCGCACATTTCACGCAGCAGGGCCGCTTCGCGTTCGTGCACTTCGACCGGGAACCAGCGCGCGCCGGCGTCCGCCAGATAACGCGCACGATGCTGGCCGTTGCGAAACGCCACCACGCCTTCGCGCTCCAGCCCCAACCAGCCGAGCAGCCCGGTTGCGCGACGCGTGCAGATCGTCACGTATGGCATTTGCGGCACGCGTGAATTCTCCGGGTCCAGAAATTCGCGGATGCCGCGCACTTTGCCGGAATGCCATTCGGCAACGGGTCGCAGCACGTAATCGGTGTTGTCGCGATCGGCGCAGGCAAGCAGTTTGCGCGCGTCGACCAGCACGACCTGGTGGCGCGTGCCGTCAGCGACGAACACACGTTTCAGGCGGACATGGTCGTACCACGGATGCTCATGCAGGGGCACGAGCCACACCGTCTCGGCACTGGCCGGCGCGGCGGCCGACGATGATGGAGTCAAGGGCAAAGGCAGGCTCGATATACCGGCGGCGAACCGCCAGCGTGTCAGGAGAGCGCTAAAGCTACGAGCCGATTGTGTAAGAAGCATGTCAAGCCACGCTATTAATTGCTACGCATGTACACCGCACAGACATCCGCATCACGACCGCGAATGCTGAACTCCCCAGGAGACGACAATGATAACCACGCAAAATATGAACGATCATGTACGCATCGAATTTAACGAGGATAACGGCGTCGCCACCATCGTTCTTGAGCGGCCCGAACGGCGCAATGCGGTCGACCGTCCGACTGCCGACGCGCTCAGCGCCGCCTTTGTCCGTTTCGAAGCAGAACCGGCGTGGCGCGTCGCGGTGCTCTTCGGCGCAGGCAGCAACTTTTGCGCCGGAGCGGACCTGAGCGCACTCGCCGACGACACCCGCCGCAATGAACTGCATGCGGACGGCCGCGGCCCCGGTCCAATGGGACCCACGCGCATGACATTCAGCAAACCGGTGATCGCGGCCGTCGCTGGCTATGCGGTCGCCGGCGGTCTCGAACTCGCGGCGCTTTGCGACCTGCGCGTGGTCGAAGAGGACGCGGTGCTCGGCGTGTTCTGCCGGCGCGTGGGAATTCCGCTGATCGACGGCGGCACGATCCGGTTGCCGCGTCTCATTGGTTTGTCGCGCGCGCTCGATCTGATCCTCACCGGCCGCGCGGTGAGCGCCCAGGAAGCACTTGCGTTCGGACTCGCCAACCGTGTCGTGCCAACCGGCACCGCACGCGCGTCCGCCGAGCAGCTGGCGGCCGAACTGGCAGCGTTTCCACAGGCCGCGCTGCTGGCCGACCGGCGCTCCGCGCTCGAGAACAGCCTGCGCGACGATCTCGCCGAAGCACTCAGACGCGAAGGCGCCGGCGGCTACGAGGCGGTGTTCGCCGAGGGGGTGGCGGGCGCCGCACGGTTTACCGGCGGCGCCGGCCGGCATGGCCAAGCGATCTAGCCGGGCTCCGCGCCTCCACGGCTATCAATAGAAGCTAGTGTGCTCGCGACCGGCACGAGCTTCAACACCATTTCACTCGAACACAACGGCGCTTTTGACGCTCAGCAAACCTGAATTGTCTTAGGTAGAATCCCCTACTGTTTGTCCCTTGAGGCGCATGCGTTATCGACCCGAAAACGCGCCGCCTGCCGCGCGACGCTTTCCGCCGCGTCGATCTGCTCCGTCGCCATGCCTCTACCCCTGCTCGCTCTTGCCATTGCCGCGTTTGGAATCGGCACCACTGAATTCGTGATCATGGGGCTGCTGCCTGATGTCGCGCGCGATCTGTCCGTGTCGATTCCGGCTGCCGGCATGCTGGTGTCCGCGTATGCGCTCGGCGTGACGATCGGCGCGCCGATCGTCGCCATCGCGGTGGCCAACATGCCGCGCAAAAAAGCGCTGATGAGCCTGATCGGCGTGTTCATCGTGGGCAACCTGTTATGCGCGATCGCGCCCGGTTATGCGGTGCTGATGGCCGCGCGCATCGTCACGGCGTTCTGTCATGGCGCATTTTTCGGCATCGGGTCCGTGGTGGCAGCCGGGCTGGTCGAGCCGAATCGTCGCGCGCAAGCCATCGCGTTGATGTTCACCGGTCTGACGCTCGCCAACGTGCTCGGCGTGCCGCTCGGCACGGCGCTCGGCCAGGCGGTGGGCTGGCGCGCCACGTTCTGGGCCGTGACCGGCATCGGCATCCTGGCGGCGGCCGCGCTCGCGGCGTGCCTGCCGGCGAAGATCGAGATGCACAAGGCAAGCCTCATCCACGAATTCAGCGTGCTGAAAAATCCACAGGTGCTGATGGTGCTCGGCATCAGCGTGCTCGCGTCGGCGAGCCTTTTTTCCACCTTCACCTACATCACGCCGATTCTCGAAGACGTGACCGGCTTCACGCCTCACGCGGTCACCTTCGTCCTGCTGCTGTTCGGCCTCGGGCTGACGGTGGGCAGCACGCTCGGTGGCAAGCTCGCCGACTGGCGGCTGATGCCTTCGCTCGTCGCATTCCTGCTGGCGATCGTCGTCATTCTCGCGATCTTTGCGGGCACCATGCACGCCGAAATCCCCGCGATGATCACGATCTTCGTCTGGGGCATCCTCGCCTTCGCGGTCGTGCCGCCGCTGCAAATGCTGATCGTCGACCGCGCGAGTCATGCGCCGAATCTGGCTTCCACGCTGAACCAGGGCGCCTTCAATCTCGGCAATGCGACGGGTGCGTGGCTCGGCGGCATCGCGATCGGCGCGAATGTCCCGCTCACGTCGCTGCCGTGGGTCGGCGTGGCGACCTCGATTGGCGCACTGGTGCTGACGTTGTGGTCGGTGTCGATCGACCGCCGCATGCCCGTCGCGGGCTGAACGCGCTGCCGCACCGCATCAACGCGGAGGGTGCGAATGACGCACGGCCGTAGTAGCATCCCGGCCGATGAAAGTCATCTTCACACGCGATTTCCTCGCTCTGATTCTCAGCGTCGCCGTGGTCGGGCTCGGCAGCGGCGCGACGCTTCCCCTCACTGCCCTCGCACTCACGCAAGCCGGCTACGGCACCGACGTGGTTGGCCTCCTGACCGCCGCGCAGGCGGGCGGCGGACTCGTCGTCGTACCGCTGGCCGGATGGATTGCGGCCCGCTTCGGCGGCCGGCAGGTGATTATCGGTGCGGTTCTGGCGGTGGCGTTGGCTACCGCGTCGATGCAGTTCACGTCGAACCTGTGGTTGTGGGCCGTGCTGCGCGTGCTGTGCGGCGCGGCGCTCATGCTGCTTTTCACGATTGGTGAAGCATGGGTCAACCAGCTCGCCGACGACGCCACGCGCGGCCGCGTCATTGCGATTTATGCGACGAACTTCACGCTGTTCCAGATGGCCGGCCCCGTGCTGGTCAGTCAGATCGCCGATTTTCCGCATTGGCGCTTCATGATCTGCGGCGCGATTTTTCTGCTGGCGTTGCCGATGCTCGCGCAGATCCGCACGGCGCAGCATGCTTCCGAAGAAGACCATGATGAGCACGGAGGCTGGCGCCACGTACTGCCGCAAATGCCCGCGCTCGTGATCGGCACCGGCTTCTTCGCGTTGTTCGACACGATCGCGCTGTCTTTGCTGCCGCTTTTCGCGATGTCGCATGGCATTTCGAGCGAGGTGGCCGTGCTGTTCGCGTCGGCTCTGCTGCTCGGTGACACCACGATGCAGTTTCCGATCGGCTGGCTCGCCGATCGGCTCGGCCGCGAACGCGTGCATATCGGCTGTGGCGTGATCGTCGTCGTGTTGCTGCCGTTTCTGCCTTGGGCCGTGACGTCGCCGTGGTCGTGCTGGCCGCTGCTCTATGGGCTTGGCGCGGCGGCCGGCGCGATTTACACGCTGTCGCTCGTGGCGTGCGGCGAGCGCTTTCGCGGTGTCGCGCTGGTGTCCGCGAGTTCGCTGGTGGGCGCTTCGTGGAGCGCGGCGAGCTTCGGCGGTCCACTGGTCGCGGGTGCCTTGATGAAGGCGGTCGGTAACGATGCGATGGTTGGCGTGCTGTTGCTGGCCGCGCTCGCATTCCTCGCTGCCGTGGGGTGGGAAAAGCGGCGTGCCACCGTGCTCGCCGTTCGGCGGCTTCGCCGCTAGCTCACTCTTACTTCAACGCAGGCTGGATCTCGCCGACACACGGGCCAAAGCCGACACGATAGCCGTCGCCCTGACACCAGCCGGCGAGCGTCAACTCGTCGCCGTCCTCGATGAAACTGCGTGTGCCGCCCTCTTTCAACGCCAGCGGATTCTTGCCGTTCCACGTCAGTTCGAGCAGGCTGCCGAACGAGTCTGCGGTCGGGCCGCTAATCGTGCCCGAGCCCACCAGGTCGCCGACACGTGTGTTGCATCCCGATACCGTGTGATGCGCGAGTTGCTGGGCCATCGTCCAGTACATGTGCCTGAAGTTGGTTCGCGTGATGGTGCTCGCCTCGCTGGCCGACTGCGGGCGCAGCTTCACCTCCAGCGAGATGTCGAACGCATGCCTGCCTTCGTGACGCAGATACGCGAGCGGCTGAGGGTCCTGAACCGGCTGCGCGACGCGAAACGGTTCGAGCGCGTCGAGCGTGACGATCCACGGCGAGATCGTGGTTGCGAACGTCTTCGCGTTGAACGGCCCGAGCGGCACGTATTCCCATTGCTGGATGTCGCGCGCGCTCCAGTCGTTCAGTAGCACCATGCCGAAGATATGCGCTTCGGCGTCTTCACAGGCGATCGGCTCGCCCAGCGCGTTGCCGCTGCCAATGACGAACCCTGTCTCCAGTTCGATGTCCAGCTTGCGGCACGCGCCGAACACGGGGCGCTCCTGATCCGGCAGCTTCAACTGCCCATTCGGGCGACGTACCGGTGTGCCGCTCACCACCACCGACGACGCACGTCCGTTGTAAGCGATCGGCATCTCCAACCAGTTAGGCAACAACGCGTTCTTCGGATCGCGAAACATCGAGCCCACGTTCGTCGCATGCTCCTTCGACGAATAGAAATCGCTGTAGCCGGGAATCTGCAGCGGCAGGTGCAATTGCGCATCGGCCTGACGCACGAGCACTGCGGAACGCAACGCAGCGTCGTCGCGCAAGGTCGCGGTGTCGCGCGCCAGCAAATCGCTGAGCTGGATACGCACGCTGCGCCATGCGTCGCGGCCAAGCGCGATGAAATCGTTCAACGTGTCGTGCGCGAACACGCGTTCCTGCGCGACGGAAAGAAGACCCGCCGCCTGCAGCGCGTCCAGATCGACGATCTCGTCGCCAATCGCGACGCCCGCTCGGCGCGCGGAATTGCGCGCGTCGCTGAAGATGCCAAAAGGCAGATTCTGGATCGAGAAGTCGTTCGTCGAATGGTTCGCCGATTCGACCCAGCTTCTGCGCGACGGATCGAGCGTCGCCTGAAGATCGCTCAATGCGCTCATCGTTGCTCCGGATTGAAATGTTTGGTGAGTCCTTGCCAGCACTCGAAGTAATGCGCCTGCAACTGCGCGGTTTCGAGCGCGAAACGCGTCGGCTTGATCAGCGTGCGGGTTTCGAACATGAACGCCATCGTATCGCCGACCTTCTTCGGCGTGGACGTGTCGCTATGCGAGGCTTTCTCGAACGTATCGGCGTCCGGGCCATGACCCGACATGCAGTTGTGCAGGCTCGCGCCGCCCGGCACGAAGCCCTCCGCCTTGGCGTCATACACGCCATGCACGAGGCCCATGAATTCGCTCGCCACATTGCGATGGAACCACGGCGGCCGGAATGTATTTTCGGCCGCGAGCCAGCGCGGCGGAAAAATCACGAAGTCGATCGTATCCACGCCCGGCGTGTCGCTTTGGGACTGCAGCACGAGGAAGATCGACGGGTCCGGGTGGTCGAAGCTGATCGAGCCGATTGTGTTGAAGCGGCGCAGATCGTATTTGTACGGCGCGTAGTTGCCGTGCCACGCCACCACGTCGAGCGGCGAGTGGCCAATGTCCGCGCGCCACAAATTGCCGTTCATTTTCGCGACGAGCTCGAAATCGCCCTCGCGGTCTTCATACGCGGCATGCGGCGTGAGAAAGTCACGCGGATTCGCGAGACCGTTCGAGCCGATCGGCCCAAGATCCGGCAGCCGCAGCAGCGCGCCGAAGTTCTCGCAGATGTAGCCGCGCGCGTGGCCGTCCGGCAAGGTCACGGCAAATCGCACGCCGCGCGGGATCACGGCGATCTCGAACGGCGCGACGTCAAGCACGCCCAGCTCGGTCGCGATGTGCAAACGGCCTTCCTGCGGGACGATCAGCAATTCGCCGTCGGCGCTGTAGAAGAAGCGGTCCTTCATCGACTCATTCGCGCAGTACAGATGAATCGCGCAACCGCTCATGGATTCCGCCGAGCCGTTGCCCGCCATCGTCACCCAGCCGTCGACAAAATCGGTCGGTTCCGTGGGTATGGGCAGTGCGTCCCAGCGCAACTGATTGGGCGGTGTAGGCGGCACCTCCGCGAAATTGGCGACGAGTCGATCCGACGGCAGTTGCGTGAACGGCATGTGGACCGCCGCGGGACGAATGCGATACAGCCAGGACCGCCGGTTATGCCCGCGCGGCGCGGTGAACGCCGTGCCGGAAAGCTGCTCCGCGTACAGGCCGTATGGTGCGCGCTGCGGCGAATTGCGGCCCTCGGGCAGCGCGCCTGGCAATGCTTCGGTCGCGAATTCGTTCGCGAAACCCGACTGGTAGCCCGGCTCGATTTCGAGCCGTGAGCCGGCGGTATTCGGCATACGTGTTGGCGTATCCATGCAAGGTTCTCCGTTGATACTCGTTCTGTTCAGTCAGCCCGCCAAGTCCAGCGGGCGCCGCGTTCCCTATGCCGTGCGCGGGGCCGACGGGCGGCGGCGTTGGCGCATCGCGCCGGCCAGCGCGATAACCAGCAGCGCCGAACACATCACCGGCACGGCGGCCGCATGAAAAAGCGACACGTTCGACCAGTTCAGCGCGATCAGTTGTCCGCCGACCAGCGGTCCGATCACCGAGCCGATCCGCCCGATGCCCAAGCTCCAGCCGATGCCTGTCGAGCGCAGCGTGGTCGGATAGAAGTGGCCGGCCAGCGCGTTGACGGCCGGTTGTCCGCCGACTACGCAGAAGCCGCCTGCGAACACCACGATCAACAGCCACGGCAGCGCGTGCGCGACCGTACCGATCGTGCCGACCGCCAGCGCGGCGCCCGCGAAACACACGAAGAGTACGCGCACGAAGCCAAAGCGTTCGATGAACCAGCCGAGCAGCAACGTGCCGACCACGCCACCCGTCTGCAGAACGGTGCCGACGATCACCGCCGTGCCCGGCGAGTAGCCCGCGTCGCGCATCACGGTAGGCAGCCAGTTCGACAGGAAGTACAGGTCAATCAGATTCATGAAGCTGATCGCCCACAGGATCAGCGTAACGGGACCACGACCCGAGCGGAACAGCTCGGCGACCGGCGCCCCGCCGTTGCCCTTTTCCTGCACGACCACCCGAGTTTTCGCGTCGATACGCAGCGCCGGGTCGAATGTCTTGAGCCAGCGCAGCGCGCGCTCGCTGTGCCCTTTGAGCACGAGGAATTGCAACGACTCCGGCAGCACTGCGAGCATGGCGAACGCCAGCAGCAACGGCACCGTTCCGCCGACCCAGAAGACCGCGCGCCAGCCATAAGCCGGAATCAGCGCCGCGCTGACGAAGCCGCCGAGCGCCGCGCCGAGCGTAAAACCGCACGACACCAGCATCATGCGCTTGACGCGGTGCGCGGGCGTCGAAAACTCGCCGACCAGCGCCATGGCGTTCGGCATGATGCAGCCGAGACCCAGACCCGTGATGAAGCGCAACGCGATCAATGCGGGGATCGTCGAGACGAACGGCGTGGCCAGCATGGAGAGCGCGAAGAAGAACGTGGCGCCGATCAGCACCGGACGGCGTCCGACACGGTCGGCCAGCACCGACAGGCCAAGCGCGCCGAGCAGCATGCCAAAGAGGCTCGCACTGAACACCGGCCCGAGTGCGGCCTTCGGTACATGCCATTCGCCGATCACGCTCGGCGCGACGTAGCCCATGGCCTGTGCGTCGAAGCCGTCGATGACGAGGCAGAGCGCGCACAGCGCGAGCAGCAACAACTGGAATGCCGGGCGGTGCGTGTCGGCGAGCACGCGCTCGACTTCAATCACATTGGCCGGCATTCCGGCCTGGTGGGTGCTCATGGGTCGTCTCTCTCTTGCTGAATGGATTGTCTGCACGGCGGCTTCGCTTCCGGCCAGGCGGCCGCCCGTTCCGCTTTTTAAGATTTACGTATAGTAAAACGAATTACGTATGGTGAAATTAACGTATACCCTGGCGGGTACGGAAAAACGCCGGTAACCCCTGCCCACAAGCGTTCGGCCGATAACGTTATGACCATTTTGTTCATGTGACCGTGGTATGGGCTGCTACCATCAGTGGGTGCGGCAAACGTGTCGCGTTGCCGGCGCCGAGCGCGCATTGATCGCCCTTCATACCAACATGATTCCGCCGACCGTCCCCGACCTGATTGCTCGCGCCGCCGCGCACCCGTTCCTTGGCAAATATCTGGAAAAGGGAACGGGCGAGCATGGCGAGGTTGCGCTGGCGCATTTCGCCGGGCTGGAACTGGCGAGCGCCTACGAGCCGATCTTCGATATCAGCGTGCACGCGCTCGCGCAGTCCCTCTCTTCGGGGGCTGAAGGTGTAGACCGTTTCGGCGACGAACTCGGCTTTCAGGCGGTCACGCATCGCGTGGACGGTGCGCCTTTCGAGGCGCTCGATCCGTTCGAACGTATCGCGGACGATCAGGAGCTGGTCGCGCTCGACCGCATGTCACGCGCGCTGCATGCGATCAACTTTTTTGGCGCACAGCGGCATGGGTTGCTCTTTCTGCGTGTGCACGAGCGGTTGCTCAAGAGCGTGAAGTATGACCACGGACGGCATTTTTCGACGGTGCTGGTGTCGTTCGGGCTGAACCCGTCGCGGGTGGTCATCGAACTGCCGCCGGCGGCGGTCGCGCATAAGACTTTTCTTGGCTATCTGACCAAGAGCTACCAGCACTACGGCTTCAAGGTGGCGGGCAATCTGTCCAACGCAGGCCAGATTCTGTCCGTGTCGGAGACCGCCCGGCTCGACTTCATCAAAATGGATGCGACCACGGCGTTACGTGATGCGATGGTGAAACCGTTGGTGGGCTATGCGAGCCGCCTGCGCACCCCGCTGATCTTCAATCGCGTGATGGATGAGCCGCAATTCGTGGCGCTTCAGCAGTACGACGTGCGGTTCGTGCAGGGGCCGCTCTTCAATGCTTACTACCACGACCGGGCAGAGTGAAACGGGTCGAAGCGCGGGTTTGCAGTTCGCTGGACTGACGTGGGTCCGGTTTCGCCGACGATCCGCTACCGCCTGCACTTACTTGCCGCCATTCGCTCCGCCCGTTTTTCTATCAGCCGGTATCGCCAAGGCGCCGTGCCAGCGCCTTCAGCCTTGGCGCCACACTCTCCCGGAACACCGCTTCATCCATCGACGACGCCGGCCCGCTGCAACTCAGCACCAGCCAGCGCCCCTCGCGCGGCTCGCGCAACGGCACCGCGACCGCGTTGACGTCGTCATGCCACGCGCGGAACGAATAGCAGCAGCGCTGCCGCTCGAAAGCGGCGATTTCCGCTTCGGCTTCGGCGACCAACGCTGAGCCTTCCTTGCCCGCTGCTTTCTTCAGCTCGGCGAGGAGCGCCGCGCGCGCGTCCGGCGGCTGCACCGCAAGATAAGCACGGCCCATTGAACTCGTCAGCATTGACAGTTTCGACCCGGACGCGAGCCCGAGCGTTAGCGCGGTTTCGCTGCGAATCGTCTCAAGATAAATCATGTCGAGCCCATCGCGACAACCCAACGACACGGCCGCGCCCACTTCGCGCGCGAACGTGCGCATGTGCGGGCGCGCGAGTTCGAGCGTATCCGTGCCCGAGAGCAGCGCAAAACCGAGCGACAGCACGCCGGCATCGAGCGCATATTTGCCGAGTGTTTCGTCGAGCCTCAGATAGCCAAGCACGGTGAGCGTGTACGCAAGCCGGTTGACCGTCGCCTTCGGCAAGCCGGTGCGCTCGACGAAATCGCGGTTGCCCAGCATCGTGTCGCCCGGTTTGAATGCGCGCAGCAGGTCGAGCCCGCGTGCGAGCGCGACGACGAATTTACGGTCGTCGAGCGGTTCGGGCAGAGTGGATAGAGGCGACATGTGGTGATACACTCGGTCGTGGTTTGCAAAACATTGTTTCGCATAGCGGAACACGCGTCAAGTACCGGATAGTTTCAGTCAAGCAAAGGATTCAGGAGATACGTCATGGCCGAGGCCGCGCAGTTTCACTGGGAAGACCCGCTGCTGCTGGATCAGCAGCTCACCGAAGACGAACGCATGGTGCGCGACGCCGCCGCGGCCTACGCGCAGGACAAGCTGCAACCGCGCGTACTCGAAGCGTTCCGTCACGAAAAGACCGACATCGAAATCTTCCGCGAGATGGGCGAACTCGGTCTGCTCGGCCCCACGATTCCGGAGCAATACGGCGGACCGGGTCTGAACTACGTGGCGTACGGATTGATCGCGCGTGAGGTGGAGCGGGTGGATTCCGGCTACCGGTCGATGATGTCGGTGCAATCGTCGCTGGTCATGGTGCCGATCCATGCGTTCGGATCGGAGACGCAGAAGCAGAAGTACCTGCCGAAACTCGCAAGCGGCGAGTGGATCGGCTGCTTCGGTCTTACCGAGCCGAATCACGGTTCGGATCCGGGCAGCATGGTCACGCGCGCGAAAAAAGTGGACGGCGGCTACTCGCTGTCCGGCTCGAAAATGTGGATCACGAACTCGCCTATCGCTGACGTGTTCGTCGTGTGGGCGAAGCTGGAGGAAGACGGCAAAGACGCGATCCGCGGCTTCATTCTCGAAAAGGGCTGGAAGGGGCTGTCGGCGCCGACCATTCACAGCAAGGTGGGCCTGCGCGCGTCGATCACCGGCGAGATCGTGCTCGACGAAGTGTTCGTACCGGAAGAGAACCGTTTCCCGGAAGTCAGCGGCTTGCGTGGTCCATTCACCTGCCTGAACTCCGCGCGTTACGGCATTGCGTGGGGCGCGCTCGGCGCGGCGGAGTCGTGCTGGCACACGGCGCGTCAGTACGTGCTCGACCGTAAGCAGTTCGGCCGGCCGCTCGCCGCGAACCAGCTGATCCAGAAAAAGCTCGCCGACATGCAGACCGAGATCACGCTTGGGCTCCAGGGAGTGCTGCGCCTTGGCCGCATGAAGGACGAAGGCACGGCGGCGGTCGAAATCACGTCGATCATGAAGCGCAACTCCTGCGGCAAAGCGCTGGACATTGCCCGGCTCGCGCGCGACATGCTCGGCGGCAACGGTATTTCAGACGAATTCGGGATCGCGCGCCATCTGGTCAATCTGGAGGTGGTGAACACGTACGAAGGCACGCACGATATCCACGCGCTGATTCTCGGACGCGCGCAAACAGGCATTCAGGCATTTTTCTGACCCGCTGATCGCATCACGCGCGTTGGTTTGCCTGGCGTGCTTAAAAAAACAAAGGCCGGTTCAATATGGACCGGCCTTTTGCCATGCGCCGCGCCTGCACGCGCGGCAACTTCGCTGCTTACTTGTTCGGCTGCGGCGTCATACGCAGATACGGACGCAGCGCCTTATAGCCCTTCGGGAATTTCTGCCTGATCACTTCCTCGTCCTTCAGCGATGGCACGATCACCACGTCATCGCCCTGCTTCCAGTTGCCCGGCGTGGCTACGGAGTGGCTGTCAGTCAGTTGCAGCGAATCGATCACGCGCAACACTTCGTCGAAATTACGGCCGGTACTGGCGGGATAGGTGATGATCAGGCGCACCTTCTTCTTCGGATCGATCACGAAGAGCGAGCGGACGGTCAGCGTTTCGTTCGCGTTCGGGTGGATCATGTCGTAGAGCTCAGCCACCTTGCGGTCGCCGTCAGCGAGAATCGGGAAGCCGACATTGGCCGCCTGCGTTTCGTTGATGTCCTTGATCCATTCCTTGTGCGACTCGGCGCTGTCCACCGATAACGCAATCGTCTTCACATTACGCTTTTCGAATTCGTCGGCGAGCTTCGCGGTCAGGCCGAGCTCGGTCGTGCAGACCGGCGTGAAGTCGGCGGGATGCGAGAACAGCACACCCCAACTATCGCCCAGCCATTCATGGAACTTGATACGGCCGACACTCGACTCCTGCTCGAAGTCCGGCGCGATATCGCCAAGACGTAGACTCATGATGCATCTCCTTAAGATATTCGGACATTCGAAGCGGACGTTCGCCCGCCGCGCCCAAGCAACGATAAAGCATACGGGAGCACGGAACCACCGCGAACAAACATCGCGTCACTACTTTATGCGTTTTTGTAATTTCCACCGATTTAGTGGAAACTTTGCGGGACAGATCAACTCCATCGTAAGCAAACTTTGCCTGACATGTGCAGCGGGCAACGCATTTTTTAGAAGAGCTTCAACCAGGAACGGTTCGTGCGTTCGTTTGAACCCACCGGCCATAGCCTCGCCACGAACCGTTTCTTTGGTTACGATTCTCGCGTGGCGTGATACGAAGGGGAGCTGTCAATGTCGGAAGTCAACAAGGAGAGACTAATGTCGGATATTAAAACCGTCCTCGCAGACGCTGAAGATCTGTTGAAACAGGCCGCGAGCGCCACTGGCGAGCGTGCTTCCGAACTGCGCGAAACGGCGCTGACGCGGCTGAAACAAGCAAGGGAAAAGGCGGCCGACGTGCAGGTCGTGGTCGTCGAAAAAGGCAAGAAGGCCGCACGCGCGACCGACGACTACGTGCATGAGCATCCGTGGGCATCCATCGGCGTCGCCGCGGGCGCCGGCGTGCTGCTTGGGTTGTTGATCAACCGCAAGTAACACTGAATGCGTGCCGGGCGCTTTTGCGTCCGGCACGCTAGTGATTCGAGCTGACCGGCGCGTGTCAGGCCGGCCCGCTTCTCTTGGCGCGCATGTCATTGTCGCGCCGGCAGGCTTTCACGCGCACAGCCCACAGTTATGACGATCGACACACAATCGCAGCGCGGAGAACATAGTCCGTTACGCCGTATTTTCGGTTCCGTGTTTGCCATTCTGCAGACACGGCTCGAGCTGGTCGGCATTGAACTCGCCGAGGAAAAGGATCGTCTGCTGGGCGTACTGTTCCTTGGTCTCGCCGCCATGATGCTTGCCACCATGGCGCTGATCGCGCTGACCGCGCTGATCGCCATTGCCTTCTGGGACACGTACCGGTGGCAGGCGCTCGCCGGGATTACCGCGATTTATGCAATAGCAGGCATAGCGTGCGCGCTCAAAGCGCGCAGCGGCTTGCGCAATGGTCCGATGGTCTTCGAAGCGACGATCGCCGAGTTCGAGAAAGACCGCGACATATTTCGTAAGCCATGACGCACTGAACCTCGCGGGCGCAATCGCGCGATCCGGTTGCGTTGTACGCGGTTCAAAGGTTATTGCCGCGTGCTGATTCCACAAGCTCGCAGCTAGCAGCGTTGCATCACCGCCCGATTATCACTGCCGCCGACACGCCATGAGCCAAAACCATTCCGATACTGCTTTTCGCAACAAGCGCCATCCGGCCAAAGATCTCAGCGCGCCGCATCTGCGGGCGTTGCGCAAGGAGTTGCTGCTAGTGCGCGCGGATGTTGAGCGAATGGAACTCGCCCAGGCGACGCTCGACTTGCGGCAAGCCGTCACCCACTTTAGCTGGCTCAAACTTATCGTTCCCGGCTTTACGCGGGTGCGGTCAGGCCGCGGCGGTGGGTCGATGGGAAGTTTGCTCAACGCGGGAAACCTAGGTGTACTGCTCAAGCAATACCCGTTGATCAGTTCCTTTGTTTCGATGGTGCTCGCCAAACCACTGCGCGCGACCGTCGCCGCAGGTGCAAAACCGGCACTCAAATGGGGCGGTCTCGCGCTTGCCGGTTGGGAAGCGTTTCGAATCTGGCAACAGATGAAGAACGATTCCGCGACTGCACCGCAGTCCGCCTCCGGGCCGTTCGATAGCGCGGGCTGAGAGCGCTGCGCACGTCGTGCGGGTTGTGCGCGTCGCGCGTCGACGCCTAGTTCGTGTTCCAGCACTCGCCGCTCGACGGTGCGATCGCATTCGCACCCGTATTGCTGTTGCGATTGCCTCGCTGCCCGGTGGCGTCGAGCGTAAAGATTCCACAGACGTCGTCGCGCGCGGGACCCGCTTCCGACGGCGCCGCCTCGATCGAATAGCCGCCGTTCGTATCATTCGCCGGAAGCACACGCAAAAGGTAAATAGGCGCACCGAATTGCGGTGCCTGGTCCATGCCGGGCGGCAGCGCCGACACGGCGCTGCTGGCCGCCTGCTCGACGAATTGCGCTGCGCGGTAAAGCGCGGCGGCGGCGTCGATACGATGCGTTCTTGCTACATGGCTTCGATACGCGGGCACGGCAAAAACGGCAAGCGTAGCGATAATCGCCAGCGTAATCACCAGTTCGAGCAGTGTGAAGCCCTTGGTCGCAGTCCTGATCACGAATCCTCCTGTCAGAATGGCCGCGCCACGACGCGACGCCAATGGCGCTCGACCGTCTCACCCGCGATCACCAGTTCCAGTTGCAGCCACACCTGAGACTCTTTGCTGCGACCGTAGCCGCGCGCCGTCAGCAGAAATGCGCGCGCGTCGGGCCGGGACGGCAGACGCCAGGGTTCGACGAGACATTGCGGCGCGCGTAACGATCCGGGCCACTGCGCGACGGGCTGGACAGCGTTGGTCTCAAAACTGCCTTTGGCTTTCCATTGCGTCGGCTCGCCGACCGTAACGGGCAGCGGATCGGTTGCCCCGGCGGCAGTCGCTAGCGTCGTACGAGCGCACAGGGTGAGCGCGGAATCGGCCGCGTGAAATGCCTGGAGATAGTCGCGCACGTTCATGGCGCCGCGCGCCGATGCAAGCGACGTTTCAAACCACGCCGCAAAACTCGTCAGGATCATCGCCGAGATCAGCAGAACAATGGGCAAGACCACACCGCGCTGGTTGACGCAGACTGTGTAACCGCTGCGGTCGACATTGCTCATGCGGCTCACGCAAGAATGCAATTGCAAGCCTGACCGAATCGTGCCTGGCCGCTGCGCGCTCATGCTGCGTCCCCTACCTGATTGCGAATCGCTACCCGGCGCCAAAACGCTTGTCGGACACGCGTGTCCGCGCCCAACGCCGTAACGCTGTCGCAGTCGACGTAGCGCGAACGTTGCCCTTGCATGGCGCCACGAACGAGCACGCAAAGATCCACCGCGACAATGCTCGCCCATTGATCGGCGGTGACTGCGGAGGCGTCGATGGCCGCGACGCCGCCCGCCAGCCAGTACCTGATCCGCAAGCGCTCAATGCCTTCGACAAGCGGTTGCGCTGACCCTGTCTTGCCGTTCCCTTCGCAGTACAGCTCCGGCTCGCCGGTCGAGCCGCTGGTTCGCGCGAAGAACCGGTTCACCACGGGCGCGCCTTGCTCCAGCAGCACGGCGCTGGCATTGGGCACAGCCTGCCCGAGACAATCGGTTATCTGCGCCGTTGCGGACGGCCATGTGGATACCGTGTCGCCGACATACCGGACGACGACGCCGTCCGAGCGACCCGGCAGTGATTCGCAAGCGGGACTCTCGTCTGCGCCGCTCGGGCGGCCACCCGAGCAACCGAATAACGCGGGCGGAGCGTTATAGCGAGTGACGTTCGCTGGAACGAAACCGGCCATCTGTACTTGCTGGCCGATCAGCGTGAGCGCGGTCAGCCCGGCGTCGCGGACTCGCTGCGCATCGGCCGCGTGCTCGAATGCGCTACGCTGCGCCGTGTAGAGCAACACCGTGCCGGCAATCACGACGAGACCCAGCGCGATGGCGATCACGAATTCGAGCAACGTGTGGCCACCCTCGACTTCAAGCCGTTTCATCATTTGACGAACGCCAAAGCGACACAACTGGAGCCTGCAGGCATGTCCGCGGTGCCGCAGGATTCCGGCTTGTCGATCACGTCATCGCTGTGCGGGGTGTCGCGCAAAGTCGTCCATGTGACAAGCGCGGCGGACGTGCCGCCGCCCATTGACAGCGTAGCCTCGCCATGCGGTAACAGCGCGGCTGCCCGTGTGCTCCATTGCCGGACTGCGGCGTCAGCTGCTGAAGGGAAGTACAGCGCTTCCGCAATGGAATCCGCGATCCATGCCGCGTGCTCCCGCATGGCCATCGCACGGGATTCACGGGCAGTCCATAACTGGCCAGCAATCAGGCCCAGCGCAGTCACCGCCATCAATGCGACGGCCAGCATCACTTCGAGGAGCGAACTACCGCTCTGCGGGCATGCGCCGAAACGCGGTGGGCCGACACGAAGGTTTCGCATCACGACGCCGCTCCACATGCGCCGTTGGTCACTCGGGCGCGGCCCCCTGCGGCGATCCTGATGCAACGCCGCCGCGCGTCACCCTGAGTTGCCCTCGATTGAATGCGTGGGGCAAGATCGAAACTCCGAAAAGCGCCGATCAGCTGCCCGGCTGGCGGTGTGAACGTGAGATTGGTCTGTGCGCCGACCACGCTGACTGCGGCAAGCGCCGGATGCGCGCGCAACAGCGACAGGACGGCGCCCCGCTCGGCCATGACGGCCCAGCCGCAGGACCAGTCGGTGAGGCTGTTGGCACATGGCTGCCCCACGGCGAGGCAGTGCCGCGCCGCATCGATCCGGCACACGGTCACGCGTGAGCCGCGACGCAGCGCTTCACTGCGCGCATAGGCGAACGTCGAGATCAGCGCCTTTGCTCGCGCGTCGACCTGATCGCGCACCTGCCACGCGACGAACGACGGCGTTGCCATGACCGCAATTACGGCCAGCAGCGCGATCACCACCAGCGTTTCAATGAGAGTAAAGCCGCGGCACGGCCGACGGCGAAGCACAAGCCACATCATCTGCATCCCTGATCATTCGAAGAACGCAGCCAATCTAGCGGCTTTTGGAAGCGCCAACCATTGGCCGAACGGCGAGGTGTTATTCAGACGCCGTCCCGCGCAACAATGCACGCGAGACCATCAGAAAAGGAAGGACAACACAGATGCGTGGATCAGTACGGCGAACATTGACAACCCTGACGGACGGGTTGAACACGGCGGACCGGTTACGACCGCACTCAGCGCTTGCGCGAAGGCTTGGGCGGAGAAGAAGCGCGGCGGAATTCCTCGATCACGTCTTCAAACTCCGAGACGTCTTCGAAGCGCCGGTATACAGAAGCGAAGCGAACGTAGGCAATGGTGTCGAGCGCGCGCAATTCGTTCATGACGAGTTCGCCGAGTCGCTCGCTGCGCACTTCGCGCTCACCGCTGCCGAGCAGTTGATATTCGATACGTGCAACCGCCGCGTCGATTGCGTCCGCCGCAACCGGGCGCTTGCGCAGCGCCAGTTGCATACTCGCGACGATCTTGCGGCGATCGAATTCCGTGCGGCTGCCGTCTTTCTTGACGACCGCCGGCAACGCCAGCTCGACCCGCTCATACGTCGTGAAACGTTTGTCGCAGGCCGGGCAGCGGCGGCGCCGGCGTATCGTCGCGCCGTCTTCGGATACGCGCGAATCGACCACTTGCGTATCGGCGTGACGGCAGAAGGGGCAGTGCATGGCGGCTTACTTGTAGACCGGGAAACGCTGGGTCAGCTCAGCGACCTGGCCGCGCACACGTTCGATCGTAGCGGCGTCTTCCGGGTTGTCCAGCACGTCGGCGATCAGGTTACCCACCTGCTCCGCCTCTTTCACGCCGAAGCCGCGCGTGGTCATGGCCGGCGAGCCCAGACGGATACCGCTCGTGACGAACGGCTTTTCCGGATCATTCGGAATGGCGTTCTTGTTGACCGTAATGTGCGCGGCGCCGAGTGCGGCTTCCGCAACCTTCCCGGTGATCTTCTTCGCGCGCAGGTCGACGAGCATCACGTGGCTTTCAGTGCGGCCCGAGACAATGCGCAGTCCGCGCTTGACCAGCGTTTCAGCCAGCACGCGCGCGTTTTCGACGACCTGCTGCTGATACGTCTTGAATTCCGGCGACAGCGCCTCTTTGAACGCAACCGCTTTGCCGGCGATCACATGCATGAGCGGACCACCCTGAATGCCCGGGAAGATTGCCGAGTTGATCTGCTTCTCGAACTCGGCTTTCATCAGGATCACGCCGCCGCGCGGGCCGCGCAGGCTTTTGTGCGTGGTGGTGGTGACGAAATCGGCGTGCGGCACAGGATTCGGATACACGCCTGCGGCAATGAGGCCGGCATAGTGAGCCATGTCCACCATGAAGTACGCGCCGACCGACCTGGCGATCTTCGACAGACGTTCGAAATCGATGCGCAGCGCGAAAGCCGAAGCTCCCGCCACGATCAGCTTCGGCTTGTGTTCCTGCGCGAGCTTTTCAGCCGCGTCGTAATCGATGTCTTCCGCTTCGTTCAGGCCGTAGCTGACGACATTGAACCACTTGCCCGACATGTTGACCGGCGAGCCGTGCGTAAGGTGCCCACCGTGCGCGAGGCTCATGCCCATGATGGTGTCGCCCGGTTTCAGCATGGCAAAGAAGACGCCCTGATTGGCCTGCGAACCGGAGTTCGGCTGCACGTTCGCGGCTTCGGCGCCGAACAGTTGCTTCACGCGGCCGATCGCCAGCTGCTCGGCGACATCGACGTATTCGCAGCCGCCGTAATAGCGCTTGCCCGGATAACCTTCGGCATACTTGTTGGTGAGCTGCGAGCCTTGCGCGGCCATGACAGCCGGGCTGGTGTAGTTTTCCGATGCGATCAGTTCGATGTGCTCTTCCTGACGGCGATTTTCCTGTTCGATGACTTTCCAGAGTTCAGGATCGACGTTGGCGATGGTGCTTTGGGCTCTGTCAAACATACGGATTCCGTTGAGAGTGTTCAGGTTGACCGGATCGTGCGCCGGATCTTGCGTAGGGGGTACGCGGCGCTGCTGGCGGCTGGGCCAGCCCTGACGTGGGGCAGAGAGAGTCGCCGCACACGCGAGGCAGGACAGCCACCGTCAGCGCAGATCAATGCGCGCGGTTGACGGCTGCCCAGGCGAACGGCAAAACGGCACCCTGCGCTTCACGGTGGGTTGCTCCACCTTGAACCCGATTGATTGAACCGGTTCTATCGCCAGTCACGCAGGGATGAGCGCGTTAGTTTATTGGAAGAGTATCGAATAGGCAACCGCTCGCCACCGCGTCGCCAGGTGGTCCGCAACTGGGCTTTGTTCCCCGGTGAGCAAGCCTTTCAAATGTCTGATAAAACGTCCGTGCGGATTCGCTTTTCAAGGCTTCGGGCGCCGACGTGCGGCCGCTTCATCCTTGCCGCCACGGCCCTTTGCAAGTAGGCTTTGGACCTCTTTCATCCACCGGGCAGGGAACAGAAATGATCGTCTTCATTACCGGAGCGTCGGCGGGATTCGGCGCGGCTATCGCTCGCGTTTTCGTCAAAGGTGGCCACCGTGTCGTGGCTACCGCGCGTCGCAAGGATCGACTGCAGGCGCTCGCCGATGAACTCGGCGACGCGCTCCTTCCCTACGAACTCGACGTGCGCGATCGCGAAGCGGTCGAAGCGGTGCCGGCGGCTTTGCCCGCTGACTTCGCCGCGATCGACGTGCTCGTCAACAATGCGGGACTCGCGCTCGGCGTCGAACCGGCACAGAAGGCAAGCCTCGACGACTGGAACACGATGATCGAGACCAACTGCATGGGCCTCGCGCAAATCACGCACGCGTTGCTGCCCGGCATGGTGGAACGCAACCGCGGACACGTGATCAACCTCGGTTCGTCGGCGGGAAGGTGGCCTTACGCAGGCGGCAATGTGTATGGTGCGACCAAAGCATTCGTGCGCCAGTTCAGCCTGAATCTGCGCACCGACCTCGCAGGCACGGCGCTGCGTGTCACGGATGTCGAACCCGGACTGTGCGGCGGCACCGAATTCTCGAACGTGCGCTTTCGCGGCGACTCGGACAAGGCGGCCAACGTCTACAAAGACGTACAACCCCTCACGCCCGAAGACATTGCCGGCTCGATCTACTGGATCGCGACGCTTCCGGCGCACGTAAACGTCAATACGATCGAACTGATGCCCGTGGCCCAGACGTTTGCCGGTCTGGCGGTGCATCGCGGCTAGAACTGCGGGTGCTTACGCGGCTGGAAGCCTGAGTGGACAGGCGGCTGGAACCGGCTACTCGAAGCCCGGATAAAAGCGCGGACTGAGGCGGACATGGAAGCGGCGAGAGCGCCGCTCACGCCCGCCACGCGCGGCGCACATGCGCAAAAAGACCGGGGCGTCGGCGTTCCGGTAAAATGCGCCGCATGAATACGTCGACCAGCCAGCCCGGTGCGGAAAACGGCTACATGTGGCCCATTCGCGTGTACTACGAAGATACCGACGCCGGTGGCATCGTTTTTTATGCGAACTACCTGAAATTTTTCGAACGGGCGCGCACGGAATGGCTGCGCGCGTGCGGCGTCGACCAGCACAGGCTCGCGGAAGAAAGCGGCGCGATTTTTATCGTGCGTAGTACCGCCGTCGACTACCGGGCGCCCGCCCGGCTTGACGACGTCATCAATGTAGTTAGCCGGATCGAGCGCGTGGGTCGCGCCTCCGTCGACTTCGCACAGGAGGCGTGGCGCAGCGGCATGCTGCTTGCTAAGGGTTCGATCCGGGTTGGGTGCGTCGACCGCATTGCATTGCGGCCGGCAGCAATCCCTCCGCCAGTGCTCGCTGCACTGCGCCGCGGACCGGGCGGCGACATGAGCGAGGCCGGCTTGTCAACGGACCATGACTGAGCCCCGTTGTTACGGGTCCAGTGAACGCGTATCGATCAGCAGCACAAAGCATGGTTCGGCTAACAGTGTCGCCGGCGCTTCCGTTTTGCCGACGGAAAGCTTCGAATGACCCTGCAGTCGGACGCCCCTTTCCGGGACGTTAATAAGAATCTTTATGAACACTACACAAGATCTGTCGATCGTTTCTCTCGTACTGAATGCGAGCCTGCTGGCACAGGCCGTGATGGCGCTACTGCTGTTGTTGTCGCTGTTGTCCTGGACCTTCATTTTCCGCAAGTGGTTTGCGATCCGCCGCGCCCGCGCGCAAACTGAGCGCTTCGAACGCGATTTCTGGTCGGGCGGCGACCTGCAGGCGCTGTATCAAAGCGCTGCGAACAACCGTCACACCATCGGCGCACTCGAACGAATTTTCGAATCTGGTATGCGCGAATTCCTCAAAGGCAAGGAGAAGCGTCTGAATGACCCGGGCGCGCTTCTCGACGGCGCGCGGCGCGCCATGCGCGCGGCGTTCCAGCGCGAAATGGACGTACTCGAAGCGAACCTGGCGTTTCTCGCGTCGGTCGGTTCGGTCAGCCCGTACATTGGTCTCTTCGGGACGGTGTGGGGGATCATGAATGCGTTCCGCGGCCTCGCCAACGTCCAACAGGCTACGCTCGCGAACGTCGCACCCGGCATTGCGGAGGCGCTGACCGCTACCGCCATCGGCCTGTTCGCGGCGATTCCGGCAGTGGTGGCGTACAACCGCTACGCGCATGACATCGACCGTCTGGCGATCCGTTTCGAGACCTTCATCGAAGAGTTCTCGAATATCCTGCAGCGCCAGGCACAGTAAGGAGTCCCCGATGCCAGGCTCCCGTTCCTCCAGCATGCGCGGCGGCCGCTCGCGTCGCGCGATGGCTGACATCAACGTCGTGCCGTACATCGACGTAATGCTCGTGCTGCTCGTGATCTTCATGGTGACCGCACCGCTCGTCGCACCGTCGATCGTCAATCTGCCGACCGTCGGCGGCGCCGCGCCGCAACAACAAACGCCGCCCGTGATCGTGAACATTCGCGCGGACGGCAACATGAGCGTCAAGTACAAGGACGATTCCGGCGCGCAGCAGCAGGAAAACATGACGAAGGCGGACCTGAACGGCTTTATCGCCGACCGTGCGCAATCGCATCCCGACCAGCCCGTCGTGATCGCCGCCGACAAAACCGTGAAGTACGAAGCTGTCATGAACGTGATGTCCGAGCTGAAAGCTCGCGGCGTCAAGCGCGTTGGATTGCTCGTCAAATCGCAATGATCCGCAAGAATTCCGACTACCCGCTTCAGCCACCGCGTGAACGCGGCACCGGGCGAGCCTTTGCGTTCGCGCTGGTGATGCACGTGCTGCTCGGGTTCTTCCTCTATCACGGGATTCAGTGGCAAAACAGCACGCCGGAAGGCGAGGAAGCCGAACTGTGGACCGAAGTGCCCGACACGGCAATTCCGCATCCGCCGCCGCCCGCGCCACAGGTTCCGGTTGCCCCTGCCCCGCCGGTTCGTGACGAGCAGGCCGACATCGCGTTGCAGGAAAAGAAGCGCCAGCAACAGGAAGCGGCGCGCGAGGCGCAGCTGCTTGAACAGCAGCGTCAACAGAAACTGCTGGCCCAGCAGGAAGCCGAAGCGAAGCGTCAGCAGCAACTCGCTGCTGAGCAGGCGGCACAGCTTGCGGCGCAGAAGGCCGCGGCGGCGAAGCAGAAACAGCAGCAACAGCAGGCTGAAAAGCAGAAGCAGCAGCAACTCGCCGAGCAGCAGAAGCAGCAGCAACTGAAGGAAGAGCAGCAGCAGGAGCAACAGAAGCAGGCTCAGGCCGAAGCGCAAAAGAAAGCTGACGCGCAGAAGGCCGCGAAAGCCAAGGCGCAAGCGGACGCTGCGGCGCAAGCGAAGAAGCTCGACACAGAGCGTCGCGCGCGTCTTGCGCAGATGATGCAGGGCTCGGCCGGCGGCACCAGTTCCAGCAGTGACGGCCTCGGCAAGAATGGTACGGGTAGCGGGTCGGGTGGCACGGCGGCGTCCGCCGGATACTCGGACAAGGTACGCCGCGCAGTGCGTCCGAACATCACGTGGGGTGGCGAAACGAGCGGCCTGGAAACTGTGGTTTCCGTGCGCTGTTCGCCAACGGGCACCCTGCTCGGTGCGACGATCTCGCGCAGCAGCGGCAACGCAGCATGGGACGACGCTGCATTGCGCGCCGTCCAGCGTACCGATCCGATGCCTCAGGACATCAACGGCAAGACACCGACCAGCTTCCTTATTACGTTGCGGCCGGCAAGTTGATCCAGCAGTTTGACAGTCCGTCGACAGCGGACGCGGTGCGCTCCCCGGAGGGGCGCGCTCGGGAACGAATGAGGGCTTTTCGGGTCTGTCTGCTGTCGTGAAGTGTTAGTAAAACCGTTTTTGGGGAATCCATACAGCATGAGTTTGATGACCAAGCTAGGCCTGCGGACACTTGTAGCGTCGTGCCTGATTGCCGTTGGCGGCGCCGCCCACGCTCAACTCAACGTCCTCGTGACGGGCGTCGGGTCCACCCAGTTTCCGATCGCCACGGCGAACTTCGCCAACGAGGCGAATTCCCCGCAACAGGTCAGCACGATCGTGCGCCAGGATCTGCAGCGCAGCGGCAAATTCACGAATATCGACGCGGGCAGCACGCCGGTTTCCGAGACCGATTCCGTCGACCTCGGCAGCTGGAAAGCCAAGGGCGCCAACGCATTCGTGTCGGGCAGCGTGAACCGTTTGCCGAACGGCCAGTACGAAGTGCGTTTCAAACTCTACGACACCGTCAAGGGCGAAAGCCTCGGCGGCCTCGTGCTGGTGAGCCCGGAAAGCGGCCTGCGCATGAGCGCGCATAAGGTCGCGGACTACATCTACGCGAAGTTGTTGGGCGGGCGCGGCGTGTTCGCTACGCGTCTGTCGTACGTGATCAAGACGGGCGGTCGTTACCAGTTGCAGATCTCCGATTCGGATGGCCAGGACGCGCACATCGCGCTCTCGAGCCCCGAGCCGATCATCTCGCCGGCATGGTCGCCAGACGGCACGAAGGTCGCGTACGTGTCGTTCGAAAAGAAGAAGCCGATCGTCTACATTCACGATCTGCCTACGGGGCGCCGCATCGTCATTTCGGACCAGAAGGGTAACAACAGCGCGCCGGCGTGGTCGCCGGATGGACGCACGCTGGCGGTCGCGCTTTCGCGCACCGGCAACACACAGATTTTCGCCGTCAATGCAGACGGCAGCGGCCTGCGCCGTCTCACGCAAGGCAGCTCGATCGATACCGAGCCGTGCTTCTCGCCTGACGGCCAGTCGATCTACTTCACCAGTGACCGTGGCGGTCAACCGCAGATCTACAAAATGTCGGCCCAAGGCGAAAGTGCCGGCGCCGCACAACGCGTCACGTTTACGGGCAGCTACAACACGAGTCCGCGCGTGAGCCCGGACGGCAAACAGCTTGCGTATATCTCGCGCGTCGGCGGCGGGTTCAAGCTGTATATCCAGGACCTGCAAGGCAACACTGCCACGGGCCTGACGGACACGACACATGACGAATCGCCGAGCTTCGCGGCGAACGGTCAGTACATTCTTTACGCCACTCAGGTGAACGGCCGTGGCGTGTTGGCCGCAGTATCGACCGATGGTCGTACCCGGCAGGTCCTGTCCGTTCAGGGCGGCAGCGTTCGCGAGCCGTCCTGGGGCCCGTTTATGCAATAACGTTGATGCAATAACACAAGGAGAGTAACCAAATGATGTCCAAGTTTCGTATCGCATTTGCAGTTTTGATGGTCGGTGCGCTGGCCGCATGTCACTCGGGCGTCAAGCTCGATGAAAACGCCAACAAGGGCGGCACAGTTTCCACGCAGCCGAACCCGAACGATGTCGCGCGAGTGAACGTCGATCCGTTGAACGATCCGAACAGCCCGCTCGCGAAGCGCAGCATTTACTTCGACTTCGACAGCTATTCGGTCAAGGACGACTATCAGTCGCTGCTGCAGCAACACGCGCAATACCTGAAGAGCCATCCGCAACGTCACGTCCTGATCCAGGGCAACACCGACGAACGCGGCACCAGCGAATACAACCTCGCACTTGGCCAGAAGCGTGCGGAAGCCGTGCGTCGTTCGCTGTCGCTGATGGGCGTGCCCGACTCGCAAATGGAAGCCGTGAGCCTCGGCAAGGAAAAGCCGCAAGCTGACGGTCATGACGAATCGTCGTGGGCACAGAACCGCCGCGCCGACCTCGTGTATCAACAGTAAGTGACTGAGTGATGAGCCGAATGACGCTTCGTTTCTCCTGGCTGCGGTTCGCCGCAGCGGCCTGCGTCGCGGGCACGGCCTTCGCGGCTGTGCCCGCGCACGCGGGCATCTTCGACGACGATCAGGCCCGCCAGGCCATTCTCGATCTGCGTTCGAAGACCGATAGCCTGTCGAGCCAGCTTTCGGCTGCGCAGCGCACGATCCTCGATCAGTCCAACCGTATCGACCAGTTGAACCAGCAGGTCGCAACGTTGCGTGGACAGAACGAGGACATGGGCAACCAGCTCTCCACGCTGCAGAAACAGCAGAAGGACTACTACACCGATCTGGACACGCGCCTGAAGAAATTCGAGCCGCAGCAACAGACGGTGGACGGCGTCCAGGGTGAGGTGCAGCCGGGTGAGACCGATTCGTTCAATGCGGCTTCTCAGCAATTCCGCAACGGCGACTTCAAGAACGCAGCGGCTTCTTTCCGCGCTTTCATCTCCAAGTATCCGAACAGCCCCTATCAGCCGACTGCGCAGTACTGGCTCGGCAACGCGCTGTATGCGCTGCGCGACTACAAGGGTTCGACGGCCACCTGGCAAGGTGTGGTGACGAAGTATCCGCAGCATCCGCGGGCGCCGGAGGCGCTGCTGGCGATTGCCAACAATCAGCTTGAACAAGGTCAGAAGGCTGCGGCCAAGAAGACGCTTGAGCAGATTGTCGCGCAATACAGTGGCTCGGACGTCGCGCAGACAGCGCAGAGCAAACTGTCGCAGATCAAGTGATTTGATCAGACAGGGTTGTCAGACGCCGGATGGCGTCGTGTAGTTGTGCAGTAGGCAACGCAGGCAGTAACGCGCAGTGTCCGACGTCATAGTCACGCGCGCCTCTCGCTGGAAGGCCCGGGTAGCGATGCCCGGGCTTTTCACTATCTGAAGTGTCGAACGTTGTGATGAGCGCAACGGGTTGACACCCGGTGGGTCGCTCGCTATAATTTTGCTTCTCTTTTGGGTCGTTAGCTCAGCTGGTAGAGCAGCGGACTTTTAATCCGTTGGTCACAGGTTCGAATCCCGTACGGCCTACCAAAGATACGAAGGGCTCAGCGCAAGCTGAGCCCTTTTTCTTTTGCCCCTTCCTTTCTGCCCATTTCATCATGGCGCTGTACCAGGCGACTGGTCGCGAGCATCAACGTCGCGCACAGCCTCCGCCTTTGACGGCGAACTCAGCACGGCCCTGGTCAAAATATCCTGAAGCAACGCCTTGCTCGCAGATCGGCTAAAACTCGGTCCGGCAGCGGAAGTGTTTGAGTCAATGGCCGACCTTGGCTTGGCCCCCGCACGTGGCCGGCCACCGCATCCACCGCCGGCAATTTATATCACAATCACATATAATTTCCGCTCACGTCGCTGCGCGGCCATGCTCCGCGCCGTCACGCCTGCTCTTTACCACCGCTTCAAGCGCCAAAAACATTGCCCTGTTCTGCTGCCCTTCGCTGGTTGACCCGCCTCCTCCCCGCCCCCGCCCCTGCCGCACTTCCATGGCGGGAGCGCATGCGCTCGTGCTTCGGCGCGCTGCTCGGCATCGCGTTCACCGGCGCCGTCACGCATGTGCTGTCAGGCCCCGGCGCCAATATCCCAATGCTGGTCGCGCCGATGGGCGCCTCGGCCGTGTTGCTGTTCGCCGTGCCGGCGAGTCCACTGGCCCAACCGTGGTCGATCATCGGCGGAAACGTTGTGTCGGCGACGCTCGGGGTCGCCTGTGCCAGCTGGATTCATGATCCGCTGCAGGCGGCGGCTGTCGCTGTCGCGGCGGCCATCTGCGCGATGTTCGCGCTGCGCTGTGTGCATCCGCCCTCGGGCGCGGTCGCGTTGACAGCCGTGCTCGGCGGACCCACCGTGCATGCGCTCGGCTACCGCTTCGTCCTGGCGCCGATTGCGCTTCAATCAGTCGCGCTGCTGGGGTCTGCAATCGTTTATCACGCGCTGACGGGCCACCGCTATCCACACACCGCGCGAACCGCAGGCAGCATCAACAGCACCAACGGCGCAAACGCCAGCCATTTCGCCCCTGATGCACGCGCAGCCTTCACGCGCGCTGATCTCGACGCGGTGCTCAGCAGTCGCACGGAATGGCTCGACGTTGCGCCAGACGACCTCGAAGCGCTCCTGCGTGCATTGCAACTCCAAACCTACGCGCGCAGTTTCGATGAACTCACCTGCGCAGACATCATGTCGCGCAACATGATCTCCGTCGGCGCAACGATGCCAGCCTCAACAGCGGCGCAGATGTTGCAGCGACATGGCGTCAAAGCGTTGCCGGTGACGGATCTCACGCAGCAAGTGATTGGCATCGTCACGCGCGCCGATCTCGGCGGCAGCGAACGACGCGGTGGATTCGTGCGCCTGTGGCACTCCATGACTCGCGGTCGTAGCCGCAGCGAGCCCACGGTCGCCACGTTGATGACAGCGCAGGTTCGCACAGTCCGAACCGACACACCGCTTGCCGAACTCGTGCCGCTGTTCGCCGAGCACGGACATCACCACATTCCTGTGCTGAACCACGAGACCGGCCAACTCGCCGGCACGGTCACGCAGGCGGATGTGATTGCGGGGTTATACCGTCGCCCGAATCACCGTGCAGAGCAGGCACAGTCGCCAGTTGCCGACAGGCGCGCCGCCTGACGATATAGAAAAGCGCTGCGTGATCCCATCCCAATACCTCATATTGTGATACGAATGAAATCGTCCAATCGCGAACTGAACAAAGCCGATTTCGAGCAACTATCCGAGTTCCGCTATCAGATGAGGCGCTTCGAACGTTTTTCGGAACAGGCCGCGCAAAGCGAAGGCATCACGCCGTTGCAGTATCTGCTGCTTCTGCATATCAAAGGGTATCCGCAGCGCGACTGGGCGACCATCGGTGAGCTTGCCGAACGTCTGCAAGCGCAGCATCACGGTGTCGTGTCGCTGGTCTCTCGTTGCGAGGCGCTCGGTCTCGTCAAGCGCAAGATCAATGAAGCCGACCGTCGCTAGGTAGAAGTGCATCTGCTGAAACCCGGAGAAAAAATGCTTGCGAAGCTGGCCGCCTCACATCGCGCGGAACTGAAGTCGCTCGAAGGCGCATTCAACGTGCCGCAGATCGATCTGTAGCCACGCGGCGTATCGGTTAGTCCGAAGCTCAATTCCGATCACATCCCGCCATCACCGCCGACACCCCTAAACGTGACTTCGCCGCTTGTCGCTCACCCCGGAACACTGCCTGAAAAATCCGATTGAACATACCGACATGTCTCGCGACTCGGCAGCATTCTCCGGAGAGACAATGTGAAAGGGCAGCGGCCGCGTCTTCCGCGCCAGACGAAACAACGCACTTCGAACGACAACGTTTATTGAGACATTAAGACGTGCAATGATCGCCGCCGCTGCGGCCGGATGTGCGCGCGATTCTCGCAATCGCGACAGTTCGGGCCGCTCCGCACTACGCTGCGCTTTCATTCTGTCGATATGACCCATTTCTTTCTCAACGTGTTTTTTAATCTCGCGCTGCTCGTCGTCGTACTGAGCGCGAGTTACCTGTTCAACCGCTTGATGCCAGGGGTGAAGCTGAATGGAGCGCACGTTTTCTTCGCGCTGATGCTGCTCGCGATGGTGCTCGACGCCACGCTCACCTTTCTCGTTTTCGCCGACGCACGGAGCCGTTACGGCCAGTTCAGTTCGACCGCCGCATTTCTGGAGCGCGCCGGCGCGTATGTAGCGGCCGCGGGCATCGCGTTGATCTCGCGCAGGGTTGCGCAGCGCCGGTCGGTTGCGCAGGCGGCCAAGCGCGACGCAGTCGTCATCCGCACGTCCCCCTATTCGGAGTCTCATCTGCCGATGTGAGGCAGCGTCCTACCCGCAGCATCGTGGCAACTGACGCCCGACGACACAGCGGCCCACTGCAACGGTGCTGAGGTCAAGTTCGCCGTCGCCGATAGCGACCAGAGACTGATGTCCGAAACGCCGCTCGCCCTGCCCACGACACATGACCTCAGACGACTCGATGCGCCTTGATGCGAGCATTGCAGCAACGAGCCCCCCGCTGCAACGCAAGCCTCGCGTGATTGAGCTTTGTCTGCGCAATCGTGCGCGAGACGAAAGCCAAAATAAAAACGGCGTCGCGAGAATCGCGACGCCGTTTCACGACCAGCGTGGTCTACGCGCTGATAACGCGCGAGCTTACGACGCCTAGCGGCTGCTCGCGTTCGTCGATGCGTTCTTGCGCATCATCTTCCACAACCCGCCAAGCACGACCGGCACGACCGCCGCGCCGATACCCACCAGCACGATGATATTCAGGTACTGACGAATAAACGGAATGTTGCCGAAGAAGTAGCCGAGCAGGACCAGCAGCAAGACCCAGAACAGCGCGCCGATAAAGTTGAACAACTGGAAGCGGCTCACCGTCATTTGCGACGCGCCCGCGACGAACGGCGCGAACGTCCGCACCACCGGAATGAAACGCGCCAGCACGATCGTCTTGCCGCCGTGCTTTTCATAGAAATTGTGCGTCTTTTGCAGCGCCGCGCGATCGAGAAAGCGTTCGAGCACGGGAATATGCGAATTGAACACGCGTGGCCCGATCGCCCTCCCGATCATGTAATTGACCGTATTGCCGGCCACGGCCGCCACTAGCAGCAACACGAGCAGCAGCGGGAGATTCATCTCGCCGGTCGCGCAAAACGCGCCGCCAATAAACAGCAATGAATCGCCCGGCAGGAAAGGCAGCACGACGAGTCCGGTCTCGCAGAACACGATCAGAAACAGCACCGCGTAGACCCAGGCGCCGTACACGTGGATGAAGTCCCCCAGAAACTTGTCGATGTGCAAGACGAGGTTGACGAAATGTAGCAACGTGTCCAAAAGCGTCCTTTATTAGCGAGTGTGAGCGTGGCGGAAATGGCCGGACAAGCCGGCCTGCGAGCGATACGGCGAGAGCAGCTTACCGCCGCAAATTGACCGCCTCATGATACAGAAAGTGCCCGCGCACAATTAAAAATCTCCAGCTGTTTAAGACCTCGCCCGGGCGACATGCGCCAAATCGCTATAATTTGCCCATGTCAGAATTCTCCGAAATGTCCACCGGCAACGCCGCCGCTGCCGCGATTCCCGCCGCTGCGCCCGTCCCGCGCGCGTTGCGGGCAATCCAGCCGCTGCCCGACCAGTTGATCAGCCAGATCGCGGCGGGCGAGGTGGTCGAGCGGCCGGCCTCGGTCGTCAAGGAACTGCTGGAAAACGCCCTCGATGCAGGCGCGCAAACGCTGCGCATCGTGCTCGACGAAGGCGGCGTCAAACGGATCTCGATCACCGACGACGGCTGCGGCATTCCGGAAAACGAACTGGCGCTGGCGCTGATGCGTCACGCGACCAGCAAGATCCGCTCGCTTGCCGAACTCGAAGCGGTCGCAACGCTCGGTTTTCGCGGCGAGGCGCTGGCGTCGATTGCGTCGGTGGCGCAGATGGTCATCACGAGCCGCACCGCCGAAGCGTCGCACGCGATGCGCGTGGACGCGCAAACCGGTGCGTTGAGCCCGGCCGCCGGTACGCAGGGCACCACGATCGAAGTGCGCGAGTTGTACTTCAACACGCCCGCGCGCCGCAAATTCCTGAAAAGCGAACAGACCGAACTCGGCCACTGCCTCGAACAGATTCGGCGCGCGGCGCTGGCTCGTCCGGACGTCGCGATTTCGGTATTGCACAACGGCAAGGCGATCGAGCACTGGAATGCCAGCGAGCCGCCGGTGCGGGTCGCCAAAATTCTTGGCGAAACTTTTGCGACCGCGCATCTGCCGCTCGACGAATCCGCCGGCCCGCTCGCCGTGTATGGCTGCGCAGGTCTGCCGACCGCGAGTCGCGGGCGTGCCGATCAGCAATACTTCTTCGTCAACGGTCGTTTCGTGCGCGACAAGCTGCTCACGCATGCCGTGCGCGCCGCGTATGAGGACGTGCTGCATGGCGAGCGGTACCCGTCGTACGTGCTGTTCCTCGATCTGCCGCCCGAAGCGGTGGATGTGAACGTGCATCCGTCGAAGATCGAAGTGCGGTTTCGCGACTCGCGCTCGATTCACCAGTTCGTGTTTCACGCCGTGCAGCGCGCGCTGGCGCGGCACGCGGGCGCGTCGCCGGAGACGACGGCGGGCGGACATGCCGCGCATCTTGCGCCGTCAGTGGGCGGACCGGCTTCGTTCGGCGCAACGCCTTTGGGCGGCGCGGGTGTGTTGTGCTCCTACGGTGCGGGAGCTGTGAATAGTCGCTTCGGCGCGCCGGCTAGCGGCGCTGCCGGTGCGGGCGGCGCCGGCACGAGTGGCTTGAGCGGCGGTGTGAGCGGCAACATCAGCGGCATGAGCGGCATAAGCGGCGGCTTCGGCTCGTCATCGCAACCGGGTAACACCTGGATGCGCCAGGCGCGCATGACGCAAGGCACGCTGCCCGTTGCGCAACCGCTGGCGTTCTATGACGCCCTCTTCGGCCGTAAAGATACCCACAGCGGCACGTCGGAAGGCGCGACGCTCTTCGAAATGCGCGACTCGGGCGACGTATCGACGGGGCCCTATCACGCGGCCGCGCCGTATGGGTCGCCCGCATTCAATGCCGCCGACGAGCAGCCGCTCGGCTTTGCACTCGGCCAGATTCACGGCATTTACGTGCTGGCGCAGAATGCGCACGGCCTCGTGATCGTCGACATGCACGCCGCGCACGAGCGCATCCTGTACGAGCAGTTCAAGAACGCGCTCGCCGATCGTGCGATCGCGGTGCAACCGCTGCTGATTCCGCAGACGATGCAAGCCGACCCGATCGAAATCGGCACCGTGGAAGAGGAGCGCGACACGCTCGACGCGCTCGGCTTCGATCTCGCCGTGCTGTCGCCGACCACGCTCGCGATCCGCGCGGTGCCCGCGCTGCTGAAGGACGCGGATCTTCCAGCACTCGCACGCGCCGTACTCACCGACCTGCATGCGTTCGGCGGCTCGCGCGTGCTGACCGAGCGTCAGCACGAACTGCTCGGCACGCTCGCGTGCCATCACGCCGTGCGCGCTAATCGTCGACTGACGCTCGACGAAATGAACGCGCTGCTGCGTCAGATGGAGGCCACGGAACGCGCCGACCAATGCAATCACGGCCGCCCCACGTGGTATCAACTGACGCTGTCCGATCTCGATCGGCTGTTCATGCGTGGGCAGTGACGTGCGCCTGGTGACGCCCGTACTAAACCTGCCGGTCTGCTCATGACTTCGAACACGTCTCGCGCGCCGGTCCGCGTTCCCTGCCTGCTCGGGCCGACCGCGTCCGGCAAGACGGCGGCCGCGCTGGCGTTGGCCGCGCGGCGCCCGGTAGAAATCATCAGTGTGGATTCAGCGCTCGTCTACCGCGAGATGGATATCGGCACCGCCAAGCCGACTGCCGCGGAACGTGCGGTGGCGCCGCATCATCTGATCGATATCGTCGATCCCACGGCGGCCTATTCCGCCGCCGAGTTTCGCGCGGATGCGCTGCGGCTCATCGGCGAGATTAGCGCGCGGGGCCGCCTGCCGTTGCTGGTCGGTGGAACCATGCTGTACTACAAGGCGCTCACGCAGGGTTTGAGCGAGCTGCCCGGCGCCGATGCCGACGTGCGGGCCGCTCTGGACGCCGACGCCGCGCGCGACGGCTGGCCAGCGCTGCACGGGCGTCTCGCGGCAGTGGACCCGGTTACCGCTGCGCGACTCGCGCCGAACGACTCACAGCGCATTCAGCGCGCGCTCGAAGTATTCATGCTGAGCGGTCAGCCGATGTCGGCGCTGCTGGCCGCGCCCGCTCGCGTAGACAGCGCCGCCGCGCGCTGGCAATTCGTGCCGATCGCGCTGGAGCCGTCGGAGCGCAGCGTGCTGCATGCGCGCATCGAAAAGCGCTTTGACGCGATGCTCGACAGCGGTTTCGTCGACGAAGTGGTGAAGTTGCGCGAGCGCGGTGATTTAATGCCCGAGATGCCGTCGATGCGTTGCGTAGGCTACCGGCAGGTCTGGGAATATCTGGACGGCGCGGTCGATTATTCGACCATGCGCGATAAAGGCGTGTTTGCGACGCGGCAGTTGTGCAAGCGCCAGCTCACCTGGCTGCGTAGCATGCCCGAACGGATCGTGGTGGATTGCTGCGATGCGCGGGCTTTGGCGGAACTGCCGAAGCTGATTGAAGAACTGCTCTGAGAGACAAATATCGCCGCGTGGCGCCCTCAGGCGCCGCGCGGCTCATCAGCCAGTTAGACGACGACAGTCTGCGCTTCGCCGGCCGCGCTTTCGCGAATCATGCCGATCTTCCAGACCTGTTCGCCGGCGGCGGACAGCAGACCGATTGCCGCGTCGGCGTCATCTGCGGACACCACCACCGCCATGCCGATACCGCAATTGAACACACGGTGCATTTCCGCGTCCGCGACGCCGCCGTGCTTCTGCAGCCATGAGAAGAGCGGCGGCAGCGGCCAGCCGCGATGATCCAGTTCAGCCGTCAGACCTTCGCGCAACACGCGCGGAATATTCTCGACCAGGCCACCGCCGGTGATGTGCGCCATGCCCTTCACGGTGATCTGCTGCATCAACGCGAGCAACGGCTTCACATAGATGTGCGTAGGCGCCATCAGCGCGTCGGCCAGCGAACGGCCGTCGAAGTCTGCGTTCAGGTCAGGCTGCGCGCGCTCGATGATCTTGCGCACCAGCGAGAAACCGTTCGAATGGATGCCGCTCGACGCGAGGCCCAGCACGACGTCGCCGGGAGCGATCGTGCTGCCGTCGATGATCTTGCTCTTTTCCACCGCGCCGACCGCGAAACCGGCGAGGTCGTACTCGCCGTCCGGATACATGCCGGGCATCTCCGCCGTCTCGCCGCCGATCAGCGCGCAACCCGACAGCTCGCAACCGTAAGCGATGCCTTTCACGACCGTCGCCGCCGTGCCGACGTCCAGCTTGCCGCACGCGAAGTAGTCGAGGAAAAACAGCGGCTCGGCACCTTGCACGAGAATGTCGTTCACACTCATGGCCACCAGATCCTGGCCGACGGTGTCATGTTTGTTCAGCTGAAATGCGAGACGCAGCTTGGTGCCCACTCCGTCGGTGCCGGACACGAGCACCGGTTCCTTGTACTTCTTCGGCACTTCGAACAGCGCGCCGAACCCGCCGATGCCACCCAGCACGCCGTCGCGCATTGTCTTCTTCGCAAACGGCTTGATCGCGTCGACAAGCGCGTCGCCCGCGTCGATGTCCACGCCGGCGTCGCGATACGACAAACCTTGGGCCGAATCAGGTGAATTCGGGGCGGATTTCGGTTGATTCATGGGGAAGAGCTCGAAGGTCGGTAAAATGCGATTTTACCCGATGCCGGCCGGCTGGCTGGAATTTGAATCATCCGGTCGACGTCACCAGGAAACAACCTTGCAACAGAACTCCACGATCCTGACACCCGTGCAACGCCGCGCCTTCATCTGGCTGGCGATCGGTCTGGGCGTCGGCATTTTGCTGTGGCTGTTGAGTCCGGTCCTGACGCCTTTTCTGCTCGGCGCGATACTCGCGTACATCCTGCAGCCCGGCGTCGCGTGGATGGTGCGCCGGCGCGTGCCGCGCGCGCTCGCCGCGTTGCTGATGATGCTGCTCTTCACGCTGCTGATGACACTGCTCGTGTTGCTCGTGCTCGCGGTGGTGCAGAAGGAAGGGCCGCAATTGCGCCAGCAGGTGCCCGTCATGTTCGCGCACGCCAGCGCGTGGCTGCAGCCGAAACTGGCCATGCTCGGTCTGGCCGATTCGCTCGATTTCGCGAGTATCCGCGATCTGGTGATGGGCCAGCTCGAAGGCAGCGCGCAAACCGTGGCGCTCTACGCGTGGGCGTACGTGCGCACGAGCGGCAACGTGATGATGACGGTAGTCGGCAATGTCGTGCTGGTGCCGCTCGTGCTCTTCTATTTGCTGTACGACTGGAACCGCATGCTCGCGCGCACGCAGATCGTGATTCCGCGCCGCTGGCTCGATAAGACGCTGCAACTCGCGCGCGACATGGACCAGATGCTGTCGCAATATTTGCGCGGGCAGTTGCTCGTCATGGGATTGCTGGCGGTGTACTACGCGATTGCGCTCAGCGTTGCGCGCTTCGAGATTGCGCTGCCGGTGGGCGTCTTCACAGGACTGGCGGTGTTCATCCCGTACATTGGTTTTGCGACCGGGCTCGTGCTCGCGCTGCTCGCGGCGCTGCTGCAATTCGGCGACTGGTACGGTTTCGGCGCGGTCGCGGTGATTTACGGCATCGGGCAGATCGTGGAAAGTTTTTATCTGACGCCGCGGCTCGTCGGCGAACGGATCGGGTTGCATCCGCTCGCGGTGATCTTCGCGTTGCTCGCGTTCGGGCAACTGTTCGGCTTTTTCGGCGTGCTGCTCGCGTTGCCGGTCAGCGCGATTCTGTCGGTGGCGATTCGCGAGTTGCGGCAAAGCTATCTGGACAGCACGCTTTATAACAATTGACGCGTCGCGGGTTGGTCGCGGTCTCGTCACTGGCCGCGCATCGACTCTGTTTGGGGCCCTTCGCACGGGCCATTTGCGGACAAGCCTCATTTTCGGCATTCACCTACTGTGCTTCGTCAACTGACGCTCGATCTCGGCACCCCGCCGCCATCGACATTCGACAATTTCTTCGCCGGCGCGAACGCCGAGCTGGTCACGCGTCTGCGTGAGCTCGACGACGCGCTGTCGGCCGGCCCGGTCGCCGATCGCACCTTCTATATCTGGGGTGAGCCCGGCAACGGCCGCACGCATCTGCTGCAGGCGCTCGTGCACGAAGCGCCGCCGGGGCACGCGCGCTACGCCGGCCCGCAAAGCAGTCTCGCCGCGTTCGGCTTCGATCCGCGCGTGTCGCTGTATGCAATCGACGACTGCGACGCGCTCTCGGCCGCCCAGCAGATCGCGGTCTTCAATCTCTTCAACGAAGTGCGTGCGCATCCCACCAGCGCGCTGGTTGCCGCCGGCAGCGAACCGCCGATCAACATGACGGTGCGCGAAGATCTGCGCACGCGCCTCGGCTGGGGTCTCGTGTTTCATCTCGCGCCGCTGCCCGACGAAGGCAAGGCGGCCGTGCTGAAGCACGCGGCGCGCGAGCGCGGCATCATGCTCGCCGACGACGTGCCCGCCTACCTGCTCACGCACTTTCGCCGCGACATGCCGAGCCTGATGGCGCTGCTCGACGCGCTCGACCGGTTCTCGCTCGAACAGAAACGCGCGGTCACGCTGCCGCTTCTGCGCGACATGCTGGCCGTGCCCGGCACCGACGAGCGGCGCGGCGCGCCGGGCTCAACCGCTTCATCCGCTGCTTCAAGTAAAATAGGCCCCCATGGCTAACCTCGCACTCTTCGACCTCGACCACACGCTCATTCCCACCGACAGCGACCACGAATGGGGTCGCTTTATGGTGAAACAAGGGATGGTCGACGCCGAAAATTTCGCCCGTGAAAACGACCGTTTCTTCGCCGACTACAAAGCCGGCAAGCTGGACATTCACGCCTATCTGATCGCCATGCTCACGCCGCTCGCGAAGTACACGCGCGCCGAGCTTGCCGACCTGCATGCGCAATACATGCGCGAAGTGATCACACCCACGATCGCACCCGCGGCGCTCGAACTCGTGAAGCAGCACCTCGACGCCGGCGATCTGTGCTGCGTGGTGACGGCTACGAACGAATTCATCACGCGCCCGATCGCTCAGGCGTTCGGCGTCGAAACGCTGATTGCGTGCGAAGTGGAGACCGTCGACGGTCAGCCGCATTCGGCCTACACCGGCCGCCCTACTGGTACGCCGAGCTACAAGGAAGGCAAGATCGTGCGCACCGAGGCGTGGCTTGCGTCACTCGGCAAGTCTTTGAGCGACTTCGAGCACAGCTATTTCTATAGCGATTCGCACAACGATATCCCGCTGCTCGAGAAGGTCACCGATCCGATCGCGACCAATCCCGACGACACACTGCGCGCCCATGCGCACGCCAAAGGCTGGCGCATCCTCGAACTCTTTCAACCCTCGTGATCAAAAAATTTATCCGCAAGCTATTCGGCCAGGACTCGGCGCCCGCTGACGAGACGCCGCCCGGCGACGACGCCGACACCACCGCCGAAGCCGCCGGCAACGTATCGGCGCGCAACCCGTCCGGTACGACGGACGCATCCGGCACGACGAAGGCGCGCCGCAAACCAGCGCGCGCTGCCGCGCCCAAGGTCGTGCGCGATCCCGACGTCCCCATCATCATTCCGCATGACGTACACGGTATCGATCCCGCGCTGATCTCGCGCAACGCGATTCGCGTGACCGAGGGGCTGCAGCAGGCCGGACATCGCGCGTTCATCGTCGGCGGCGCGGTGCGTGATCTGCTGCTCGGCATCAAGCCGAAAGATTTCGACGTGGCGACCGACGCCACGCCCGAGCAGGTGCAGAAGCTGTTCCGGCGCGCGCGCATTATCGGCCGGCGGTTTCAGATCGTGCACGTGCAGTTTGGCCAGGAAATCATCGAGACGTCCACGTTCCGTGCACTGGTCGATCCTCCCGCGGCTGATGCGCCGCCCGCACGCCGCCTGAAACGCGACGAACTCGACCGGCGCACGCATGCGGTCGACGCAAGCGGCCGCGTGCTGCGCGATAACGTGTGGGGCGAGCAGCACGAAGACGCCACGCGTCGCGACTTCACGATCAACGCGATGTACTACGATCCGGCCACGCAAACGGTGCTGGATTATCACAACGGCATGGCCGACATGCGTGCGCGCCTGCTGCGCATGATCGGCGACCCGGCCACGCGTTATCGCGAAGATCCGGTGCGCATGCTGCGCGTGGTGCGCTTCGCCGCGAAGCTCGATTTCGAGATCGAGGACACCACGCGCGAGCCGATCTCGAAAATGGCCGACCTGATCAACAACGTGCCGGCCGCACGTCTGTTCGACGAGATGCTCAAGCTGATGCTGTCAGGCTATGCGCTCGCATGCCTCAAGCGACTGCGTCAGGAGGGTCTGCATCATGGCCTGCTGCCGCTGCTCGACGTGGTGCTCGAACAACCGATCGGCGAAAAATTCATTACGCTTGCGTTGAACAACACCGACGCACGCGTGCGCGCCGGCAAGCCGGTATCGCCCGGTTTCCTGTTCGCCACGCTGCTGTGGCACGACGTGCAGCAGCGCTGGCAACAATTCGAAGCAAATGGCGAGTATCCGGTGCCCGCATTGCATCGCGCGATGGACGAAGTGCTCGACATGCAAACCGAGAAGCTCGCCATTCACAAGCGTTTCTCGTCAGACATGCGTGAGATCTGGGGGCTGCAGTTGCGTCTCGAGAAACGTTCGGGAAGAAGCGCGCTGAAGCTGCTGGAACACCAAAGGTTTAGAGCGGGGTATGATTTCCTCCTGTTGCGCTGCGAATCCGGCGAACTCGATGAGTCCGTCGGCGCGTGGTGGACGGAGTTCATTGAAGGAGACATTGCCGCGCGTGAAGCGTTGCTCACGCAAGGCGGGAAAGACCGGAGCCCCAGAAAACGACGGCGGCGCAGCAGTGGCGCCAGAAACCGCAAGCCGGGGGACGGAATGGAGGGCGGCACGCCAGCCGAACGCACGGTCGACGACGCAAGCCAGAACGGCTCGCACGAAGATTGACGTGGCGTTCGCTGAGGCCGTCGAACGATAGTCGTAGGAAGTTATGCCATGACGGTTGCTTATCTCGGCCTCGGCGCGAATCTCGGGGACGCGCGCCAGACCCTGAAAGACGCAGTGGTGTGCCTCGCACAGCAGCACACCATCAACGTGCTCGCCAAGTCGAGCCTGTATCGCACTGCCCCGATCGACGCGGGCGGTGACGATTACTTCAACTGCGTCGTCAAGGTAGACACGACGCTCCCCGTGCGGCATCTGCTCGCGCTATGCCACAAGATCGAACATCAGTTTGGCCGCGAGCGGCCGTTTCGCAATGCACCGCGCACGCTCGACCTGGACATTCTGCTGTTCGGCGATCAATCCATCGACGAACCCGATCTGATCGTCCCGCATCCGCGCCTGGTGGAACGCGCATTCGCACTCGTGCCGCTCGTCGAGATCGACCCGGCACTGATCATTCCGCAACATGGCCACGCCCAGGCGCTGCTTGGCGGCGTACAGGATCAACGTATCGAGAAGGTCAAGTCGCCGTGTCAGTGCCCTATGCTGAACACATTGGCCGACGGTAACGCTGCGGGCAGCAAGGGCCGCTGCGAATGAATTCACCGCCGCTTACCGTCACGGCGCCGCAACTGCGGCCTCCGTTCGGCTATCTCGCGATCGAGGGGCCGATCGGCGTCGGCAAGACATCTCTCGCGCGGCGTCTCGCGCAGCGCTGGTCGATGCAGGAACTGTTCGAGCGGCCGCAAGACAATCCGTTTCTCGAACGTTTTTATCGCGACACCGCGCGCTATGCGCTGCCCGCGCAACTTTCGTTCGCGCTGCAACGCGCGCAGCAGGCTCAGGAAGTGGCCGCCGCGCACGTTGCCCGCACGCCGCTGATCGCCGATTTCATGACGCAGAAGAACGACATCTTCGCGCGCCTGACGCTGCAGGAAGACGAGTGGCAGCTGTATCGCGCGCTCGCCGCGCACCTCGAAGTGAGCGCGCCCGCGCCGGACTTCGTGGTGTACCTGCAGGCGAGTCCGGAAGTGCTGTTCGCGCGCATCCAGAAACGCGCATTGCCGATGGAACTGCAGATTTCCGACGCTTATCTGCACGCGTTATGCGACGCGTACAACGAATTCTTCTATCACTACGACCGCACTCCTGTGCTGACGGTGAACGCCGAACATCTGAATCCGCTCGACTCCGACGCGGACCTTGCATTGCTCGCCGAGCGCATTGAAACCATGCGCGGCCGCAAGGAATTCTTCGTCAAGGGCACGTCGCTCTGAGCGGCGGCGCTTCTTCTTATTTCCAACGGATTGACCATGACTTATTTGCAGGAAGCGAGCCGGAGCGCCGTCACCGTGCCGAAACTGCAGGCGATGCGCGATGCCGGTGAAAAAATCGCCATGCTCACCTGCTACGACGCGAGTTTTGCGGCGCTACTCGACCGCTCGGGTGTCGACGTGCTGTTGATTGGCGACTCGCTCGGCAATGTGCTTCAAGGGCAGACGACAACGCTGCCGGTCACCCTCGCCGACATTGCCTACCACACGGCAAGTGTCGCGCGCGCCCGGCCTTCGGCGCTCGTCGTCGCGGACTTGCCGTTCGGCACGTATGGCACGCCGGAAGATGCGTTTCGCAGTTCGGTGGAGCTGATGCGCGCGGGCGCGCAGATGGTAAAGCTCGAAGGCGGCGAATGGCTTGCGGACACGGTGCGCTTTCTCGTCGAGCGGGCCATTCCGGTGTGCGCGCATATTGGCCTGACGCCGCAATCCGTGCATGCGTTCGGCGGCTTCAAGGTGCAGGGCAAGACGGAGGCGGGCGCCAGTCAGGTGCTGCGCGATTCGCTCGCCGTGCAGAACGCCGGCGCGCAAATGGTCGTGATGGAAGCGATTCCAACGCTGCTCGCAAGCGAAGTCACGAGACAGCTGCGAGTTCCGACAATCGGTATCGGCGCAGGCCTGGATTGCTCGGGGCAGGTGCTGGTGCTGCACGACATGCTGGGCATTTTCCCCGGCAAGCGACCGCGCTTCGTGAAGGATTTCATGGCCGGTCAGCCGAGTATTCAGGCGGCGGTGGAAACATACGTGCGCGCAGTGAAAGACGGCTCGTTCCCCGGTCCCGAACATACGTTCTGATCCTATCAGCGGGGGCCAGGTGCTTCCGGCGCTTCACACGATCAATCTGGCCGGGACTGCGCCGCGCAGTGCGTTGCATACCAGCAGCGCCTCGGCCTTCTCGACATCGGGGCGCGTGAGCACTCGCTCGGCAGCGCCGAGCTCCGGGTCTGCGAGCAGAACACCGCGCATGATCCCCGGCAACACACCAGACACAAGCGGTGGCGTCCACCATCGTCCGGCCGTTCGGACGAAAACATTCGATCGGCCGCCCTCGGTCAATTCACCGCGCTCGTTGAAAAAGAGCGTATCGAACGCGCCTTCTGCTTCGGCTTGCTTCCAGCCGCGATCGTATTCCCCGCGACGCGTGGTTTTGTGACGTAACAGCGGGTCGCCGGCCTCGGTTGCCGCGAAATCGCGATCCGGGCCGAGCAATACGCCGACGGTTGATTCCGCGAGCGGCATCAGCACGGCGGCAGTCAGTTGCAGCGTGCCGACCTTGCTCAATGCGAGCCGCATACGGTGCGGAGTATGGGCCGGCAGCGAGTCGCATCGAGCCAGAATTTGCGCGCGAATCGCGTCTGGATCACCTAAATCAAACCCCAGCGTTGCTGCGCTCGATGCAAGTCGCTCCATATGCCGCGCGAGATGTCGCACGCCGTCTTCGCGTGTGGCGTACATCGTTTCGAACAGATCGAAGCCCGGCTGCGCGCCCGTCAGAAAACGGGCCTTCAGTCGGCACTCGTTGTATTCGTCGGCTGCGACGCTATCGAGCACAATGCCCGCGCCTACGCCCATCTGGCCTTGTAACAGGCCCGGTTGCGCAGACGGCATCAGGGTCAGCGTGCGGATCGCGACCGAAAGGCAGAAGTCGCCGACATGGCTGTCGCGGGGGCGGGGGCTTGAGGCAGGGAGGGGGCTGCGGTATGAACTGGGGCTTGAGCCGGGGCTGGTGCTGCTCGTGCTCGTGCTGCGAATGCTGCTGGTGCCAGAGCTGGTGCTTGCGGCGGTGCCGTTGCTTAAGTCGGTGCTGCTGTTCGCGACGCTTGTTGTGTCGTAGTACGCGCCGGGTTCAGCGGCTAGCCTGGCCTCGCAGGCGGACGCCGCCGGAGCGGGCGATGGCGCATCGAGCCAGCCAATAGCCCCCGTGTAGAGCCCACGCGGCGTACTCTCGACCTCCTCGATCAACTGCATCGTCCGATGCTTAGGCGCGCCGGTGATCGATCCGCATGGAAACAACGCCCGCAGGATTTCCGCGAACGACGTGTGCTCACGCAACCGTGCATGCACGGTGGATGTCATCTGCCACACCGACGCATAAGGTTCCACCGAAAACAAAGCCGGCACCGTGACCGTGCCCGTCTGCGCAATGCGCGATAAATCGTTGCGCAGCAGATCGACGATCATCACGTTTTCTGCGCGATTCTTTGGATCGCTCGCCAGGAAATCCGCTGAGCGCCGGTCCGCTTCTGCGTCGGCGAAGCGTGGAGCGGTGCCTTTCATTGGCCGGGCGCGCAGCGTCTCACCTTCCTTTTCGACGAACAATTCCGGCGAGCACGACAGCACCCATTTGCCGCCCGGCAGCGCGATCAGCGCGCCGTACGGGACCGGCTGACGCGCCCTCAGGCGCCGGTAGAGCGCAACGGGCGGCCCGAACACGTCGAAATCCAGCCGGTACGTGTAGTTCACCTGATACGAATCGCCCGCGCGGAGCGCGGCATGGATTGCGCCGATGGCCTCGGTGAACTGCTTCTGGTCGACGCTCGCGCGGACGTTGGCGATGCCTGCAACCGAGGGTTCAGGCAGCCCGGCGTCGTGCTCGGCGAGCCACGCATCGACCTCGTCGCATGAACGCCTTTCGCAGCGCTCGAACAATAAAAAACGCAGCGTGGCATCGCCACGCTGCGTTTCTGAAGACTTCGCCGACCCCGGCTCGAGCAGATGCCGGCCAAACTCGTAATCGGCAAGCACGACGGCATGCAAGCCGCGCCGCGTGTCCGCCGTGACGGCCTCGCACACGGCTTCGAGCTGCGCGGCATCTGCGCACACCCGTTCGTGCACGAAACCTGTGTACAGACGGCTCGAACGGCGCGCCACCGACGCGCCGCTATCGTCGAGCAACGCAAACACTGCGCCGCGCCCTTCTGCCGTCATGCTTGCCGCCAACTTCCAACTGCTATTAATCGAAGAAGCTCTTCACCCGGTCAAACCAGCTCTTGCTTTGCGGGCTATGCCGCGAACCACCTTCTACCAGCGCCTTTTCGAACTGCTTGAGCAGGTCGCGCTGCGGCTCGGTGAGCTTGACCGGCGTTTCGACTTGCACATGCACGTACAGATCGCCGGCAATGCTCGAACGCAAGCCCTTGATGCCCTTGCCACGCAGACGGAACGTCTTGCCCGACTGCGTGCCTTCCGGCACGGTAAAGCTCGCGCGGCCCGCGAGGGTCGGCACTTCGATCTCGCCGCCAAGCGCCGCCGTGGTGAACGGAATCGGCATCTGGCAATGCAGATCATCGCCGTCGCGCTCGAACACCGGATGCTGCTTGATGTGAATCTCGACGTACAGGTCGCCCGACGGACCGCCGTTGATGCCCGGCTCGCCGTTGCCGGCCGAACGGATACGCATGCCGTCGTCGATACCTGCCGGGATCTTCACTTCCAGCGTCTTGGTTTCCTTCACCTTGCCCGCACCGTGGCAGTGGGCGCACGGCTCAGGGATGAAGGTGCCGGTGCCGTGGCACTTCGGGCAGGTCTGCTGGATGCTGAAGAAGCCCTGCGACATGCGCACCGAACCTGAACCGCTACAGGTCGGGCAGGTTTCCGGCTTGGTGCCGGGCTTCGCACCCGAACCGTGACAGACTTCACACGACACCCAGCTCGGCACGCGAATCTGCGTGTCGTAGCCATGCGCGGCCTGTTCCAGCGTAATTTCCATGCTGTAGCGCAGATCGGCGCCGCGATACACCTGCGGACCGGCGCGACCGCCGCCGCCACGCGCGGCGCCCCCGGCCGCCTGACCGAAGATGTCGCCGAAAATATCGCCGAACGCATCCGCAAATCCGCCGAAGCCTTGCGCGCCGGCCCCGCCCATATTCGGATCGACGCCCGCATGCCCGTACTGGTCATATGCGGCGCGCTTCTGCGAGTCCGACAGCATCTCATAGGCCTCTTTGACCTCTTTGAAACGCTCTTCCGCATCCTTGTTGCCCGGATTGCGGTCGGGGTGGTGCTTCATCGCCAGCTTGCGATAAGCCTTCTTGATTTCGTCGTCGCTCGCGTTCTTTGCGACGCCCAGAACCTCGTAGTAATCCCGTTTCGCCATATCGGTTCAACGCCACTCGCGCAATGCGCACGGTGGCTCCTCTTGAATGCTGGAGTCTTACGACTCGTTCGGCCGCCGTTTCGTGCCGCCTGAATGCGGCTCGAAACAACGCCCTCCATAAAACAAATGTGCCCGGAGAGCCCAAAAAGGCTCGCCAGGCGAGATAACCGCTCTTGCACTGTCTGCTGTCCGAATGGACGCAGTCTCTCGTGCAGCCGGGCCGCACACGAGGCTGTGTGCGGCTTTACGGTCTAAATGCGACCTGGCTTTAGTCTTTCTTGACTTCCTTGAACTCGGCGTCGACCACGTCGTCCTGCTGCTGGCTCGCGCCACCGGACGTGGCACCCGCGCCCGCCGCCGCACCCGCTGCCGCGGCTTCCGCGCCTTGAGCAGCCTGCATGTCGGCGTACATCTTCTCGCCCATCTTCTGCGAGGCCGTCGCCACTGCTTCGATCTTGGCTTCGAGGTCGGCCTTGTCGCTCGAACCGCTCTTCAGCGCCTCTTCGAGGTCCTTCAGCGCGGATTCGATCTTGTCCTTCTCGCCGGCTTCCAGCTTGTCGCCGTACTCGGTGAGCGCCTTCTTCGTGCTGTGGACGAGCGCGTCACCCTGATTGCGGGCGTCGGCCAGCTCACGCAGCTTGTGATCTTCTTCGGCGTTCGCTTCGGCGTCCTTCACCATCTTCTCGATCTCGGCTTCCGACAGACCCGAGTTCGCCTTGATCGTGATACGGTTTTCCTTGCCGGTCGCCTTATCTTTCGCGCCGACGTGCAGGATGCCGTTCGCGTCGATGTCGAAGCTCACTTCAATCTGCGGCGTGCCGCGCGGTGCCGGCGGAATCCCTTCGAGGTTGAACTCGCCGAGCAGCTTGTTGCCCGCTGCCATTTCGCGTTCGCCCTGATACACCTTGATCGTCACGGCGCTCTGATTGTCGTCAGCCGTCGAGTAGACCTGTGCGTGCTTGGTCGGGATCGTGGTGTTCTTGTTGATCATCTTAGTCATCACGCCGCCGAGCGTCTCGATGCCGAGCGACAGCGGGGTCACGTCGAGCAGCAGAACGTCCTTGCGGTCGCCCGACAGAACCTGGCCCTGGATCGCGGCGCCCACGGCCACGGCTTCGTCCGGGTTCACGTCACGGCGCGGGTCCTTGCCGAAGAACTCCTTGACCTTTTCCTGCACCTTCGGCATGCGGGTCATACCGCCGACCAGAATCACGTCGTCGATTTCGCCGACCTTCACGCCTGCGTCCTTGATCGCCATGCGGCACGGTTCGATCGTGCGTTCGATCAGTTCTTCGACCAGCGCTTCCAGCTTGGCGCGCGTGATTTTCAGGTTCAAGTGCTTCGGACCCGACGCGTCGGCCGTGATGTACGGCAGGTTGATTTCGGTTTGCTGGCTCGACGACAGTTCGATCTTCGCCTTTTCAGCCGATTCCTTCAGGCGTTGCAGCGCGAGCACGTCTTTCGACAGATCGACGCCCTGCTCTTTCTTGAACTCGCTGATGATGTAGTCGATGATGCGCTGGTCGAAGTCTTCACCGCCGAGGAACGTATCGCCGTTCGTGGACAGCACTTCGAACTGCTTTTCGCCATCGACGTCGGCGATTTCGATGATCGACACGTCGAACGTACCGCCACCCAGGTCATACACCGCAATCTTGCGGTCGCCCTTTTCGTTCTTGTCGAGGCCGAACGCCAACGCAGCCGCGGTCGGCTCGTTGATGATCCGCTTCACTTCCAGACCGGCAATGCGGCCTGCATCTTTGGTCGCCTGGCGCTGGCTGTCGTTGAAGTACGCGGGAACCGTGATCACGGCTTCGGTGACCGGCTCGCCGAGGTAGTCTTCAGCGGTTTTCTTCATCTTGCGCAGCGTTTCCGCCGAGATTTGCGGCGGCGCGAGCTTCTGGTCGCGCACTTCGATCCATGCATCGCCGTTATCGGCTTTGATGATCTTGTACGGCATCAACGCGATGTCTTTCTGGACTTCTTTTTCTTCAAAGCGGCGGCCGATCAGGCGCTTGACCGCGTACAACGTGTTCTTGGGGTTCGTGACCGACTGACGCTTCGCAGGCGCGCCGACGAGAATCTCGCCGTCTTCCATGTAAGCGATGATCGACGGCGTGGTACGCGCGCCTTCCGAGTTCTCGATCACCTTGACCGAATTGCCTTCCATGATCGCCACGCACGAGTTGGTCGTGCCGAGGTCGATGCCGATAATTTTGCCCATTTCACTAATCTCCTAACTTTGATCGCTGCGGGAAGCGCCCTTTTTTGCCATTCAGCGGGGGGCGATCCGCTCTCAATTCATCACTGCACTGAACATAAGTGCGGCCGCATCGTTTTCAAGACCTCTTTTGCGATGCGGTCATTAATTTTTTTCAATCGACCGAACTTTTCGCCGAATCAGGGCGCACCCTCTTGCGCGCCGCCCTGTTCCTGCACTGCCCGAATCTTGTCGCGCGCCGCCGCAACCGCCGCCTCGAACTGCGCCAGGCCATGCCAGCCCGTTGCGCGGCCGAGCCGTTTGCCACGGTGAAAGAAGAACCACGTGGGCACGCCATGAAGCATGAAGCGCCTCGACAGCTCGCGGTGCTCGTACACGTTGCTGTGGAACCATGTGAGGCCGAGCGCGCGAATCGCGTCCGGCTGGGCCAGCATGGCCTTTTTGGCGATCTCGCAGTTGAAGCAGTCGAGACCCCAGAAAAACACCAAAGCCAGTTCGTCGCCGGCTTCGGCCAGCGCGGCATCAAACGACGCAGCGCTCAGTTCCTGCATGCCGAAGACCGCGAACGCAGTGGCGTCGACGGGAATGTTGGCCATGACCGTACCTGCCGGGCGAGCGGCTGACGAACGCGTGGTGCCGCTTACTTCGGCGCGGCGACGGTGACGAGCGCCGGACGCAGCACGCGGTCGGCGATCACGAAGCCTTTTTGCAGCACGGCGACCACGGTGTTCGGCTCCTGATCGGCCGGCACCATGGAGATGGCCTGATGACGATGCGGGTCGAACTTCTCGCCGACCGGGTTCAGGGCGACCACACGGCCCTTTTCCAGCGCGCCGGTGAGTTGACGCAGCGTCAGTTCGACGCCTTCGCGGACCTTCGGCAGGTCGTCCGTTGAATGGTTGACCGCGGCTTCGAGGCTATCGATCACCGGCAGCAGATGCTCGGCGAAGTTCTCGATGGCGAACTTGTGCGCCTTGGCCACGTCTTCCTGCGCGCGACGGCGCACGTTTTCGGTCTCGGCCTTGGCGCGCAGGAAGCTCTCCTGCAACTCGGCGATCTTCGCGTGAGCTTCCGCCAGCGCGGCTTCGGCACCGCCGGCTGCCGGTGCTTCCTCAGCGCCGGACTGGGGCGCTTCCTGTTGGGCAGCGGCCTCGGCGGCCTGGCGCGCGGTTTCGTCGGCGGGCGTGGGATTCTGGCTCGTCGGGTTCTCTTGCGTGTTTTCCATGTCGCTGAAAGTCGTTAAAAAGTAAGGACGAACGGTTGCGGTAACGTTTAAACCGGTCGCAATTTTGTGCGTTGCAAAATCGCGACAGACGGCAGACTACGCTACCACGCATCGCAAACCCAGATGGGGCCGCAGAGACCCGTTTCAAGCCGGTTCCGGCGAACTTTTCATTCTTGTTCTACGCGCCGGAAACGCGCGGTTACAACCATTATTCCGGCGCAATGAGATTCAGATTGAGGGAAGTCGGCAAGTGGCCTATGCTCCATTAAAAGGCCGGAAAAGACACGTTAACCCTAATCTGACGTAAGCCTTCCGACATCTTTTCAAAATCCACCCGAAAAGCCCGTTTCCTTAGTGCAACCTCCCAAGGGGAGTCAACCGTGAAACTGACCTTTGCAATCTCGGTGGTCGCATTGGTTCTGATTGCGGGCACCACGACCATCTGCATGTCCGGCGCTGTGAACGACCGCACCACCGAGTACGGCGGCGTTCACGCGACCATGGAACAGCTGTTCAACCCTCACGCGAAAATTTGTCGATAGTGCGGCGATCACGCTTGGTCGGCCGTCCGTGCAATGTGGCGGCAGGCTCGCGATACGTTTTGCGCCGCTCCAGTTCCGCCTGCCGCTTCGCCCTGCTCTCTTCGGTTTCCGCATAAAGCGTCTGCGCGACGCTCGCCGGCCCGCGCACGTCGCACACGCCAAGCACCTCGACCTGCCACACGACTCGCTCGATCTCGATCTCGACCCGATCACCCACGCGCACCTCTTTCGCCGGCTTGACGCTCGCGCCGCCAATCCGCGCGTGGCCTTTTTCGACCGCGTTTGCCGCGAGCGAGCGCGTCTTGAAAAAACGTGCAGCCCACAGCCATTTGTCGATGCGCAGCTTCGCGCCTGGCTCGGTGGAGATCTTGTGATTCATGAGCTCATCAGCCTCCGCTGTTGTGCGGTACGGGAACGGCCTGCACCGGCCAGCCCTGCAGATTCTGCGCGACGATTTCGCCGAGCGCCGTGATCCACGGCTGCGACGCGTTCAGACAGGGAATGCGATGAAACTCCTTGCCACCCGCATGCACGAACTCATCGCGCACTTCCATGCCGATTTCTTCGACGGTTTCCAGGCAGTCGGCGGTAAACCCCGGACAAAACAGGTCTGCCCGCCGCACGCCCGCCGCGCCAAGCTCTTTCAGCGTCGGCGCCGTGTACGGTTGCAGCCACTCGGCCTTACCGAAACGCGACTGGAACGTAATGCGGCATTCCACCGGCGTCAGTTCGAGCGCCTGCATCAGCAACGCGCCTGTCAACTGGCATTGCTCGTGATAGGGATCGCCGAGGTCGAGCGTGCGCTTGGGCACGCCGTGAAAACTCAGCACGAGCTTGTCGCCGGCGGCAAAATCAGGACGCCCATGCTGATGCCAGTACTGCTGCACTTGCGCGGCGAGCGCGCCGATGTAGGCCGGGTGATCGGCATACTGACGCACCGTGCGGATCTCCGGCTGGTTGCGCATACGCTTGAGCGCGGAGAACGCGTCGTCGAAAGCGGTGGCTGTGGTCGACGACGAATACTGCGGATACATCGGCATCAGCAGAATACGTTCGGCGCCCGCCAGTTTCAGCTGGTTGAGCATGGCCGGAATGCCAGGCGTGCCGTAACGCATCGCGTAGTCGACCAGCACGGTGTAGTCGTTCAGGTGCAGCAGATGGCGCAGCCCCTCCACCTGCTTTTCCGTATAAACACGCAATGGCGAGCCTTCGGGCATCCACACGGTTGCGTACTTCTTTGCGGACGCCACACTACGGAACGGCAATATGAACAGACGCAGAATGATCTGCCACAGCAGCGCCGGTATTTCGACGACACGGGGGTCGGACAGGAACTGCGCGAGATAGCGGCGCACAGCGCGCGGCGTAGGCGCGTCGGGTGTGCCGAGATTGATCAGCATCACGGCGACGCGGTGAGACGTGGCGTTCTGTGAAGGCCGCTCGAGGTCGAAGCGCATAGGCAGCAGGGTTGTCCGCTTGTGGCGGAGGCTCGTTCAGGTGAGATTCATTATAGCGGCGGGCTCGCAGCCGGGTCCGCCGCGGACCCCTGGCCGTTCGGCCAATTGGCAAGTCGCGCGCCGTCGCGCATCATGGACGGCATGACATGCGGCACGAACCTGCCGGACGTTATTGGAGGCTCAACGCGGTGCCAGCGGCCGTCACTGCTGACTGAGCGTGAGCGAAAGCAGCCGCGCGGTGATGTCGACGATCGGAATGACGCGGTTATACGCCATGCGCGTTGGTCCTATCACGCCCAGCGTGCCGACAATCTTGCCGTTCACTTCATAAGGGGCCGTGACAACGCTCATTTCCTCGATCGGCACGAGATTCGACTCGCCGCCGATAAAAATCTGCACCCCCGCCGCATGACTCGACACGTCGAGCAACTGAAGGAGACTCGTCTTTTGATCGAACACATCGAACAGCTTGCGCAGGCGCGCCATGTCGGAAGAAAGATCGGCGACCTCGAGCAGGTTGCGCTCGCCGGAGATCAGCACGGTTTCGCCCGTATCCGCTTCGTCCGTGCTCGCCGTGACGGCGGCGTGCATCAGTGTGGTCATGTCGCCGCGCAGCGCGTCGATCTCCTCGCGCAGGCGGCGGCGCACCTCGTCGAACGAGAGGCCGGCAAAATGCGCGTTGATGTAATTGGACGCTTCCACGAGTTGCGACGGCGAGAAGTCGCGCTGCGTGGCCATGATGCGGTTTTGCACGTCGCCTTCGGGCGTGACGATGATCAGCAGAATGCGCTTGTCGGACAGGCGCATGAATTCGATCTGCTTGAAGACGTGGCTGCGGCGCGGCGTCAGCACCACACCGGCGAATTGCGACAGGCTGGAGAGCACACTCGCCGCCGCCGCGACGATTTTCTGCGGTTCGCCCGCCTGCAGCGTAGTCTTGACGGTGCGCATCACGGCTTCTTCGTCCGCGGCGGATTCCACTGTCAGCATGGTGTCCACGAACAGGCGGTAGCCGCGCGGGGTGGGTATGCGGCCTGCGGAAGTATGCGGACTGATCACGAGCCCCAGATCCTCGAGATCCGACATCACGTTGCGAATGGTGGCCGGGCTCAGCTCGAGCCCGGAATAGCGCGACAACGTGCGCGAGCCGACCGGCTGACCTTCGGCGATGTATCGCTCGATCAGCGTTTTAAGGAGGGTTTGTGCGCGAGGATCTAGCATGACGGAAAATTTTAGCTTATTGGCGCAAGCACCGCGAGCGCTGACGGCGCCCATCCCTGACGAACACTGCGCCGCTGACGACCGGCGCGCATGTCATCAAGGCTTCACCATTCTAACGATAATCCCGCGCTACGCTGGCAGCCCGTTCTGGCCGGCCCACAACCGGGCCGCCCGGCGGTTCTTTTCAGGCCCTACCTATGGTGTAATGCCGGCATGCAAGTGACCAGCCAGTTCAAGACCGTCGCGCTCGTCGGGCGCAACAATACGCCGGGTATCCGCGAGCCGTTGACCGCGCTCGCCTCGTGCATCGCGAAACGCGGCTTCGAGGTCGTGTTCGAGGCCGACACCGCCGCCGAAATCGGCGTTACCGACTACCCGGCGCTCCGTCCTGCCGAAATCGGTGCGCGCGCCGACGTCGCCGTCGTACTCGGCGGCGACGGCACGATGCTCGGCATCGGCCGGCAGCTCGCGCCGTACCGCACGCCGCTGATCGGCATCAACCACGGCCGGCTCGGTTTCATCACGGACATTCCGATCTCGGACATGAGCGAGATCGTGCCGCAAATGCTGACGGGCAAGTTCGAGCGCGAGGAACGCGTGTTGCTCGAAGCGCGCATCGTGCGCGGCGGCACGCCGATCTACCACGCGCTGGCTTTCAACGACGTGGTGGTCAACCGTAGCGGCTTTTCGGGCATGGCGGAGCTGCATGTATCGGTAGACGGACGCTTCATGTACAACCAGCGCTCCGACGGTCTGATCGTGGCCACGCCAACCGGCTCCACGGCCTACGCGCTGTCGTCGCAAGGGCCCATCCTGCATCCGCAGTTGCAAGGCATCGTTCTCGTGCCGATTGCGCCGCACGCGCTGTCGAACCGGCCAATCGTGCTGCCGGACGACTCGAAGGTCAGCATTCAGATCGTTTCGGGACGCGAAGTCAACGTCAATTTCGACATGCAGTCGTTCACGTCGCTCGAATTGAGCGACACGATCGAAGTGCGGCGCTCGCGCCATACCGTGCCCATGCTTCATCCGGTCGGCTACAGCTATTACGCCACGCTGCGCAAGAAGCTGCACTGGAATGAGTACCCGTCGCACGAAGAAGACACCAAGCCGTAAGCGGCGAGCCAACGCTGGAATACGACCGCCGCCGGAAACCGACTCTCAAGCACACCAGACGACCCTTCATGCTTCGCCATCTCTCGATACGTGACTTCGTCATCGTCGCCGCGCTCGATCTCGAATTCGACAGCGGCTTCACCGTTTTTTCCGGCGAAACCGGCGCTGGCAAGTCGATTCTGATCGACGCGCTCGCGCTCACGCTCGGCGCGCGCGCCGACGCGAGCGTCGTGCGAACGGGCGAAAGCCGCGCCGACATCACCGCGGAGTTCGATACCCATGCGCAGGTCGAGCAATGGCTCGACGCGCAGGCGCTCGGTACGGCTGCAAGCGACGACCACCACGGCGGCACGGTCATGCTGCGCCGCGTGGTGGATGCAAATGGCCGCTCGCGCGCGTTTATCAACGGCACTGCGGCGACACTCGCGCAGTTGCGCGAAGTCGGCGAAATGCTGGTCGATATTCACGGGCAGCACGCGCACCAGTTGCTGATGCGTCCAGACGCGCAGCGCGAACTGTTCGACACGCATGCCGGCCTGAGCGAGAGCGCGGCCACCGTCACGCGCGCCTGGCGGGCCTGGCGCGAAAAGGTGCAGGCGGTCGAGCACGCGCAAACGCGTGACCGCGAACTGCAACTCGAGCGCGAGCGGCTTGCATGGCAGCTCACCGAACTCGACAGGCTCAACCCGCAGCCGGGTGAATGGGAAGAGGTCAACAGCGAGCACAAACGCCTGTCGCACTCGGCCAATCTGATCGACGGCGTGCAAGGCGCGCTCAATGCACTCTCCGAATCGGACGAGGCGATGATCACGCATCTGGCGTCGATCGTTTCGAAAGTGCGCGATCTCGCGGAGATCGATCCGGCTTTGAACGACGTACTGGCCGCGCTCGAACCCGCCGAAATCCAGCTACAGGAAGCCGCGTATTCGCTGAGTCACTACGCTCAGAAGCTCGAACTCGATCCCGACCGTCTCGCGCAGGTCGAAAAGCGTCTGGACGCACTGCATTCGACCGCGCGCAAATTCCGTCTTCAGCCCGAGACGCTACCCGAGGAACATGAGGCGCGTCGCGCACAACTCGCCGCGCTCGACGCCGCGGCCGACCTCGACAGCCTGCATGCGGCCGAAGCCCGCGCGAGAGAAGCATTCCTCGCCGAAGCGAAGAAGCTCTCGAAAGCGCGCGCGAAGGCCGGCAAGGCCTTGGGCTCGGCGGTCACCACGGGCATGCAGGAACTGTCGATGAAGGGCGGCAGTTTCGAAGTCGCGCTCGTGCCGCTGCCGGAAGGCGGCGCACACGGGCTCGAACAGGTCGAATTCCGGGTCGCCGGCCACGCGGGCGTGCCGCTGCGGCCGCTCGCCAAGGTCGCATCGGGCGGCGAACTCGCGCGGATCAGCCTTGCGCTCGCGGTAATCGCAAGCGCGGCTAGCCCCACGCCAACATTGATTTTCGACGAAGTGGATACCGGCATTGGCGGTGGCGTCGCCGAAGTGGTCGGACGGCTGTTGCACCAGCTCGGCGAAGCGCGGCAGGTGCTGTGCGTGACGCACCTGCCGCAGGTCGCCGCGCGTGGCGATCATCACTTCCAGGTGGCGAAGGCAGGCAATGGCAAGGGCGGCACGACCAGCAGCGTGATTTCGCTGGACAAAACGAGCCGCATCGAAGAAGTGGCACGCATGCTCGGCGGTCTGGAAATTACCGCGACCACGCGAAAGCACGCGAAGGAAATGTTGGCGGCCTGAGGTGGCGGCCTGAGTCGCGGCCTGAGTCGCGGCCTAAGTAGCTGGCTGAGTTAGCTGGCTGAGTTAGCTGGCTGAGTTAGCTGGCTGAGTAGCTGGCTGAGTAGCTGGCTGACTTAGCGGTCTGAGTCTGCGGCCCGAGGCGGCATCATCACTCGGCGAGCCGACTCGGCAACCACAAGCGCCTCAGGCCGTCATCAACCGTTAGCGCGCCACATTCTCACCAAACACCCGTTCCCACAAAGCCAGCACCGCCTCGCGTTCGGCGGTGACGCTTGCGGGATCCACTCGCGCCTTTTCCATTCCGTCGAGCCGCAGCTTATGCTGCAGCTTGCGGTAGGTGCGATAAGCCGCGCCCACGGTTTCCGCCTCTTCCTCGCTCATCAGACCCAGGCGCGACACCTCCCGCAGCAGCGCGATGTTGCCGGTGTTGCGAACCAGCTCGGGGTCGCCTGCTGCATGCAGCAGCACCCAGTACTGCACGGTGAACTCGATATCCACCATGCCGCCGCGATCGTGCTTCAGGTCGAACAACGGCGTATGGTTCGGATGCCCCGCCTCGACCCGCGCGCGCATCTCCACGATTTCCTTCGCGAGCGACGCCGCCTCGCGCGGCATGGTCAGAACCTGCTCGCGAATCGCTTCGAACGTGGCGCCGATTTCCGTGTCGCCCGCGCAGAAACGCGCGCGGGTCAGCGCCTGATGTTCCCAGACCCAGGCGGTATTCGCCGCATCGCCCTCACGCAGCTGATAGCGGCGGAAAGCGTCGAGATCGGTGACGAGCAGCCCCGACTCGCCGTTCGGCCGCAGCCGCAGGTCGACGTCGAATAACGTGCCGGCGCCGGTCGCCATGGTCAGCCAGGTAATCAGACGGCGCGTGAAGGTCGCGTAGACATCGGCGGCGGCATCGTCGGGATCGTCGTAGAGGAAGATCACGTCGAGGTCCGACGCGTAGCCCAGTTCCTTGCCCCCCAGCTTGCCGTAAGCGATCACCGCGAATCGCGGCACATCGCGGTGACGTTTCGGCAACTGATTCCAGACCGCCTGCAAGGTGACGTCGAGCACGGCGTCCGCCAGTTCGGAAAGACGGTCGCTCACGTGCTCGACGCTCAGCTTGCCCGCCAGATCGATCAGCAGAATGCGGAACACTTCGGCCTGATGCGCGTGGCGCAGCAGGTCCATCTGCTGCTCGACGCCGTCGGCGGCGGCAAGACGCAAACGCAGCGTGCGTTTGAACTCGGCCCAGTCGAACGGACTATTGAGCGCCTCGTCGTCGAGCAGCTCGTCGAGCAATTGGGGATGGCGTATCAGGTAGCCCGCCGCCCAGCGCGAGGCGCCCAGCACCGACAGCACGTGATGCAATGCCTGCGGATACTCGGTCAGCAACGCGAGGTACGCGCCGCGCCGGCTCACCGTTTCGAGCAGGTCGAAAAATCGCGCGATCGTATCGCCGCGCCGCTCCGGCGGCTCCAGCGTGCGCGCCGCCTCCAGCGCACGTTGCGCGACGATGTCGAAGCGCTGCCGGCTACGCTCGGCGAGACCTGTGTAGCGCGACGATTGCCACACCGCCTTCAGTCTTGCGAGCAGTTGCGCCGGCTCGGGGAGGCCCAGTTCGACGAGGCGCGCGAGCAGCGCGTCGCCGGCGCTGTCGTCGTCGAGCGCGCTGCTCCAGACCCAGGCCGCTGCGCCGTCCTCGGGCGCAGCGCAACCGTCGCGACCGTTCACCTTGTCGGCGAAGATCTGATCGAATTGCTGCTCGACGAACTCGCGGTGCGCGTCCAGCCGTGTCATCAAGCTCGCGTAATCGTCGCAGCCCAGCGAGCGAGCCAGCGCCGCCCGATCCTCGGGATCGACCGGCATCGCATGAGTCTGCGCATCGTTGCGATATTGCAGACGATGTTCGACCTCGCGCAGAAAGCGATAAGCCTGCGACAGCTTCACGCAGACCGAGGTGTCGATCAGCCCGTGCGTCGCCGCGTGCCGCAATACGGCAAGCGTGGGCCGTACGCGAAAACCCGCGTCCTGGCCGCCGCGAATCAGCTGGAACACCTGCGCGCTGAACTCGATTTCGCGGATGCCGCCGCGCCCCAGCTTGATGTCGTCGGCCTTATCGGGGCGCATCGACGCGCGCCGCTGCGCTTCCTGACGAATCTGCACGTGCAGCGCACGAATCGCGCTGATCACGCCGAAGTCGAGGTATCGGCGATAGACAAACGGTGTGACGATCGCGTCGAGCTGTTTCTGCAGGCGTTGCGCGGACTCGCTCGCGCCTTCGGACACGAGCCGCCCCTTGATCCACGCGTAGCGCTCCCACTCGCGGCCCTGCACGTAAAAATATTCTTCGAGCATGCCAAGACTGCACACGAGCGGCCCCGAATCACCGTTCGGCCGCAAGCGCATATCCACACGAAACACGTAACCGTCGGCGGTCACCTCGGCGAGCGCGCCGATCAGACGTTTGCCAAGCCGCGTAAAAAAGTCTTGTACCGCGATCGGCGAGCGCTGGCCGCCCGAGGTTTCGCCCTCTTCTTCGTAGACGAAGATCAGATCGATATCCGACGACACATTCAGCTCGCGACCGCCCAGCTTGCCCATGCCGACCACGCCGAGCGACAGCCGCTCGCCCTCGGGTCCGCGCGGCTCGCCATACAGCGTTTCCAGTTCGCCCGACAGCACGGAGAGCGCACGCTGGATCGTCGTTTCCGCGAGGTCGGTCATTGCCCCGGTGACTTCGGCGACATCGGCTTCACCGGCCAGATCGCGCTCCATCACGGCGCAAAACACCTCGGTGCGCAACTGACGCAAGGCCCGTTTGAGTGCATCCTCGGAGAGCGGCGCGCCGCTTGCGCCCGACGCTTCGGCGCACAGCGCATCAAAGCGCGCGTCGATCCGCTCGCGGGTGAGTGGCGCGCAAGCCAGCGCATCCACATAAGCCGCGAGTTCCGGACGCGCCGCCACGGCGCGCGCCGCATAGTGGGAATACTTCGAACTCAGAAGAGTGGCGTCGGTCATCAGGGGTCTGGCTCGCTCGTTGCTTGATCAGCGTTGTTCAGTTCGCAGTACACCGGGCCAGCATCATGTCGGCGACCACGCGTGAAGTGCTTGCGCAGGTCGCCACGCGGCGTACAGACAGCGTTTGCACGATGTCCGCCGGCGCTTTCCCGTGTGTTACATTTCGTCGTTAATTCGCAAAACTACCATACGCCCACCCGCCGCAGCATGTCCGAGCGAAACGAATCCGCCGACCAGCAGGAAGCCGGGCAGGTCCGGCCAGCGAGCGGAAGCGACCCCATCGCGTTGCGCCGGACATTTCACGTGCTCCTCGCGCTGGCGCTCGTGTTGTACTTCATCGCCACGGGGCTGTTCCTTGGCCTGCGTTATGTCGTGCTGCCGCGAGTCGACTCATTCCGGCCGCGCATCGAGGCCGCAGTGTCCGGCAAGCTCCACGCGCAGTTCACCATCGGCAAGCTCGCGCCTTACTGGAGCGGTTTCCAACCCGGTGTCGACGTCACCAACCTCGTCATTCGCGACCACGCCGGCAAGCCCGCACTGACCATTCCACACGCCACGGCGACGTTGTCGTGGCGATCGCTCTGGCAGTTGCACCCGGCGCTCTCGAGCCTGATCGTCGATCAGCCCGACGTGCTGGTGTCGCGCGCCAGCGACGGCGTGCTCTCCGTAGCGGGCGTGCCGGTGCCCACGCGACATAGCGGCAACGACACACTGTCCACCTGGCTGCTGCGCCAGCAGGCTATCGTGGTACGCGGCGGCGTGCTGCGCTGGCGCGACGCGCAGCACAACGCGCCGGAACTCGCGTTGCGCGACATCCGAATTGCGATTCTCAACGACGGTTACGACCACCGGCTCGCGCTGCAGGCGCCGCCCGACGGTCAGGTGCTGCACGGACCGCTCGATTTCCGCACGCATTTCAGACACGCAGCGCTCTCGGCAATCGGCAAACCGACCAACTGGACCGGTCAGATCTATATGTCCACCGGCCCCGTGGACCTGCCCGCGCTTGCGCGCTACGTCAACTTCCCGATCGAGGCTTTTGCCGGCCGCATCGACAATGCGATCTGGGCGGACTTCGCTGATGGGCGTATGACCGCCGCGAGCGGCCAGCTAACGGGCGCCGACGTCGCCATGCGCGTGCGTCCGACCCAGCCCAAACTGCTCGTGCCGGTCGCCAGCTTCTCGTGGCGCGTGGAAGCGACACGCGGCGACTACACGCTGCAACTGAAAGACCTGCGCGCCGAACTCGGTCAGCCGCCGCTCGATGACGGCACGCCGCTCACTCGCACGCTGTCGTTTTCCACGCTGGACGGCCGCTTCCGGCCGGCGTCGCAGCAACATGGGCAACTGATGAGCGTGAGCGGCGATCGCGTCGACCTGGGCATTCTTGCGGAATTCAGCCGGGCGCTGCCGTTGCCGCCGCGGCTGCTGAACAATCTCGTGCGCTTCAACCCGCGCGGCATGGTGGCCAACTATGTGATCGAGGTCGAACGCGACAAGCCGCCATCCGGCGAAGCGGGCAGCGACCGTCACGCGACCGGCGCGGAGCCGGTCGAGCGCTATCGTTTCAAGGGCGATTTGCAGGGCATCAGCTTCGCCGCGCAGGAACCGCCGCCGGGCCTCACCGCGCTGAATCACCCACGCGCCGGCGTGCCCGGCATCGAAAATCTGTGGGGCAGCGTCGACGCCGACGAGAACCACGGCAGCGCGCTGCTCGACACGTCGAATGTCGCCATTACACTGCCCGGCGTGTTCGACGATCCGCGCCTGAAGCTCGACCGTCTGCATGGCCGCGCCGACTGGACGATCACGCCCAAGGCGCCGGGCGAGAATCACCCTGCGTTCAAGGTCAAGCTGGCGGACTTCGGCGTATCGAACGCGGACGTGGCGGCCACCGCCACCGCCGACTACAGCAACCCCGGTCACGGCCGAGGCGCGCTCGACCTGAAAGCGGACTTCCAGCGCGCGCAGGTCACGCGCATTGCCCGTTATCTGCCGACCAGCGTCAGCGAGAAGTTGCGCATTTATCTGGGACATGGTCTGCAAGCCGGCATGTCCCACGGCGCGACTATCGAGATTCACGGCGACCTGACCAAATTCCCTTATTCGCGCGACCCGACTGCCGGCATTTTCCATATCGTCGCGCCGTTCAGGGGCGGCAAGTTCGACCCGTCGCCCTTCCCGCCCCGCAAGATGAGAAACGGCACGCCGAATATCTGGCCGCCGCTCGACGGCATCGACGGCAAGTTCGAACTCAGCCAGAACGTGATGCGCTTCGACATCGACCGCGCGCATTACAAGCGTGTCGCGCTCCACGGCGTGAAGGGGCGGATCGACGATCTCGGCACGAAGGCGTCGAGCCTCGTGATCCAGGGCGACGGCCTCGGGCCGTTGTCCGACATGCTCGACTATGTGAACGCCAGCTCGCTCGGCATCATGGCCAAGCATGAAACCGAGAAGGTACAGGCCGAGGGACGCGCGTCGCTCGCACTCAAGCTGACCGTGCCGCGCACGCCGATGCCGCATATCGCCGTGGAAGGCGCGGTGGGCTTCCAGAACAACCGGCTGAGCGTCGCGAACGTGCCGCCGCTGTCGCAGTTGAACGGCAAAGTACGCTTCACCGAGCACACCGCACAGGTGGACCGCCTGACCGCACAGTTCCTCGGCGGCGACGTGCACGCGAACGGCGGCCTGAAGCAGGACGGCACTTATGCGCTGGATCTGGGCGGCCACATTGCCGTGGATGCCGCACGCAACCTCGATCTGCATGGACCGGCCACGCAGGTGCTCACGCGCTTGAGCGGCAGCGCACCGTATGCGCTGAACGTGCGCGGCGCGAAAGGACATCTGCCGGAGGTGACGGCCAATTCCGATCTGACCGGTCTCGCGCTCGATTTCCCCGCGCCGTTCAACAAGCCGGTGGGCGAGCCGATGCCGCTGCGCTTTGCCGTGAAGCCGTCCGCCGCGCCGGGTGAAGCCGGCCTGGAACGCGCCGATCTCACGTTCGGACCTATCGCCGCCACCTATTTACTGCACTATCAGCCGAAAACGACGCCGACCGTGGTGCGCGGTGCGATCGGCGTGAACAGGCCGGCGGATTTGCCCGCCGAAGGTGTCGTTGCGGCGGTGGAGGTGGAGGCGTTCGACGCCGACGCGTGGCGCGCGCTGGTTGCCCAGATGCGCAGCAAGGACGCGCCCGCGCCGGCACCGGTCACTGCCGCCGCGGCGGCCGACGCGGCTAATGTTCCCGACGCGGCTAATGTGTCTAACGCGCCTAATGCGCCCAATGTGCCCAATCCGATGGTCGCGCAGTTCCTGCCGAGCCGCTTCGCCGTGCACATCGGCACATTGACGCTGCTCAAGCGGCACTGGGAGAGCGTGGTCGTCGGCGCATCCCATGCGGATAACACATGGCAGGCGAACATCGCGTCGGACCAGGTCTCCGGTCACGTGTCCTGGCTTCCCGGCCCAACCAAAGGCTCGCCCGGCACGTTGCAGGCGCGTTTTGCACGGGTGGTGATTCCGTCGGCAACAGACAAGGATCTGATTGGCCAGGCAATGTCCGCGCCGGCGCAGAACATGCCGTCGATCGATCTGGTCGTGAACGAGCTGATTTTCCGCGATCGCAATATTGGGCGTCTCGAAGTCGACGCGCATAACTTCGACGAAAACGGCGTGCCTGTGTGGCAACTCGACAAGCTCGACGTCAGCAATCCGGCCGCGTCGCTGACGGCGACCGGAAACTGGCGCACCTCGACCGAACTCGGCACGTCCGCCGACGACACCGCGCCCCGCCGCACGGTGTTCGATTTCAAGCTGGACATCAAGGACGCGGGCGCGCTCTTGGAGCGCTTCGGCCAGCCGCGCACGCTGAAGGCGGGCACGGGCTCGCTGTCGGGCAAGGTGATGTGGTTGGGCGGTCCCACCCGCATCGACTACTCGACCTTCAACGGCAATCTTGCCGTGGACCTGCGTCACGGGCAGATCCTGAAGGTCGATCCGGGCGTCGCCAAGCTGCTCGGCGTGCTCAGCCTGCAAAGCCTCGCGCGTTTCGCCACCCTGAATTTCCGCGACGTGATCGGCGAAGGCCTGCCGTTCGAACGCGTGACGGGCACCGCGCAGGTTCACGACGGCATCGGGCGCACCGAAAATTTCGAGATGGTGACCGCGCCGGCTCGCGCCGAAATGAAAGGCTCGGTAGACCTGGCACAGGAAACGCAGGATCTGCACGTGCGGATCATTCCCACGGTCAGCGCCGGCGCGGCCGTGGTCGCGGCGGCGGTCGTCAATCCGCTGCTCGGGCTCGGTGCGCTCGTCGCCGATCTGGCGTTCTCGCAATCGGTGTCGCACGCGTTTGCGCGCGAGTATGCGATCACCGGCGCATGGTCGAAACCGCACATCGAGCGGGTCAGAAGCGATCGCGGTAAGATGGACGCTCCGGCTTCGACCGTCGAGGCGAATTGAGCTTTCCGCGCCATGCTCCGCTGGCCCCGCGGGAAAACGCAGAGCCGCGCCGCCGGCCCAGCCGGCCCTGATGACTGAACGCAGCGCCCGCGGCACCCGCCGCCGCCTTGCCGGGAGTTTTTCAAAACGCTCATGAGCGAAACACACGTCTCTTCCTCAGCTTCGGCCGCTTCGTCGTCTGCGCAGGCAGGCGGCTCTTCCGAAACCGCGTTCCGCGTCGCCGCGCTGCAAATGGTGAGCACGCCGGATCGCGATCGCAATCTGGCCGAGGCCGAACGGTTGATCGCAGAAGCCGCTGCCGGCGGTGCGCAACTCGTCCTGCTGCCCGAGTATTTCTGCTTCATGGGCTTCAAGGACACGGACAAGCTCACCGTGCGCGAGCCCTATCAGGACGGTCCGATCCAGCGTTTTCTCGCTGACACGGCGCGCCGTCACAAACTGTGGGTGATCGGCGGGACGTTGCCGATTACCGCGCCGGAAGCGTCGCGCGTGCTGAACACCACACTCGTGTTCGATCCGCAAGGCAACGAGGCCGCGCGCTACGACAAGATCCACCTGTTCAGCTTCGAAAAAGGCGAAGAATCGTTCGACGAGGCGCGCACCATTCGTCCCGGCGACGAAGTCCGCACCTTCGAAGCGCCGTTCGGCCGTGTCGGACTATCGGTCTGCTACGATTTGCGCTTTCCCGAGCTATACCGGCGCATGGGCGACTGCGCGCTGATCGTGGTGCCGTCGGCGTTCACCTACACCACCGGCCGCGCGCACTGGGACATGCTGCTGCGCGCCCGGGCGGTGGAAAACCAGTGCTACGTGCTGGCGGCCGCGCAAGGCGGCAAACATGAAAATGGCCGCCGAACCTGGGGCCACAGCATGCTGATCGACCCGTGGGGCGAAGTCGTCGCGGTGCGCGACGAAGGCGCCGGCGTGGTCGCCGGCACAATCGAGCGGGCACGCATCGACGAAGTGCGGCAGAGTCTGCCGGCCTGGCGTCACCGCGTGCTGGGTAGCTGAACGAGTACATGAGCTGGCCGATCGGCCCGCCCGTTCAGCCAACTGCCGGTTCGCAATGGCTGGACATTGAAACTGCGGCGCTGCCCACTCATATGAGCGTGTGGCGCTAACCGAATCCTCCGTATTGAGCAGAACATACTTCGAATGAACATCATCGAACCCGGTATCCGCAATCTCGCCACCGCCAAAGACATTCTCCTGACCCCTTACGGTCTCGACGAAGCGCTGCTCACCCGCACGCTTGCCGAAATCTTCACGCACAAGATCGACTACGCGGACCTGTACTTCCAGTACACGCGCAGCGAAGCGTGGAGCCTCGAAGAAGGCATCGTGAAATCAGGCAGCTTCAGCATCGATCAGGGCGTCGGCGTGCGCGCCGTGTCGGGCGACCGCACGGCCTTCGCCTATTCTGACGATCTGTCGCCCGAAGCCATCCGGCAGGCGGCGCTCGCCACCCGGTCGATCGCCAAAGCGGGCGGCGGCAAGCAGAAAATCAAGGTGGCGTCGTCGCTGACCGGCATTGCCGGGCGCGATCTGTACCTGCCGGCCGATCCGCTGCAATCGCTCGACGCAACCGCCAAGGTCAAGCTGCTCGAACGCATCGAACAGATGGCGCGCGGCCGCGATCCGCGCATCCAGCAGGTCATGGCAGGTCTTGCCGGCGAGTACGACGTGGTGCTGGTCGCTCGCAGCGACGGCGGCTTTGCGGCCGACATCCGGCCGCTCGTGCGCGTGTCCGTCACGGTGATCGCCGAGCACAACGGCCGCCGTGAGATTGGCAGCGGCGGCGGCGGTGGCCGCTTCGACTACGGGTACTTCACAGACGACATATTGTCGAAATACGTCGACGACGCGGTGCACGCGGCCCTCGTGAATCTCGACGCGCGCCCCGCTCCGGCCGGTGCGATGACCGTGGTGCTCGGACCGGGCTGGCCGGGCGTGCTGCTGCACGAAGCGATCGGTCACGGTCTTGAAGGCGACTTCAACCGCAAGGGCTCGTCGGCCTTCGCCGGACGTATCGGCGAACAGGTGGCGGCGAAAGGCGTGACCGTAGTGGACGACGGCACGCTGCCGAACCGTCGCGGCTCGCTAAATATCGACGACGAAGGCAATCCCACGCAGTGCACGACGCTGATCGAAGACGGCATTCTCAAGGGCTACATTCAGGACACGCTGAACGCGCGTCTGATGAAAATGCCGGTCACGGGGAACGCACGCCGCGAGTCGTACGCCGCGCTGCCCATGCCGCGCATGACCAACACGTACATGCTCAACGGCGACAAAGACCCGCAGGAAATTCTCGCGTCCGTGAAAAACGGCTTGTATGCGGTGAACTTTGGCGGCGGGCAGGTGGACATCACGAACGGCAAATTCGTGTTCTCGGCCTCCGAAGCCTACATGATCGAAAACGGCAAGATCACGTATCCGGTAAAGGGCGCGACGCTGATCGGCAGCGGCCCTGAATCGCTGAAGTACGTCACCATGATCGGCAACGACATGAAGCTCGATTCGGGCGTCGGCGTGTGCGGCAAGGAAGGCCAGAGCGTGCCGGTCGGCGTTGGACAGCCCACGCTGCGCATCGAAAAGATGACCGTGGGCGGCACGGCCTAATTGTGTAGAAAACGCATACTTCGTGCATGCTTGCCTAAAAGTATGCGGTATTTCCGTATTTTTCCCGGGTCAGGCTTGTCAGGCGAGCCTCACCGGGTTATAAAGTCACTCACCCTTTTTGACCAGCGACCTCTCGTCATGTCCGCCAAGTTTTACTTTTACTTTTTCTGGCATCTCAGACCGCTGGCGGATCGAGAGGGGTGTTAGTGCACGCAGAACACCAGAATTCACGAAAAACCGCCAGCCAGCCTGGCGGTTTTTTTTCGCCCGACGCTTTTGATATTTGCCGTTGAAACCTTTTTGACTGCCGTTTGCCGTGGCGCCGCTGATCCTGCTGCCTGCCTCGCAGCCTCCGCGGTCTCCATTGCCTAAGCGAACACGCTACGAACCGATTCAGGAGAACAAGCATGCCCCCGCATAACACCGACGACGTCCGGATTCGCGAATTGAAAGAACTCACGCCCCCTGCCCACCTGATCCGCGAATTCGCCTGCGACGAAAGGGTGTCCGACGTGATCTACAACTCGCGCCACGCCATGCATCGCATCCTGCACGGCATGGAAGACCGGCTGATCGTCATCATCGGACCGTGCTCGATTCACGACACGAAAGCCGCGATGGAATATGCCGGGCGACTCGTCGAGCAGCGCAAGCGCTTTGCGGGCGAGCTTGAAATCGTGATGCGCGTGTATTTCGAGAAGCCGCGCACGACGGTGGGCTGGAAGGGTCTCATCAACGACCCGCACATGGACAACAGCTTCAAGATCAACGACGGTCTGCGCACCGCCCGCGAACTGCTGCTGCGCATCAACGAACTCGGCCTGCCGGCGGGCACCGAGTACCTCGACATGATCAGCCCGCAGTACATCGCCGACCTGATTTCGTGGGGCGCAATCGGTGCGCGCACGACCGAGTCGCAGGTGCATCGTGAACTGGCGTCGGGCCTGTCGTGCCCGGTCGGCTTCAAGAACGGCACGGACGGCAACGTGAAGATTGCCGTCGACGCGATCAAGGCCGCGTCGCAGCCGCACCACTTCCTGTCAGTCACGAAAGGCGGTCACTCGGCGATCGTCTCGACGGCCGGCAACGAGGACTGCCACATCATTCTGCGCGGCGGCAAGACGCCGAACTACGACGCCGACAGCGTGAACGCCGCGTGCGCCGACATCGGCAAGGCGGGTCTCGCCGCGCGCCTGATGATCGACGCGAGCCACGCGAACAGCTCGAAGAAGCACGAGAATCAGATCCCGGTGTGTGCGGACATCGGCCGCCAGATTGCTTCGGGCGACGAACGGATTGTCGGCGTGATGGTGGAGTCGCATCTCGTGGCGGGCCGCCAGCACTTGCAGGAAGGCTGCGCGCTGACCTATGGGCAGAGCATCACCGACGCGTGTATCGGTTGGGACGAAAGCGTCGCCGTGCTCGAAGGTCTCGCCGATTCGGTGAAGCAGCGGCGCATTGCACGCGGCAGCGGCAACTGAACGCCCGCCTGTTTTGCGCGGGCAATTGGCAAAAAGCCCGGCTCGATGATGAGCCGGGCTTTTCATTTGCCGAAAGCGTTCGCTGAACGAGCGATGAACGGCGGAGTTGTCAACGCTCGTGCTGCCAGAGCACATCCGTGCCGCCGTCCACGCGATTCAGTACGCGCGCAAGCACGAACAACAGGTCGGAAAGCCGGTTCACATACTGACGAGGCGCGGCATTGAGTTCTTCCTGCTCGCCAAGCGTAACGATCGCCCGCTCGGCGCGCCGGCAGACAGTCCGGCACACATGCGCAAGCGAAGCCGCCCGCGAGCCGCCCGGCAAAATGAATTCCTTCAGCGGTGGCAGCGTGGCGTTGTAGTCGGCCAGCCAGTCGTCCAGCCGGGCGAGATGCTCCACTGAAATCATGGTGTGGCCAGGAATGCAAAGTTCGCCGCCCAGGTCGAAAAGGTCGTGCTGAATCGCGACCAGCGCCGCTCGAACATTGTCCGGCAGCGTTTCGCACAGCAGCACGCCCAGATTCGAGTTGAGCTCGTCCACGTCGCCAATGGCGGCGATTCGCGCGCTGTCCTTGCGTACGCGGCGGCCATCGCCAAGACCGGTCGTGCCGTCATCACCCGTGCGGGTCGCGATCTTGCTCAAGCGGTTGCCCATGAGGCCTCCCATCCAGTTCGAAGACGATGCGCCGCCTTGAGAGCCGCAGCCGGCGCGTTGCGCCGGCATCACCGCGTTTATCCATATTGCGCGCATCGCCAGGTCGCCGCCATTATAGAAGCGCCGGGCGGCTTCATCACGGCCGGTGGGCGATCGGCGTAAAATCGGCAGACGGCTGTCGACCAGCGCCGCCCCAATATCAGGAGACATGCGTGAACCATCCCGTGCCGCCGGCCTCGCTGCGCCGGCCGTTTCCCGCCGAGCTGCTGAATGCGCTCAAGGCCACTTTTGGCGACCAGGCGTCGATTTCCGAAGCGGTACGCGCTCACCACGGCCGCGACGAATCTCCATTCGATCCGCAACTGCCTGACGCCGTCGTTTTCGCCCGCACTACCGAAGACGTACAGTCCGCCGTCAGGCTTTGCGGCGAGTACAACGTTCCGATCATCCCTTACGGCAACGGGTCGTCGCTCGAAGGGCACCTGCTCGCCGTGCAGGGCGGTGTGTCGATCGATCTGTCGGCCATGAACCGCGTGCTGTCGATCAACGCCGAAGACCTGACCGTCACCGTGGAGCCGGGCATCTCGCGCAAACAGCTCAACGAAGCGCTGCGCGACACGGGCCTGTTTTTCCCGATCGATCCGGGCGCGGACGCGAGCATCGGCGGCATGACGGCCACGCGCGCGTCGGGTACGAACGCCGTGCGCTACGGCACGATGCGCGAGAACGTGCTTGGTCTGAGCGTGGTGCTGGCCGACGGCCGCGTGATCGACACCGGCACGCGGGCGCGCAAGTCGTCGGCGGGTTACGACCTGACGCGGCTGTTCGTTGGCTCGGAGGGCACGCTCGGCGTCATCACAGGCATCACGCTGCGTCTGTATCCGCAGCCCGAGGCGGTGTCGGCCGCCGTGTGCGCGTTCCCGTCGATGGGCGACGCGGTGCGCGCCGTAATCGAGACGATCCAGATCGGCGTGCCGATTGCCCGCGTGGAGTTCGTCGACGCGCTCGCGATCCGCTCGATCAATCGTCATTCGAATCTGACGTTGCGCGAGGCGCCCAATCTCTTCTTTGAATTCCATGGCACCGAAGCCGGCGTGAAAGAACAGGCGGAGCTGGTCCAGGAGATCGTTGCGCAGAACGCCGGCGAAGGTTTCGAATGGGCCACGCGTCCGGAAGACCGCAGCCGTTTGTGGAATGCGCGTCACAACGCGTACTTCGCGATGCTGCAACTCAAACCCGGCTGTCGCGCGGTGACCACCGACGTGTGCGTGCCGATCTCGCGTCTCGCCGAGTGCGTGGTCGAGACGGAGCAGGATCTCAAGGCGTCGCCGCTGCCGTGCCCGATCGTCGGCCACGTTGGCGACGGAAATTTCCACGTCGTGATTCTGATCGATCCAGACAAGCCCGAAGAACTCGCGGAGGCGGAGCGGCTTAACCATCGCATCGTGCAACGCGCGCTGAGCATGGATGGCACTTGCACCGGCGAACATGGCGTGGGGCTTCACAAGATGGGCTTTCTGCTGGAAGAGCATGGCGAAGTCGCGGTGGACGTGATGCGCTCCATCAAGCACGCGCTCGATCCGCGCAATCTGATGAACCCGGGCAAGATATTCAACTGGGTAGCCTGATTCGCAGCACGCGCAGACCGCGCCGCGGCCTGAGCAAAGACAGGAACGGCGCGACCGCTGAACGGCAAGAGGAGACACCACCGATGAATGCACCCGCTGAACTGACTGCCGAAGTGCTCGCGCAGCGCCAACGCGAAGTCGTACAGGCGCTGATGGCGGTGCTGCCGACACACTGCCTGCTGTATCGGGAGGAAGACACCGTTGCGTACGAGTGCGACGGCCTCGCCGCATACCGGCGCTTGCCGCTCGCCGTCGCATTGCCGGAAACGGAATCGCAGGTCCAGCGCATCGTGCAGATCTGCCACCGGCTCGATGTGCCGATCGTGCCGCGAGGCGCCGGCACCGGCCTGTCCGGCGGCGCCATGCCGATTCGTCATGGGGTCGTCGTGTCGCTCGCGCGCTTTCGCAAAATCGTCGAAGTCGACTCGTATGCGCGAACGGCCACTGTGCAGCCGGGCGTGCGCAACCTGGCCATTTCCGAGGCTGCGGCGCCCTATGGGCTGTATTACGCGCCGGACCCATCGTCGCAGATCGCCTGCACGATCGGCGGAAATGTCTCCGAGAATTCCGGCGGCGTGCACTGCCTCAAGTACGGGCTGACCGTGCATAACGTGCTGCGCGTGCGTGCGGTGACGATGGAAGGCGAGATCGTCGAATTCGGCTCGCTCGCGCCCGACTCGCCGGGGCTGGACCTGCTGGCGGTGCTGATCGGCAGCGAAGGCATGTTCGCGATCGTCACGGAAGTCACGGTGAAGCTGATTCCGAAGCCGCAGACCGCGCAAGTCGTGATGGCCAGTTTCGACGACGTCGTGAAAGGCGGCGAGGCGGTCGCGGGCATCATCGCCGCGGGCATCATTCCGGCGGGTCTCGAAATGATGGACAAGCCGGCCACGCGCGCCGTCGAGGAATTCGTCAACGCAGGCTACGACCTGGACGCAGCGGCCATCCTCCTGTGCGAATCGGACGGCACGCCTGAAGAGGTCGCCGACGAAGTGGTGCGCATGACAGCGGTGCTGCGCGAACAGGGCGCCACACGTATCCAGATTTCGCGGTCGGAAAGCGAGCGGCTGCGATTCTGGTCTGGCCGCAAGAATGCGTTCCCGGCCGCCGGCCGTATCTCGCCCGACTACTACTGCATGGACGGCACGGTGCCGCGTCGCAGTATCGGTCCGCTGCTCGGGCGCATCGAAGAGATGGAGAAAAAATACGGCTTGCGCTGCATGAACGTCTTCCATGCGGGCGACGGCAACATGCATCCGCTGATCCTGTTCAACGGCAATGACCAGGACGAGTGGCACCGCGCCGAGGCATTCGGCTCCGACATTCTCGAAACCTGCGTCGAACTCGGCGGCACGGTCACGGGCGAACACGGCGTGGGCATCGAGAAGATCAATTCGATGTGCGTGCAGTTCTCGCCCGAAGAGCGCGACACGTTCCACGCGGTCAAACGCGCTTTCGACGCGCCCGGCCTGCTCAATCCCGACAAGGGCATACCCACGCGCGCGCGCTGCGCCGAGTACGGCAAGATGCACGTGCGCGGCGGCTTGCTGCCGCGACCCGATCTGCCGCGGTTCTAACGGTTTCGCCGGCTGCCGGGGGCGCGACGCAACGTGTGCGGAGCCCGCGCCCGGCAACGCTTTCCTGCTTTCACCCTGATTACCCGATGCGGGTCCGCTCCTGGTTGCCAGCGCGCCCCCGCCCGGTACAATCAAACGAAACACAACGAAGCAGGACACCATGGAAGAGGACGACATCGTCACCGTTTGGTCCGAGCGCGTGCGTTCGGCCAGCGCCGAAGGACGCGCACTGCGCATCCGTGGCGGCGGCACCAAAGACTGGTACGGTCAGGCGCTGGAAGGTGAGATCCTCGACACGCGCGCTTATCGCGGCATCATCGCTTACGACCCGGCCGAACTGGTCATCACGGCGCGCGCCGGCACGCCGCTGCTGGAGATCGAGGCAGCGCTCGCCGAACACCATCAGATGCTCGCCTTCGAGCCGCCGCACTTCGGAGCGCAAGCCACCTTCGGCGGCTGTATCGCCGCCGGCATCGCCGGTCCGCGGCGCCCTGCCGCCGGCGCGGCGCGCGACTTCGTGCTGGGCGCGGTCATGATGAACGGCCAGGGGCAAAAACTGCACTTCGGCGGCCAGGTGGTGAAGAATGTCGCCGGCTACGACGTATCGCGGTTGATGGCCGGCTCGCTCGGCACGCTGGGGCTGATTCTCGAACTGTCGGTGAAGGTCCTGCCGCTGCCGCAGGCCGAAACCACGCTCAAGTTCGACATGAACGGCACCGACGCGGTCCGCAAGTTGAACGAGTGGGGCGGCAGACCACTGCCGATTACCGCGAGCGCGTGGCGGCACGGCACGCTGGCCGTGCGGCTCGCCGGCGCGGAGGCCGCGGTCAAGGCGGCGCGCAGCGCGCTCGGCGGCGAAGTGGTCGACGCGGTGGAAGCAGAGCGCTTCTGGGCCGGCCTGCGCGAGCAAACCGATTCCTTCTTCGCGGCCATTCCGCCGAAAGCGGCGCTGTGGCGGCTCGCCCTGCCTTCGATCACCGAGCCGCTGCAACTGCCCGGCGCGCAACTGATGGAATGGGGCGGCGGCCAGCGCTGGTGGATCACCGACACCGACGCGCAAACCGTACGCATCAGCGCCAAACAGGCCGGTGGCCATGCCACGATCTTTCGCACTGGCCTGGGCTATGATCGCAGCGCCGGCGTCTTCACGCCACTGCCCGCGCCGCTGATGAAAATCCACCGTGGCCTGAAGGCCGCATTCGATCCGGCCCGCATCTTCAATCGCGGCCGTCTTTACCCCGACTTCTGAGCGACGCGATGCAAACCAACCTCGCGGACTTCATTCGCAACACGCCCGACGGCGACGAAGCCGACGCCATTCTTCGCAACTGCGTGCATTGCGGCTTTTGCACGGCCACTTGCCCAACCTATCAGATTCTCGGCGACGAACTCGACGGCCCGCGCGGACGCATCTATCTCATCAAGCAGATGGTGGAAGGCGCCGCGGTCACGCGCAGCACCCAGGTTCACCTCGACCGTTGCCTTACCTGCCGTAATTGCGAATCGACGTGTCCGTCGGGCGTGCAATATGGGCGGCTGGTGGAGATCGGCCGCAAGATCACCGAGGAAAAGGTCAGCCGTCCGCTCGGACAGCGCCTCATGCGCCGCCTGCTCGCGAGCATCGTGCCGAATAGCGCACTGTTCTCGCCAACCATGCGTCTCGGCCAGCACTTCCGCCCGTTGCTGCCCAGAAAGCTGCGCGACAAGGTGCCCGCGCGGCAACACCCGCTCGAATGGCCCGAGACCAAACACGCGCGCAAGATGCTGATGCTCGCGGGCTGCGTGCAGCCTTCGATGATGCCCAACGTCAACATCGCGACCGCACGGGTGCTCGACGCGCTCGGCGTCGAAACGGTCATCGCGCCGGACGCCGGCTGCTGCGGCGCGATCCGTCTGCACCTGGGCTACAACGACGAAGCACTCGGCGACGTTCGCGCGAACATCGACGCCTGGTGGCCCTACGTCGAACAGGGTGCGGAGGCGATCGTGATGAATGCGTCGGGTTGCGGCGCAACCGTCAAGGAATACGCGCATCTGCTGCGGGCCGATCCGGCTTATGCGGAGAAGGCGCGCCGCATCGTCGAACTGACTCGCGATATTTCGGAAATCCTGCCGGAGTTCACCGATCGACTGGTCGCCGTCACGCGGCGCCGATCGGTCCATACGGTAGCGTTTCATCCGCCCTGCACGTTGCAGCATGGCCAGCAGATCCGTGGCAAGGTCGAACAGATGCTGACGGCGCTTGGCATAGAAGTGCGCCTGCCCGCCGACAGTCACTTATGCTGCGGCTCGGCGGGCACCTATTCGCTGACGCAGCCCAGGCTCTCGTACACGCTGCGCGATCAGAAGCTCGAGCAACTGCAAGCGCAGGAGCCGCAGGTGATCGTGTCGGCCAACGTCGGCTGCATCGCGCATCTGCAAAGCGGCACGTCGACGCCGGTTGCGCACTGGATCGAACTGGTCGAGCACATGCTGTCCGTATAATCCGGATATCGCCTTTCGCTGGACTTCCGGTACGTTCATGCCCGATCTGATTCACAACCTCGAAGCGGTGCAGCAGCGCATCGCCACGGCCGCGCACGTCGCCGGGCGCGACGCGCGTTCCATCGAACTGCTCGCCGTGTCCAAGACCTTCCCGGCCGAAGACGTGCGCGCCGCCTACCTCGCGGGTCAACGCGCGTTCGGTGAAAACTACGTGCAGGAAGCGCTCACGAAGATCGACACACTGGCTGATCTGCGCGCGTCGATTCAATGGCATTTCATTGGACCGTTGCAATCGAACAAGACACGGCCCGTTGCCGAACAGTTCGACTGGGTGCATTCCGTCGACCGGCTCAAGATAGCGCAACGACTGGCCGAACAGCGCCCGGCGCATCTGCCGCCATTGAACGTCTGCCTGCAGGTGAATATCAGCGGCGAGGCATCCAAAAGCGGCGTGAGCGCGGCCGAGGCGCCGGAGGTCGCGCGGCAGATCGCTGCGCTTCCTAACCTCAGGCTGCGCGGCCTGATGGCGATCCCCGAGCCGGCCGGCGGTATCGACGAGCAACGCGTGCCGCATCGCCACCTGCGTGAGCTGTTCGAACAGCTGCGCAACGACGGGCTCGAACTCGACACGCTTTCAATGGGCATGTCGAGCGATCTCGAAGCCGCCGTGCTCGAAGGCGCGACGATCGTCCGCGTGGGCACCGCGATTTTCGGCGCAAGAGATTATTCCAACTGACCGCGCCGGGCCGCGCCGGGCCCGTCACGTAAACCCTTTCGGACCATCATGAAAATTGCTTTTATCGGCGGCGGCAACATGGCCGCGGCGTTGATCGGCGGCCTCATCAAACGCGGCGTCGCCGCGACCGATCTTTGCGCAATCGATCCCAACGAAGACGCGCGCAAGCGCAACGAACAGCAATTCGGCGTCAACACCGCTGCCTCCGCGGCGGATGCGCAACTCGCGTCGTATGACGCCGTCGTGCTCGCAGTGAAGCCGCAGATCCTGAAGAGCGTCGCCGAGGGCGTGGCGCCGCATCTGAAGGCGTCGCAACTGGTGGTGAGCATTGTCGCGGGCATCCGCATGGACGACATGGCGCGCTGGCTGAACGGCCACGCGAGGATCGTCCGCGTGATGCCGAACACGCCGGCGCTGATCGGAATGGGCGTGACGGGTCTGGTTGCCACTGCCGGGGTCGACGAAGCGGGCCGCGAACTTGCGTCGCACGTGCTTGGCGCAGTCGGCGAGACCGTCTGGTTCGACGACGAAGCGAAAATCGACGCCGTTACCGCGATTTCGGGCAGCGGTCCGGCCTACGTGTTCTATTTCATCGAGGCGTTGCAGGAAGCCGCGCGTCAGCTCGGGATGGACGAGGCGCAAGGCCGCGCGCTGGCCGTTGCCACCTTCACCGGCGCGGCGCAACTGGCGGCCAATTCCAGCGAGCCGCCGGCGATGCTGCGCGAACGTGTGACGTCGAAGGGCGGCACCACGGCGGCGGCGCTGGCTTCGTTCGAAGCAAGCGGAATCAAGGATGCCATCGTGCGTGGCGCACTAGCCGCCGACGCGCGAGCAAAAGAAATGGGCGACGAGTTCGGCAAACAGTAAGACTGCCCATTGTGACGAGCAGGAAAAACGCCGCGCATCGAACAGATAGCGCGGCGTTTTTTTATGGCATGTGCTTCTGACGTGCCTGCGCTGGCTGGAAGGCCGCGAGGCGTTAGAACGAAGCGGCCGCGTAATGCGCGGCGATGCCCACGAATAGCGCGCCGCCGAGCCAGTTGTTATGCCGGAACGCCGCGAAGCATGCCATGCGCTCGCGGTGGCGGATCAGCTTGTAGTGGTAGACCGCGCAGCCCGCCGCAGCCGCCCACCCCAGCCAGTACAGCACGCCGAAACCCAGCATCACGCCGATACCCACGTAGATGGCGAGTGTCGCCGCATAGCAGAGCATGATCGCGGCGACGTCGAAACGGCCGAAGGTGAGCGCCGACGTGCGAATGCCGATCTTGATGTCGTCGTCACGGTCGACCATTGCGTACTCCGTGTCATACGCAACCGACCAGAACACGTTCGCGAGCAGCATGACCCATGCGAGCATCGGCACGTGATTCTGGACGGCGGCGAACGCCATGGGAATGCCGAAGCCGAACGCGATGCCAAGATAGGCCTGCGGAATAGCAAAGAACCGCTTCGTGAACGGATACGAGCCCGCGACAAAAAGCGCCGCCACCGACAACTCCTTCGTCAATGCATTGAGCGGCAAAATCAGCAGAAACGCGAGCAGGGACAAGCCGGCCGCCAGCGCCACCGCTTCCCACGCCTTGATTTTTCCCGACGTGATGGGCCGGTTCTCGGTGCGTTTCACATAGCGATCGAAATCGCGGTCCGCGTAGTCGTTGATCGCGCAACCCGCCGAGCGCATCAACACCGTACCGACAGTGAAAATCACCAGCAACGGCCACGCGGGGTGGCCCTCGGACGCAATCCAAAGCGCGTTGAGCGTCGGCCACAGCAGCAACAGGCTGCCGATCGGCTTGTCCATGCGCACGAGGCGCAGATACAGGGGAAGTCGGGCAAACATGGGCGGATTGAATCCGGTGCGGGGAGTGCCGGTATTTTACGGGATACCGCTGGCGCGTCGCGACGACTCAGGCTGAGCGCCGGATGCGCCGCAAAAAACAAAGCCTCCCGCGAAAGGGAGGCTTTGTTCGTGTCGATGGCTGCAAGCGTTTGGGGCTCAGGCCTGAGTTGCGTGTTGAGCGGGCCACCGGGCTGCGTCCGGACTGTCGCCCGGAACGCCGCTCAGCGCGAAGGCTTAGGCCCGTCGAGCCAGTTCGGCCGACAGAGCCATTACGCCAGCATCGAGCGCAACATCCATGCGGTCTTTTCGTGCGTTTGCATGCGTTGCGTCAGCAAGTCTGCGGTCGGTTCGTCGTTGGCGGCTTCCGTCGACGGGAAAATCCCCCGCGCAGTACGCACCACCGCTTCCTGACCTTCCACCAGTTGGCGGATCATTTCTTCGGCTGCGGGAACGCCGTCCGCTTCGGGGATCGACGACAGTCTCGCGAAGTCCTTGTAGCTGCCCGGCGCATGGACGCCCAATGCGCGAATCCGCTCCGCGATCGAATCGACCGCCAGCGCCAGCTCGTTGTATTGCGTTTCGAACATCAGATGCAGCGTGTTGAACATCGGACCCGTCACGTTCCAGTGGAAGTTATGGGTCTTCAGGTACAGCGTGTAAGTGTCCGCGAGCAGACGCGACAGACCGTCTGCAATCTTTTCGCGATCCTCGTCGCTGATACCGATATTGACGTGCTGTACGGCTTCTTTCTTGGCCATGATGACTCCTTTGAAGAGTGATACGAACCGGTCGGCAACGTGACGGTCTGCGCGTGGCAAACCGGCACCTCGAACGCTCGACAGTTTAGCTTAGAAGCTGCTGCATTCGCGTGACGTGCGAACGCCCGCCGCGCTTATGGCCATGCTTGAGGCCACGCGCTCCGTCAGCCGCCCAGCGCGTGTTGCAGCGCCTGCGTGGCGATCACCGCGAGCCCGCTCGTGACGATCGCAAATCCGACGACCCTGCGCAGCATCAGCGCCTGCTGGCGGTGCGCGTGGTGGGCGGTGGATGCATTGCCAATGACGGCCATCATCGTCTGGATCATGATCGTGCTTCCTCGATTCGTATCGTTACCCGCGACGCGCCGATGCGCGCCGCCTGCTGCATGACTTACTTCCTGCTGACTTCCGCGAGATCGGCCAGCGCGGCGATCACGCCTTCTGCGTAGGCCGGGTCGGCGCGCCGGAAATGCTCGATCTGACGCGCGACGATCTCGTGCGGCACACCGCTGATGTGGCGAGCGATGTTGCCGAACAGACGTTTACGCTGCGCCGCATCGAAGGGCGCAAACAACATACCTGCCTGCGTGTAATAGTCGTCATCATCGCGATGATCGTAGCGATCCACCGTCCCGGCGGCGAGCGGCGGCTCGGCCGCGTTCTCGTCCTGCGTGAACTCGCCGAAGCGGTTCGGCTCGTAATTCACCGTGCTGCCCAGGTTGCCGTCCGTGCGCATTGCGCCGTCGCGATGGAATGAATGCGGGTTCGGCACACGCGACGCATTCACCGGAATCTGATGGTGATTGATCCCGAGGCGATAACGCTGCGTGTCGCCATAGGAGAACAGACGCCCCTGCAACAGGCGGTCCGGCGAGAAGCCGATGCCTGGCACCACATTGGCCGGCGTGAACGCCGCCTGCTCCACTTCAGCGAAATAGTTCTGCGCGTTGCGGTTCAACTCCAGCGTGCCGACGTCGATCAGCGGGTAATCCTTTTGCGACCAGACCTTCGTGATGTCGAACGGATTGAAGCGATAGGTGGCGGCGTCCGCTTCCGGCATCACCTGAATCGCGAAGCGCCATTTCGGGAACTGTCCCGTTTCAATACTGCGAATCAGATCGCGTTGCGCGCTTTCGCGGTCTTGCGCGACGACCTGCGCCGCTTCTGAGTCAGTGAAATTTTCAATCCCTTGCATCGATTTGAAGTGGAATTTCACCCAGAAGCGCTCGTTTTTCGCGTTGATGAACGAGTACGTGTGCGAGCCGAAGCCGTGCATCTGCCGATAATTTTTCGGAATGCCACGGTCGCTCATGAGGATCGTGACCTGATGCAGTGACTCCGGATGGCGCGACCAGAAATCCCACGCGGCCACGTTGCTGCGCATGTTGGTGTACGGATCGCGCTTTTGCGTGTGAATAAAATCCGGAAACTTCAGCGGATCGCGGATGAAGAACACCGGCGTGTTGTTGCCCACCACGTCCCAGTTGCCCTCTTCCGTGTAGAACTTGATCGAGAAGCCGCGCACGTCGCGCTCGGCGTCGGCCGCGCCGCGTTCACCCGCTACCGTCGAAAAGCGCATGAAAAGCGGCGTTTGCTTGCCGACTTCGGCGAACACTTTCGCCTTCGTGTAGCGCGAGATGTCGTGCGTGACCGTCAACGTGCCGAACGCGCCCGAGCCCTTGGCGTGTACCCGGCGCTCGGGAATCACTTCGCGGTCGAAGTGAGCCAGCTTTTCGAGCAGCCACACGTCCTGCAGGACGACCGGCCCGCGTACGCCGGCGATCAGCGAATTCTGGTTGTCGGCGACGGGCGCGCCAGCGGCGTTGGTGAGCTTCTGTTCGGACATGGCGGAACTCCTGGATGGCTTTTATTGAAATGGGTTGGGAGGTGCGCGGACCTGCATGCGTGCGGCGGCACGCCTCACACAGGCTTAGGCGGACAGTGCCCGATCGACCAGCAAGGAAAGCGCGACGCTACGCAGGCTCAGCATCGACGCGCTGAACCTTCCAGTCGTCGCCGGGACGCCTTTCGATTGAACAGCGCGGGGCTCAATTCGTGGCGAGGTCGAGCGGGACATGATTTCCTCCAGTTCTGATGGATCGGGCGATCCCTGAAGAAAACTATACCAATGCTATCGAGTTTTTGTTTTTGATTAATTTTATCTATTCGATAGGGTGGGCGCGGACCCCATGCCGGACTGGCCTGGCCGTGAAACGATTAGCGGGGTCGAGCGCGATGCAGTTGCCGCGCCGCCGCGGCTCGCTAAAAAACGTGGATTGGCAAGGCAGCGCATGACAAATGCGCCGCCAGGTTGGGAACCGGCTCTCAGTTGACTGCGGCGGGCAGGTCCAGCTTCTTCACGCCAGGCAACTCGCAGGCGCTGATGGCGTCGCAGATGGCGTCGATAGCGGGCATCCGCGTGAAACTCTTGCGCCAGGCGAGCACGACGCGGCGATCGGGCACGGGTTCCTCGAACGGAACATAGCTGAGCAGGCCCGCATCGATGCCGGCTGCGTGCGGCTTGACCTCGTGCACCGACATACGCGGCAGCACCGTAATGCCGACGCCGCTCGCGACCATATGCCGGATCGTCTCGAGCGACGACCCTTCGAAAGTCTTCTGGATGCCGTCCGCATTCTGCGAAAAGCGCATCAACTCGGGACACACGCCCAGTACGTGATCGCGGAAGCAATGGCCGCTGCCGAGCAGCAGCATGGTTTCCTGCTTCAGGTCGTCGGCGCCGATTTTCTGACGGTTTTCCCATGCGTGGCCGGACGGCAGCGCGACGACGAACGGCTCGTCGTACATGGGGCGCAACATCAGACCCGTTTCAGGGAATGGCAGCGCCATGATCGCGACATCGATTTCGCCCTGTTTGAGTAGTTCGATGAGCTTGAGCGTGTAATTTTCCTGCAGCATGAGCGGCATTTGCGGGACACGCCGGATCATCTGTTTGACGAGCGTGGGCAAAAGATACGGCCCGATCGTGTAGATGACGCCGAGACGCAGCGGTCCAACCAGCGGGTCTTTGCCCTGCTTGGCGATTTCCTTGATGGCGAGCGTCTGCTCCAGCACGCGCTGCGCTTGCGTAACGATCTGTTCACCGATGGGAGTGACGCTGACTTCGCTGGTGCCGCGTTCGAAGATCTGAACGTTCAGTTCGTCTTCCAGCTTTTTGATGGCTACCGAGAGGGTTGGCTGACTTACGAAACAGGCTTCGGCAGCACGGCCGAAGTGCCGCTCGCGGGCAACCGCAACGATGTATTTCAATTCGGTGAGCGTCATTAGGGGACCAATCAGGCACGTGAGTTTGATAGGTTCTAGTTATACACCTATAGGGTCGGTTCGCCAACCCGGCGGCAGGCTCTAAAACGCACCTGGCCCAGCCTCATGCCTTCAGATACTGCTCCCGCGCTCCGAGCCACCGCGCCAGATGTTGACCCACCACCTCGGGGTACTTGTCGAGCAGCACCGCTGCCGCCTCCCGCGCGGGCTCGATGAGCCACTGATCATTTTCGAGATCGGCAAATCTCAACATCGCCGCGCCCGACTGCCGGGCCCCGAGAAACTCCCCGGGGCCACGAATTTCCAGGTCTCGCCGGGCGATCTCGAACCCGTCGGTCGTCTCGCGCATCGTCTGCAAGCGCGCTCGCGCCGTCATCGACAACGGCCCGGTGTACAGCAGCACGCACACCGATGCCGCGCTGCCGCGCCCTACCCGTCCGCGTAACTGGTGCAATTGCGCAAGCCCGAACCGCTCGGCGTGCTCGATCACCATCAGCGACGCATTCGGCACATCCACGCCCACTTCGATCACCGTCGTCGCGACGAGCAACTGCACTTCGTTGCGTGTGAACGCGTCCATCACCGCGGCCTTGTCGGCCGGCGCGAGACGTCCGTGCACGAGGCCGACGTTCAACTCCGGCAACGCCGCCACCAGCGTCTCGTAAGTCTCGACCGCGGTCTGCAGCTGCAGGGTCTCGCTTTCTTCGATCAGCGGACACACCCAGTACACCTGACGCCCGGTCAACGCGGCCTCGCGCACGCGGCCGATCACTTCGTCACGACGGGCGTCGGACACGAGCTTGGTCAGGATCGGCGTGCGGCCGGGCGGCAATTCGTCGATCGTCGACACGTCGAGATCCGCGTAATACGTCATGGCGAGCGTGCGCGGAATCGGCGTCGCGGACATCATCAACTGATGAGGCTGAAAATCGCGTGCGCCGTCCGCGGCGTTCTGCGCCTTCGCGCGCAGCGCGAGCCGCTGCGCCACGCCAAAGCGATGCTGCTCGTCGACGATCACGAGCCCGAGCCGCGCGAACTCGACCGCGTCCTGGATGATCGCGTGCGTGCCGATCACGAGCTGCGCCGTGCCGAGCGCAGCGGCTTCGAGCGCGGCGCGCTTTTCTTTGGCCTTCAGACTGCCGGCGAGCCACGCGACGCTGACCCCGAGCGGCTCCAGCCAGCCGCGCAGCTTGCGCGCATGCTGCTCCGCGAGAATCTCGGTCGGCGCCATGAGCGCGGCCTGATAACCGGCGTCGATCGCCTGCGCCGCGGCCAGTGCGGCCACGATCGTCTTGCCGCTGCCCACGTCGCCCTGCAACAGACGCTGCATCGGATGCGGCTGTGTGAGATCGAGCGCAATCTCGCCGCCTACGCGCTCCTGCGCCGCCGTCAGCGAAAACGGCAGCGCTTTCAGAAGACGCGCGACCAGCGCGCTTTCGTCACCCAGCCTTCGGCGCGGCATGGCCGGCGCGGCGCGCGTGCGGCGCTCCTCGTGCGCGCGCTTGAGCGACATCTGCTGCGCCAGCAGTTCCTCGAATTTGATGCGCACCCACGCCGGATGCGTGCCGTCGATCAACGCAGTTTCGTCGGACTGCGCGCCGGGGTGATGCAGCGTGCGCACCGCTTCCATCAGCGCAGGCACACCGAGCGGCTGCAGATACGTACGCGCGACCTGTTCAGGCAGCAACTCCGGCAACGACGTGCGCGACAACGCGTTATCGATCGACTTGCGCAGATATGCCTGCGTGACACCGGCCGTGCTCGGATAGACCGGCGTGAGCGCCTGCGGCAGCGGCGTGTCCTCGTCGACGACGCGCACAGCCGGATGCACCATCTCCATGCCGAAGAAGCCACCACGCACTTCGCCACGCACGCGCAGCCGCGCGCCGATCGCCATCTGCTTGACCTGCGAACCGTAGAAATTGAGAAAGCGCAGCACCAGTTCGTCGCCGGCATCGTCGCGCAGCCGCACCAGCAACTGCCGGCGCGGCCGGTAAGCGATCTCGTTGTCGAACACCACGCCTTCCGTCTGCGCAACGCCGCCTGGCAACAGATGCCCGAGCGGCGTCAGCGAGGTTTCGTCCTCGTAGCGCATGGGCAGGTGCAAGACCAGATCGATATCGCGTTTAAGGCCGAGCCTTGCAAGCTTGTCCGCGGTTTTTTCGGCCGACTTTGCCGCGGGCTTGGCAGCGGTTTTTTCGGCCGACTTCTTCGAGGCTCTCGTCCCGCCTTTCGCACCACCTGTCGCATCGCCCGTCGTCCCTCCTTGCGCGGACGCTTTGGCCGCCGCGCCGCTCGTTGCAGGTGAGGCCTGCGTGGCGGATGCGCCCGCGAGCGGCGCGGTCTCGATGACGCCCGATACAGCAAGCACGTCTTCACGCGGGTTCGACGCAGCCTGCGAGTCCAGCGGCCGCCGAGGCGGCGCGGGTACACCGCTCGTGCCCGCGTCCGCTGCCGTAGCTCGCGAGAGGCGGCGCTTCTGCTCGGCGCTCACTTCATCGGCATCGGGGGGCAATCGGCGGTCGGACAAAGGCATGAGTTGCTTCGCAAGTACAATATCGGCTGTCAAGGGTGTCGCCGCCTATCAGCGCGCGGGCTCGCGGGGCGCTTCGGCGTCCCGCAATCATAGCTGCCCGGCTCAGGCTTCGGCTCAAATCAGTATCCAATCCGCTTCCAGTCGTCCCCATGTTTACGCTTTCCGATTTCGATTTCGATCTGCCACCCGAGCTGATCGCGCAAGTCGCGCTGCCGGAGCGCAGCGCCAGCCGTCTGCTCGAGGTGGACAACGCAGTGAGCCCGGCGCGTCTTACCGACCGACGCTTCGCCGAGCTACCGGACTGCGTCGCCGCGGGCGATCTGCTCGTCTTTAACGATACCAAAGTCCTGAAAGCGCGCTTCCTCGGCCAGAAGGCCAGTGGCGGCAAAGTCGAAGTGCTGGTGGAGCGTCTGACCGGCGAACGCACGGCGCTCGCGCAGATTCGCGCAAGCAAGAGTCCGCAGCCGGGCACCACCTTGCGTCTTGCCGACGCGTTCGACGTCACGGTGGGCGAGCGCGTCGAACCGTTTTACACGCTGCATTTTCCGGACGACTGCCTGACGTTGATCGAGCAGTTCGGCCGTCTGCCGCTGCCGCCGTACATCGAACACGATCCCGACGCGACCGACGAAACCCGCTACCAGACCGTGTTTGCGCAACATCCGGGCGCGGTTGCCGCACCCACCGCCGGTCTGCATTTCGACGACGCGCTGCTCGCGCGTCTGGACGCCAAAGGCGTGCAGCGTGCGACGCTGACGCTGCATGTCGGCGCAGGCACGTTCCAGCCCGTTCGGGTCGAGAATATTGCCGAACACAAGATGCACAGCGAGTGGTATCACCTGCCGCAGTCGCTCGCCGACAAGATCGCGGCCACGCGCGCGCGGGGCAACCGCGTGATCGCGGTCGGCACGACCTCGATGCGCGCGCTCGAAGCCGCCGCGCGTGACGCCGAAGCGGAAGGTCGTCCGCTCGGTGCCGCCAGCACGGAAACGGATATTTTCATCACGCCAGGCTACCGTTTTCGGGTGGTCGACCGGCTCGTGACAAACTTCCATTTACCGAAATCAACCTTGCTGATGCTGGTGTCGGCGTTCGCTGGCGTGGACGCGATCCGCGAGGCTTACCGGCATGCGATCAACGAGCGCTACCGCTTTTTCAGCTACGGCGACGCCATGCTGCTGACGCGGCGCGACAGCTGATCCGCTGATCCGCTGATACGCGCAGTCTGCACAGTTTTCTTTGCCGCCGCGAACCCTTCGCGTCGGCACTTCAACCATTGCGCCGGACTGTTCTCCGGTTGCCCAGGAGTGAATCCATGACCCTTGGTCATCAGTCGCAAGACGCGACGCCTACGCGCCCTGAAAACGGCCTCCATTTCGAATTGCTCGGCACCGACGGTCAGGCGCGCCGTGGCCGCGTCACGCTGAATCATGGCGTGGTGGAAACGCCGATCTTCATGCCGGTCGGCACCTACGGCACCGTGAAAGCCGTCCAGCCGCGCGAACTCGAGGAAATGCACGCGCAGATCATCCTCGGCAATACGTTTCACCTGTGGCTGCGCCCCGGGCTCGAAACGATCGACGCGCACGGCGGCCTGCACGGCTTCATGGGCTGGAAGAAGCCGATTCTGACCGACTCGGGCGGCTTCCAGGTGTTTTCACTCGGCGATCTGCGCAAGATCACCGAAGAGGGCGTCACGTTCGCGTCGCCGATCAACGGGGACAGGCTGTTCCTGTCGCCGGAAGTGTCGATGCAGATCCAGAAGGTGCTGAACTCGGACATCGTCATGCAATTCGACGAATGCACGCCGTACGCGACCAACAACGTGCCCACCTCGCACCAGGACGCGGCCGACTCCATGCGCATGTCGATGCGCTGGGCGAAGCGCTCCACGGACGAATTCAACCGCCTCGGCAATCCGAACGCGCTGTTCGGCATTGTCCAGGGCGGGATGTTCGAGGACCTGCGCGACGAATCGCTGGCGGGCCTCGCGGAGATGGACTTTCATGGTCTCGCGATCGGCGGCCTTTCGGTCGGCGAACCGAAAGAGGACATGATGCGCGTGCTGAACCACATCGGCCCGAAACTGCCGGCGAACAAGCCGCATTACCTGATGGGCGTCGGCACGCCGGAAGATCTGGTGGCGGGCGTGGCGGCGGGCGTCGACATGTTCGATTGCGTGATGCCCACGCGCAATGCGCGCAACGGCTGGCTGTTCACCCGGTTCGGCGACATCAAGATCCGCAACGCGACGCACAAGAATTCGCTGCGCCCGCTCGACGAGCAATGCGGCTGCTACACCTGCCGGAATTTCACGCGCGGCTATCTGCACCATCTGCATCGGGTAGGGGAAATCCTCGGTGCGCAGTTGAATACCATCCACAACCTGCACTACTACCTCGAACTGATGCAGGAAATGCGCGATTCGATCGACGCGAAAATGTTCGAGACCTTCCGCAAACGCTTCCACGAAAACCGCGCGCGCGGCGTCGATCAGGCGCCGTGACACGCCGCGAGGCCGATCAGATATCCGACGGTTTCATCGGCCTCACGGCGAAAACCTTACAATCATCTTTCGTCGCCGGCAAAACGGGCTTTAAACGGTTGATCGCAAAGCCGATTTGCCGCGCCGACGCATGTCGGGCCGGTGGTAGAATAATCGGCTGATTTTTTTGATCGTTTTGATATAACGGAGAGACCAACGTGTCGTTCATTTCCAATGCCTTCGCCCAAGGCACTGCAGCAGGTGGCATCGAATCGAATCTGATGAGCTTCCTGCCGCTGATTCTGATGTTCGGCGTGCTGTACTTCATCATGATTCGCCCGCAGATGAAGCGCCAGAAGGAACACCGCAACATGCTCTCGGCCATGGCCAAGGGCGACGAAGTGGTGACGAACGGTGGCATCGTCGGCAAGGTCACCCGGGTGGGCGAAGCTTACGTTGGCGTCGAAATCTCGGAAGGCACGGAGATCACCGTGCAGAAAGCGTCGATCACGACGATTCTCCCGAAGGGCACGATCAAGTCGCTTTAAGGCCGGCTTTCTCGCATCCGGCGCGGCCTCGCTCCGCAGTTCACGCAGCACACCGTGAACCGCCCGCGCTGATCGCCGGATGCATCGCTTCCAAGCCAACCTTCCCGTTGGACCACTCATGAATCGTTACCCCCTCTGGAAATACGCCGTGATGCTGGTGGCTCTGGTCATCGGCCTCGTGTACACGCTGCCCAACCTGTTCGGCGAAGCGCCGGCGGTGCAGGTGTCGAGCGGCAAGGCAACGGTCAAGCTCGACTCGACCACGCTGTCGGCAGTCGAAGCAGCGCTCGCTTCCAATCAGATCAAGCCCGAAGACGTCACGTTCGACAACTCGGCGACCAACGCGAATATCCGCGTGCGTCTGCTGGACACCGACACGCAGTTGCGCGTGAAGGATCTGCTGCAGAAGTCGCTCAACAGCGACCCGAACGACCCGCAATACGTGGTGGCGCTGAATCTGCAAAGCGCGTCGCCGCACTGGCTGACCGCGCTGCACGCACTGCCCATGTACCTTGGTCTGGATCTGCGCGGTGGTGTGCACTTCCTGCTGCAGGTCGACATGGCCGGCGCACTGAACAAGAAGCTCGACTCCGACGCGTCGGACGCGCGCACGCTGCTGCGTGACAACAATATTCGCGACGGCGGCGTGAACCGCGTCAACCAGACGGTGGTGATCAATTTCGCCGACCAGGCGACGGCGGACGCGGCGTCGAAGCAGCTGAGCCGCGGCATCGGCGAACTGCAGTGGGCCACGCAGGCGTCGCCGGACGGCGGCGTGCAACTGGTCGGCACATTTACGCCCGCGGTGCAGAAGTCGGTTCAGGACGCAGCGCTGAAACAGAACATCACGACGCTGCATAACCGCGTGAACGAACTCGGCGTGGCCGAGCCGGTGATCCAGCAGCAAGGCTCCGACCGGATCGTGGTCGAGCTGCCGGGCGTGCAGGACACGGCGAAGGCGAAAGACATCATCGGTCGCACGGCAACGCTCGAAGCGCGCCTCGCCGACCCGGTCAATACGCACCCGAATCCGTCCGACCCGGTGCCGCCGGGCGACGAACTGTTCACGCAGGGCAACCAGACGCCGGTGCTGCTGCGCAAGCAGATCATCTTCACGGGCGACCGGATCATCGACGCGTCGGCGGGCTTCGACGAGCATCAGCGTCCTTCCGTCAACATCCGTCTGGATTCGGCGGGCGGGCGTGCAGTGCGCAGCGTATCGCGCGACAACATCGGCAAGCCGATGGCCATGGTGCTGTTCGAAAAGGGCAAAGGCGAAGTGCTGACGGTGGCCACGATTCAATCGGAACTGGGCGACCGCTTCCAGATCACCGGCCAGGCCACGCCGCAAGGCGCCGCCGACCTCGCACTGCTGTTGCGCGCCGGTTCGCTTGCCGCGCCGATGGACATCATCGAAGAACGCACGATCGGCCCGAGCCTCGGCGCGGACAACATCAGGAAGGGCTTCCATTCGGTCGTGTGGGGCTTCGCGGCCATTGCCGTCTTCATGATCGCGTATTACATGCTGTTCGGCGTGATCTCCATGATCGGCCTGTCGGTCAACCTGCTGTTGCTGATCGCCGTGCTGTCCATGCTGCAGGCCACGCTCACGCTGCCCGGTATCGCCGCTATCGCGCTCGCGCTCGGTATGGCGATCGACGCGAACGTGCTGATCAACGAACGCGTGCGTGAGGAACTGCGCAATGGCGCGCCGCCGCAACTGGCGATCCAGAACGGTTACGCGCACGCATGGGCGACGATTCTCGACTCGAACGTCACCACGCTGATCGCCGGTATCGCGCTGCTCGCGTTCGGCTCGGGACCGGTGCGCGGCTTTGCGATCGTCCACTGTATCGGCATCCTCACGTCGATGTTCTCGGCCGTGTTCTTCTCGCGCGGTATCGTCAACCTCTGGTACGGCGGCAAGAAGAAGCTGAAGTCGCTGGCGATCGGCCAGGTGTGGCGTCCGGAAACCGTAACGGCCGGTTCGTCTGCGTACCTCGGTCAGGACGACACCGCAACGGATACCGGCAAGGCGATCGCCGCGACCAAAGCCGCCGCCGCAAGGCCGAAGGCCGGGGCTGCCGCTTCGGCCCAGGCTCGCGCCGGCAAGCCGACCGTCCGTCGGCGCAACGCAACGAATTCGCCGAATTCGCCGCAGAAACCGGGTTCATCCCGCTGAGTCCCGGAGAGCCACATCATGGAATTTTTCCGTTTCCGCAAAGACATTCCGTTCATGCAGCGCGCGTTGGTTTTCAACGCGATCTCGCTGCTGACGTTCGTTGCCGCTGTGTTTTTTCTCGTACATCGCGGGCTGCATCTGTCGGTCGAGTTCACCGGCGGCACTGTCATCGAAGTGCAGTATCCGGGCGCGGCGCCGCTCGATCCCGTGCGTAGCTCGCTCGGCAAGCTCGGTTACGGCGACGCGCAGGTGCAGAACTTCGGCACCTCGCGTGACGTGCTGATCCGTTTGCCGCTCAAGCCGGGCTTCACGTCCGCGCAACAAAGCGATCAGGTGATGAACGCATTGAAGGCCGACACGCCGCAGGTGCAATTGCAGCGCGTCGAGTTCGTCGGCCCGCAGGTCGGCAAGGAACTCGCTACAGACGGCCTGCTCGCGCTCGCCTGCGTGGTGGTCGGGATCGTGATCTACCTGTCGTTCCGCTTCGAATGGAAGTACGCCATTGCCGGCGTGATCGCGAACCTGCATGACGTGGTCATCATTCTCGGCTTCTTCGCGTTCTTCCAGTGGGAGTTTTCGCTGTCGGTGCTGGCCGCCGTGCTGGCGGTGCTCGGCTACTCGGTGAACGAATCAGTCGTCATCTTCGACCGGATTCGCGAGACCTTCCGCCGCGAACGCAAGCTGAGCGTGATCGAGGTCATCAACCACGCCATTACCAGCACCATGTCTCGAACCATCATCACGCACGGCTGTACGCAGATGATGGTGCTGTCCATGTTCCTGTTCGGCGGCCCGACGCTGCACTACTTCGCACTCGCGTTGACGGTGGGTATTCTGTTCGGTATCTACTCGTCGGTGTTCGTGGCTGCGGCGCTCGCCATGTGGTTCGGCGTGAAGCGTGAAGATCTGCTGAAGGACAGGAAGGCCGGCATCGATCCTAATGATCCGAATGCCGGGGCGCAGGTTTGAGCGCGCTTTCACATTAAGCCAGGCGTTGAAAAGTGTGGGCCGGTTCTACGATGAACCGGCCTTTTTTTTGACCGTTGCAAGCTGCGCACGCGTTATCGGAACCCTAATTTCCGGCGTGCCGCCATCAGTGCGACCAGACTGATGATGGCGGCGAAGATCATGTAGTAGCTCGGCGCGGCCTTCGAGCCGGTCGCGCTGATCAGCCACGCAATGATGAACGGCCCGAACCCGCCGAAAATCGTCACCGCGATGTTATAGGCGAGCGACATACCCGTCGTGCGCGTTTGCACGGGAAACATCTCCGAGAGCAGACCCGGCAGCGCGCCGAAATAGCCGGTCATCAAAAACCCGAACACGATCTGCACGATCATCAGCGTGCCGAAAGTGGGATGCGCGATCAGATACACAAACGCCGGATAAATCAGGACGAGCAGCAGCACCGCCGAGATCAACATGATCGTGGTGCGTCCATGCCGGTCCGACAGATGACCGACGAACGGCGCGAACACCATCTGGATCAGACCGGTCAACGCGATCGCCGAAAACGCGACCGACGGCGCGAGGCCGAGTTGCTTGACGCCGAAAGTCGGCATGAAGAGCACCAGATAGGTGGAAACCGTGCCGAGTACCACTGCGCCGATCGCAATGAGCAGCCGCAGTTTCTGGCTCGCGAAAGTGTCGCGCAGCGGCGTCGTGGTTGTTTCGGCGGCGAGAAACTCGGGCGTTTCATCGAGCCTCGTGCGGATGTAGAGGGCCACCGGGCCGATCAGCAGGCCGAAGAAGAACGGCACGCGCCAACCCCACGACCCCATCTGCTCCGGCGACAGCCTGCCGGTCAACAGCACGCCGAAGGCCGCGGCGAGCAACGTGGTCAACCCCTGGCTCGCCACCTGCCAGCTGGCGAAAAAACCGCGCCGCCCCGGCACGTGTTCCGCCAGAAACGCGGTTGCACTGCCGAACTCTCCGCCTGCCGAGAAGCCTTGCATCAGGCGCGCGATCACGAGAATCACGGGCGCCGCGATGCCGATGCTCGAATAGGTCGGCAAAATCGCGATAATCAGCGTGCCGCCCATCATCAACAGGATTGACAGCGTCAGCGCCGCCTTGCGTCCGGCGCGGTCGGCATAAGCGCCAATTACGATTGCGCCGAGCGGGCGCATGAAGAACGACACGCCGAACGTGCCGAGCGTGAGCAGCATCGAGACAGTATCGTTGCCGGCGGGGAAAAACAGCTTCGAGATGATGAGAGCGAAAAACCCATACACCACCAGATCGAACCATTCCAGCGCGTTGCCGATCGACGCGGCCACCACCGCGCGCCACGAACTCTGCCGGGTACCCGCGAGACTTGTTGCAGTTGATGCATTCATTCAGATCTCCAGTTCGCGCGAGCCTTTATTGGTGTTCGATTTACCGCCGACTGGATGCGCGCACAACCAATACGGCTGATGCGCTCTATGTACATCAAAAATTAAAGTGGCGCGAGCGGCAAATGCCCGAACCCCGCCACGTAAGGCTTCGCGCGTCGCCAATAAATGAAAAAAGCCGCCTGGTCGTCAATATGACCGAAGCGGCTCGCGTGTTGCATCGCAGCGCCTGGCGCGCACACACGGTGTTACCGAGGGCGCGGTTGGAGCGCCGAATCTATTGCTTGATCCCCTCGGCCTGGATGTGCAGTTTGGTATCCATGCTGAAACCATACTTGGTGCCGAAATCCATCCCATAATCGGCGCGGTTGAAATGCGCGCTGGCTTCCACGCCGCACACTTCGCGCTTGAGCATGGGGTGCGGCATGCACTTGAGCGATTCGATCGTCAGATTGAGCGGCTTGGTTACACCGTGCATCGTGAAAGTGCCTTCGACCTCGACCGGCCTGTCGCCGTCGAACTTGATGCTCGTGCCCTTGTAGGTCGCTGTCGGGTATTTGGCGACGTCGAAGAACTCCGCCGTTTTCAGATGCTCGTCGAGCTTGCTGTTGCCGGTTTCGACCGACGACGGATCGACCGTTACATCCACCGTGCCGGTTCGGGCCGCGCGATCGAGCGTTACCGTGCCGGAGCTTTTCGTAAACTTGCCGCGCCACACCGAAAGGCCGCCGAGGTGATCCGCTTCGAAGCTCGGATACGTATGAGTCGGGTCGAGCAGATAGGTGTCGGCGGCGAACGCGCCGAGCGAGAAAGAAGACGCCAGCGCGCCGACGGCAATCAACGTGGAAGTTTTCAATTCATGCTCCCTGGTGCTTTTGGACAATGCGGCAGCCGCGTCACTTGCGCGCCGCGACGATATGAAACTTGATCACGACGTCGTCCGCCACGACCGATGTGTCTTTCCACTCGCCTGTACCAATGTCGAACGCCGAGCGTTTGATCGGCACCGAGCCGTCGAACACCTGCGTCGCGCCCTGCTGGCTGACCGTGACCGGCACCACCACCGTCTGCGATTTGCCCTTGATGGTCAGCTTGCCCGTGACCTTGTACTGATTGCCGCCAGCCGGCGCAATCGCGCTCGACACGAAGGTGGCGGTCGGATACGTTTTCGCGTCGAACCAGTCCTTGCCGCGCACCTGATCGTTGTAGCTTTCATCGCCGAGATCGTAGCTGCCCACGTCTACGCTGAACTGCGCCGTGCCGTTGGCCGGTGTCGCGGGATTGAAGCTGATCTGCGCGCTGAACCTGTTGAACTTGCCTTCCACCGGCACGTTCATCTGCTTCGACGTCGCCGTGACTGTACTTTTGGCGACGTCCACCTGGGCCAGCGCGCTGCCGGCCGCGGCAAGCGAGGCGGCCGCAAACGCCGCGAGCATATAGCGATAAAACGAGACCTTCATGGTTATCCTTATTTGAGGAAAGGGAGCATGCGCGAGAGCAGGCCGTCGCGATCGAGCCATTGATGCTTGAGCGCCGCCGCCACATGCAGCGCAACCAGCGCGAGCAACGTGTAATTCAGCGTGATATGAACGTTCTTCAACAGTTCCTTGAGATGCGGGTCCGGCGCGATCAGACGCGGCAGCGGGATCAGCCCGAGGTACACCACCGGCACGTTGGCGGCGGAACTGTAGAGATAGCCGGACGCGGGAATCGCCACCATCAGCACATAGAGGAGCAGATGCACGAGATGCGCGGCGCCGCGCTGCCAGGCGGGCATACGGCGCGGCATGGAAGGCGCGGCGTGGGTGGCCCGCCACAGAATGCGCAGGACGGCGAGCGCGAATACCGTTACGCCGATCCATTTATGCCACGAGAAATAGCGCAGTTTGGTGGGCGTGAAACCGGGAATGTCGGTCATCACCCAGCCAAGCGCAAATCCGCACACGATGAGGAGCGCGATAAGCCAATGAAAGGCAATGGCGGTGCGCGTGTACGATTCCCGGCCAGCGAATGAAGGATTGATTGCCATAACGGTTCAACTCGAGCGATGAGAGGTTAACGGCACAGCCAGTCCTGCTATCGGGCGTCGACGCGGATGCTTCGCTGCCTGCATTCACACGCACCGGCAGCGGCATATGCCCCAAGGCCGCCATGCTACTCCAAGCAGGAAAAGCTGGCTGCGGATGTTTCGCCCCACTGCCGGCGTTGGGTCTGAAATTTGCTGCGAAAGCGCGCCGCCTTTGAACAATTGGGGACATAGAATGTCATAGCAGTCGGGGCCTCGGGGGTTTCACGCGGCACGCATCGAAATCGTGTACTAGACCAGCGCGCATCGGGGAAAGGCGCTGCGCGGGTGGCGGCTCGGCTTCGGCACGTTTGGTACTATTGCTGCACCTTTGTCCGGCCACCGTTGCGGCCGCACGCATTCGAGTCCTGCCGCCAATACCGGCATTGCACGCCTCTCCACGTCGTTAGCTCTTTTGCCGCATGGAACATGACAATCTGATCGCGTGCCACGAATGCGATGCGCTGTTCCGCAAGCCTCGGCTTGTGGGGCGAACGTTGGCGCGCTGCCCGCGCTGCGGCGCCACACTCTATAGCGGCGTGTCGCGCAAACTCGACGCCATCTGCGCGATGACGCTCGCCGCGTTGATCACCTTTGTGATTGCGCAGGGCTTCCCGATCGTCGAACTGGAAACGAATGGCATTACGTCGGAGACCACGCTCTTTGGCGCGCTCGTCGCGCTATGGGGCGAAGACATGCAGATCGTCGCCGTCATGGTGTTCTGCTCCACGATCCTGTTCCCGCTGACCGAACTCATCGCGCTGCTGTACGTGCTGGTGCCGCTGCGCTCGGGCTATGTGCCGCCCGGCTTCAACCGGGTGCTGCGCGCCATTCAGTTCGTGCGTCCGTGGGGCATGATCGAAGTGTTCATGCTCGGCGTGCTCATTACCATCGTGAAGATGGTCAGCCTCGCGCGCGTCATTCCGGAAGCGGCGCTCTTTGCGTTCGGCGTGCTCACGCTGATGTTCGCCGTGGTCGTGACATTCGACCCGCGCATTCTCTGGGATCTGGCCGACGAACTCGGCGACAGCCGCCAGCGGCCATTGCCGCGCACGTCGGCGGACAGCGCGGCGGTGGCGATCGGTTCGGTGGCCGGGCCGCCCGCGCCGTCGCAGGCCGCGCCTGCCGACGTCGTGACGAGAGGCGAGGCCGGCTTGCCGCCCGGTGCGCCGTCCGCGCCGCATCAGGGGTGAGCGCGCGATGAAATATGTGTCCGCGAGGCGCGCGCGCCTGGTCTCCTGCCACGCATGTGGCCGCGTCGAACCGCGCGTGCGTTCCGTCACGCCGCAACATTGCTCACGCTGTGGCGCGACGCTTCATTCTCGCAACCCCGACAGCCTCGCGCGCACGTGGGCGCTGCTGATCGCGGCGGCGCTGCTGTATATTCCCGCGAATCTGCTGCCGGTCATGCATACGTCGTCGCTGCTCGGTTCCGAGGACGACACGATCATGAGCGGCGTCGTGTACTTCTGGACGTCCGGCGACTGGCCGCTCGCGGTCATCGTATTCATCGCCAGCATCATGGTGCCCATGCTCAAGCTGAGCGTGCTCGTGCTGCTTACCGTCACCACGCAGCGCCGTTCACGCTGGCGCCCCGACCAGCGCACCACGCTTTACCGGATCGTCGAGCGGATCGGGCGCTGGTCGATGCTCGACGTGTTCGTCGTCACGCTGACGGTTGCGCTAGTCCGCTTCAAATCGCTTGCTGTCATTACTGCCGGCCCCGGCGCGATTGCGTTCGGCTCGGTGGTGATCCTCACCATGATGGCATCCATGCAATTCGATCCACGCCTCATCTGGGACAACGTGGACAGCAGTACTCAAAAAACTCAGGACCCCAACCATGACTAGCCCGCCAGGACCGACGCCCGCCTCCGACTCGCCACGTAACGATTCGAACGGACCGAACCTGCCGCCGCAGTTGCCGGACCCCGAAATCGAGCCGCGCAGCCGCTGGCTGCCGTCGCTCGTGTGGGTGATTCCGCTGATCGCGGCGCTGATCGGCGTGGCGCTCGTGATCAAATCCGTCACCGAACGCGGACCGACCATCACCATCAGCTTCGTGAACGCCGAAGGGCTCGAGCCGGGCAAAACCAAGGTGAAATACAAGGACGTCGACGTCGGGTCGGTCAAGACCATTACGTTGTCGAAGGACTTGTCGCACGTTCGGGTGCAGGTGCAGTTGACCAAAGAGGGCGAGGATTTCGCCGTCAAGGATTCCCGCTTCTGGGTCGTGCGGCCGCGCGTGGGCGCGACCGGTGTGTCGGGGCTGACCACGCTGCTTTCGGGTGCGTACATCGGCGCGGACGCGGGCCATTCGCCCGACACCGAAAAGAACTTCGTCGGCCTCGAAACGCCGCCGCCCATTACCGGCGACCAGAAAGGCCACCAGTTCATTCTGCATGGCGACTCGCTCGGCTCGATCGACATCGGCTCGCCGATCTTCTACCGGCGCGTGCAGGTCGGCCAGGTCGTCGGCTTCTCGCTCGATAAAGACGGCACCGGTGTGACGATGCAGGTGTTCGTATCCGCGCCGTTCGACCAGTACGTCGGCACCAATTCGCGCTGGTGGCATGCGAGCGGCGTGGATCTGCGGCTCGATTCGAGCGGCTTCAAGCTGAACACGCAATCGCTTGCCACGGTGATCGTGGGCGGTCTGTCGTTCCAGTCGCCGCCAGGCCAGGGCGTGGGTGCGCAGGCGCCGAACAACATGACGTTCCGCCTCGGTTCCGACGAAGCAGACGCGATGCGCGAACCCGATGGCGTGCCGCTGCGCGTGGTGATGAACTTCAATCAGTCGCTGCGCGGGCTGTCGATTGGCGCGCCAGTCGACTTCCGCGGCATCGTGCTCGGGCAAGTGACCAACATCGGCATCGACTACGATCCGAAGACCCGCAGCTTCACCATGCCGGTCACGATGAACCTGTACCCCGACCGCCTCGGCAAGCGCTTCCGCGAGACCGCGCCGGCGCCGGGCAGCATGGCGGGTCAGAGTCTGCTGCAGGCGCTCGTCAAGCACGGTCTGCGCGGGCAGTTGCGCACCGGCAATCTGATCACGAGCCAGTTGTACGTGGCCGTGGACATCTTCCCGAAAGCGCCGCCGGCAACAGTCGACGTAACGAGCGACCCGCTCGAACTGCCGACCATCCCGAACACGCTCGACGAGTTGCAATTGCAGGTTGCGGACATAGCGAAGAAGCTCGACAAGGTGCCGTTCGACGAGATCGGCTCGAACCTGAATAGCGCGCTGAAGAATGCCGACCAGCTCTTCACGCGACTGGACAAGGAAGTCGTGCCGCAGGCTCGCGACACCCTCGCCGCAGCGAAGCAGACGTTCGGCTCCGCGGAGGCGACGTTGCAGCAGGATTCGCCGCTGCAGTCGGACGTGCATCAGGCGCTACAGGAACTGACGCGCACGTTGCAGTCGCTCAATGCGTTGTCGGACTATCTGGAGCGCCACCCCGAATCGCTGTTGCGCGGTAAATCAGGAGATAAACCATGATGTTTGCCCGGCTCCCCCGCCCGCCGCGCGCGCTCGCGCGCGGCGCCATCCAGATCGGCGCGCTGGCCGCACTGGTGGCGATGGCGGCGTGCTCGTCGCCGAACAGCCGCTTCTATACGCTTGGCGATGCCGGCGCGCCAGGATCGGCCACCACCACGAGCGTCACTGCGCGCACGTCGGGGCCGTCGTGGATGATCGCGGTGGCGCCCATCGACGTGCCGCCGCAGGTCGCCAAAAACCAGCTGGTCGTGCAAACAGGTCCGACACAGGTTCGCGTGCTCGAAGATGAACGCTGGGCTTCACTGCCCGGCGATGAAATTCGCCGCGCGCTATCCACGGATCTGACGCAACAACTCGGCACGATCGACGTCTATGGCACCGCGTATCCGGATAGCACGCCGGTTTATCGCGTGAACGTGAACGTGCAGCGCTTCGAATCGTGGCCAGGTTCGCACGCGTTGATCGACGCGGTCTGGAGCGTGCGCGCGGTGAACAGCTCGACCGTGATGACCTGCCGCAGCGTCGTCAATGAGCCAGTGAGTGGCGGCTATGACGCGCTGGTGGACGGGCATAAAAAAGCGCTGCAGGAGATTTCCACGCAAGTTGCTGCGGCGGTGAAGACGTTGGCTGCCCTCCCACCGCGTTTGAACAGCGGAGCTTCGCTGAACAATGCTGCACCGACAGCGGCGCCGGCGTGTCCGTCGGGTAACAGCACGGCGGCGGCAGGCGCTTGAGCGAGCATACGGGTGCGCTGCTCGCGGCGGCAGGGCACCCTGTATGAAGCATGTCGGACATTGCGAATCGCACTGAAAAACGTTTGAAACGTTTAATTGCGGTCAATGTGACAAATCCATTACATGCCCACTGGGTGCGTGTTTAATTTCTTTCTGTCCCTCCTTACCGGCGTAAACACGCTGCAACGCGTTTCACGGTGAGTTTAAATCGCTTTTATCATATCTTTCCCCGGTCAGCGTTGCCCATTTGGTTTGCATGATGTCCGAAATCTCCTAACCTTAAGCTTTGTAACCATAGTGAAATCGCCTGTAACGCTTAATAACTGGAGGGATCATGTCGCGTTTCACCTGCGCTTTGCCACTCATCCCGCGCATCGTCGTGTATGGCCTGGCGATTTCGGACGATCGCGGCGCCGTGCGATTTTTCTTCGTCGGCGGATTACTTAGAACTCCAAACTTTGGAATTGCCCAGCATGTCGCGTGGTTGCGCGAAGTTCACCCGGCGCTGTCGCAACATTTAGCGTTGCTCGACGGCAACCAGGCGTGCACCGTGCGCGCTATCGTGCTGCGCGAGTGCGACGCCCACGAAGAATACGACGGCCTTCCCTACAAGGCCCAGCTAGACGACAACGTGCGTTACGAAACGATCTGCCTCATGCGCAAAGGACATACGCTGCTCAATGCGCGCTGCGGAACGCCATTCGAACGCGCTGCGCTGATTGCGGACGCGGTCGGCACGTCGATCCTGAGCGCCAAGGATCTCGAAATTCGCCGTGGGCTGTTAAGAAAACGCATGCTGCGTACGTCACTGCGCGATAGCGCGATCGATCTGCTGCACAAGGAATGGCTGCGCGGGCGCAATCACCAGCCCGACACGAAAGCGCTGTGCTTTCTGTTCAGCCGCGCGTTTCCAGCAGCGTGGCGTCGCCTCGAGCGGGATCCCGCATTCGTTCTGCCTTCCACCCGCACGGATCTCGCTGACGCACTCTGTCTGCTTATCGCTCAGGCGCGCGCGTCACGCCCATCGACGTCCGCAATCACGGACTGCGGCGATCAGCCAAAGCGAGTAAAGAAGCACCTGACTACATTGAACGCGGTCGATCCGCTGCCCGCCAGTCTGTCTTCACGACCCGGCGCCGAAAGAAAGGCGCGCCGCGGAAAAAAGCTCAGGGCCACGCGGCCAGAAGATCTCGCGCACACCTCTGCGGAGATCGAAAGGACCGCGGCGTAACTGCCCGACATTCACCCGGCCCGGACGTAGGGGATGCGTCTGGACCTGACCGCACCCGTTTTGCCATCCGCTGAACAACGACTCGTCATCGCCAAAAGAACGCGCTCCCCGCGTCATGCGGCGCGATGTGCCGCGCGGGCGCTGCGTTCAGATTCACGCGCAAAGCATGCGACGCGTTCTCCTGCACGACTCCGAACGGCAATGCGCGTTGCCTGTACTCACCCCACTGAAACCCCTCAAGCCGACCGCGTACAATAGCGCCTTATCCAACGCCTTCCGGCAACCTCAATGTCCTTCGATTTTTTCCTCCCTTGCCCACGCGGCCTTGAAGCCTCGCTTGCAGCCGAACTCGCGGAAATCGCCGCGAAGCATCTGAACGGCGCGCCGTTCACCGCCGGAGCCCAGGTGCCGGGTGGCGTGCACTTTCGCGGCGGCTGGGCGGCTGGCATGGCGGCCAACCTGTATTCGCGCATTGCAAGCCGTGTGCTGCTTAAAATCGCGCATCGTCCTTATCGCAGCGAACAGGACGTGTATGCGCTCGCCGTCGAACAGCGCTGGGAGCAGTGGTTTTCCGCGAACGAAACGCTGCGCGTGGACGTCACGGCGATCAAATCGCCGCTGCGCAGTCTCGAATTCACCACGTTGCGCGTGAAGGACGCAATCTGCGACCGTCTGCGTGAAGTGAGCGGCGCGCGCCCGAGCATCGACACGGCCATGCCGGATGTACGCGTATTCGCCTTCCTGACCGCAACCGACTGCACGCTGTATCTCGACACCTCCGGCGACCCGCTTTTCAAGCGCGGCTGGCGGCTCGACAAAGGCGCGGCGCCGCTGCGCGAAAACCTCGCGGCCGGCATTCTGCGTCTCACCGGATGGACCGCCGGCACGCCGCTGTATGACCCGATGTGCGGCAGCGGCACCTTCCTCGCGGAAGCCGCGCAAGTGGCGCTCGACATCGCGCCGGGGGCGGAGCGCCGCTTCGGCTTTGAAAAGCTCAAGCAGTTCGACGCCAGAACGTGGCACACGCTGAAGGCCGCTGCGCTCGATGCAAAACACGCGGCCCGCCAATCGCGCGCCGACATCCAGATTTACGGCAGCGACATCTCCGGCGACATGCTCGACAAGGCACGCGCGAACTTCCAGCGCGCCGGTTTGCCGTCCATTCCGCTGAAACAGGTGGACGCTCGCGGCATGACGCCGCCCACGTCCACGCCGGGCATTCTCGTCGCGAATCCGCCCTATGGCGAGCGTATCGAAGTGCGTGGCCGCAATGCGCGCGGCGAGCTTCGCGAGGGCCGCGGCAGTCGTGAAGATCGTGACGACGACGGCTTCCGTCGTGCCCAGGAAGAAGCGCCGGATAGCGAATTCTTCCAGTTGCTCGGCGACGCGCTGAAGCAGCGCTTCACCGGCTGGCATGCGTTCATTCTCACGTCGGACCGCAAGCTGCCGGGCCAGTTGCGGCTGCGCGAATCGACCAAGACACCGCTTTTCAACGGTGCGCTGGAATGCCGCCTGTTCCGCTTCGACCTTATTGCGGGCAGCGTGCGCCAGCGGCCGCAGACCGATACGCCGGCGGCCTGAACGCAGGCGCCATGCCGTGTTCGAGCCACTCGGGCACGAAGTGCAGAAAGCGGTGCTCAAGCGTTCAACACACGGCGCACAAACGCTGTACACACGGCAGACAAGCTGCAAACAAGCGGCGCACAGCGGCGCAGCGGAAGTCGACTGTTCGCGGAGCACGTCATGTGCAAACCGCGAACGGTCGCGGCGGCAGACGTCATTCCACTGACTTCACCATATCTTCAATCACCTTCTTCGCGTCGCCGAACACCATCATCGTCTTGTCCATGTAGAACAGGTCGTTGTCGAGGCCGGCATACCCTGCCGCCATCGAACGCTTGTTGACGATCACCGTGCGCGCCTTGTATGCCTCGATGATCGGCATGCCCGCGATCGGCGATTTCGGATCGGTCTTTGCCGCCGGATTCACCACGTCGTTCGCGCCGAGCACCAGCACGACATCCACCTGACCGAACTCACCGTTGATGTCGTCCATCTCGAACACCATGTCGTACGGCACTTCGGCCTCGGCGAGCAGCACGTTCATGTGGCCCGGCATGCGGCCCGCGACCGGGTGAATCGCGTACTTCACCTCGATGCCCTTTTCCACCAGCTTGTCGGTCAGCTCCTTCAACGCATGCTGCGCGCGCGCCACCGCGAGGCCATAACCCGGCACGATCACCACGGTTTCGGCGTTGCCGAGCATGAACGACGCGTCGTCGGCGGAACCGGATTTCACCGGGCGCTGCTCAGCCGCCCCACCCGCCGCCGCGCCCGCCTCGTTGCCGAAGCCGCCCAGAATCACGTTGAAGAACGAGCGGTTCATCGCCCGGCACATGATGTACGACAGGATCGCACCGGATGAGCCCACCAGCGAGCCCGCGATGATCAGCATCGGATTGTTCAGCGAAAAGCCGATCCCCGCAGCCGCCCAGCCGGAGTACGAGTTCAGCATCGACACGACCACCGGCATATCCGCGCCGCCAATCGGAATGATGATCAGCACGCCGAGCACGAACGCGATGATCGTCATGATGATGAACGGCAGCCACGATTGCGTGAGGAAGAAGAGGATGCCGAAGCCCAGCATCGCGACGGCGAGCATCAGGTTGATCAGATGCTGACCGCTGTACACGACCGGCGCGCCCTGGAAAAGCCGGAACTTGTACTTGCCCGACAGCTTGCCGAACGCGATCACCGAACCCGAGAACGTGATCGCGCCGACAAAGGTGCCGATAAACAGCTCGACACGGTTGCCATACGGCAGAAAGCCCGGCGCCGTGTTCTCCGGATCGACGAGGCCGAACGCCGCCGGCTCCGACACCACCGCATACGCAATGCACACCGCGGCGAGACCGATCAGTGAATGCATCGCCGCCACCAGCTCCGGCATCTTCGTCATTTCGACGCGCGCCGCGACGAAAGCGCCAATGGCGCCGCCTATCAACAGCGCGACCAGCAGCAAGCCCAACCCGAGGCCGAGATTCGAGCCGAGCCCATTCGCTTCTTTCGCGATCAGCGCGATGGTCGTGAGGATGGCGATCGCCATCCCGGCCATCCCGAATGTGTTGCCGATGCGAGCCGTCTTCGGATTCGACAGCCCCTTGAGCGCCTGAATGAAGCAGACCGAGGCGACCAGATAAAGCAGCGTAACGACGTTCAGACTCATTACACGTTCTCCCTGGCCGTCGTGTTTGCAGCCTTGTCGGCAGCGAGCTTTCTCGGCTCTTTCTTGCGGAACATCTCGAGCATTCGCCGCGTGACGAGAAACCCGCCGAACACGTTCACCGCAGCCAGCGCGACCGCGAGCGTGCCGAAGAATTTGCCGGGCGCGCCCAGAGTCAGACCCGCAGCCAGCATCGCGCCGACAATCACGATTGCGGAGATCGCATTGGTCACGGCCATCAGCGGCGTATGCAGCGCGGGCGTGACGTTCCAGACGACGTGGTAGCCGACGTAAATGGCGAGCACGAAGATGATGAGGTTAATCACCGTGTGGTTGATGAGTTCCATTTCCGCACTCTCCGCTTATGCGTTGCGCGCGACCTGGCCGTCACGCGTCAGCAACGTGGCCGCGACGATATCGTCGGCAAGATCGATGTTCAGGGCGCCTTCCTTTGTGATGATCAGCTTGAGGAAGTCGAGCAGGTTGCGGGCATAGAGCGACGAGGCGTCCGCGGGCACCATCGACGCGAGATTCGTATAACCGACGATCTGCACGCCATGTCTGACCACCACCTGATCCGCTTCGGTGAGCGGACAGTTGCCGCCGCGCCGGCCTGCGTACTCCGCACCCCGGCCGGCCGCGAGATCGACCAGCACGGAGCCCGGCTTCATGGCCTCTACCGTCTCGACGGAAATCAGGGTCGGCGCGGCGCGGCCCGGAATCAGCGCGGTGGAGATGACCACGTCGGCCTGCTTCGCGCGTTCGTGGACGAGCGCCGATTGACGCGCGAGCCAGGAAGGCGGCATGGGTCGCGCATAGCCGCCGACGCCTTGCGCGGCTTCGCGTTCTTCGTCGGTTTCGTAAGGCACGTCGAGGAATCTGGCGCCGAGCGATTCGATCTGCTCTTTCACCGCCGGACGCACGTCCGACGCTTCGATCACCGCGCCGAGGCGCTTCGCGGTCGCGATTGCCTGCAGGCCGGCCACGCCCGCGCCGAGAATCAGCACACGCGCCGCTTTGACGGTGCCGGCGGCGGTCATCAGCATCGGCATGAAGCGCGGGTAAAGCGTGGCCGCCAGCAGCACCGCCTTGTAGCCCGCAATGTTCGCCTGCGAGGACAGCACGTCGAGACTTTGCGCGCGGGTCGTTCGCGGCGCGGCTTCCAGCGCGAAGGCCGTCACGCCGGCCGCCGCGAGGTTCGTCGCGTTATCGGCATTGAACGGATCGAGCATGCCGACGAGCACCGCGCCGCGCTTCACCAACGGCAGTTCGGCCTGGGTAGGAGACTGTACTTTGAGGACGAGATCGGCGCCGAAAGCCGTGGCCGCGTCGACGACCTGCGCGCCGGCTGCCGCAAAGGCGTCATCAGGAAAGCTCGCGCCAGCGCCGGCGCCGCTCTGGATCGTGACCCGATGGCCCTGGGTCACGTACTTCCTGACCGTTTCGGGCGTCGCGGCAACGCGTGTTTCGTGCGCGCGTGTCTCGGCTGGCACTCCGATGTGCATCGTGTTCCTCCTCGACTTCCTGAATGACGACAGATCGGCCGACGAGGCACGCCGGCTTGCGGATGCAACGGCTAATGCTTCACTTTAACCGATACCGGGGGGTGTCCAGAAATCGGGGACAATCCGGGGGTGCCCAGCGCGCGGGCCACGCGCCGCGGCGGGCAGCCTGCGCCTATAAACGGTAAAATGCGCATCCATGAACCCGGAAACCTGGCTGCCGCACGTCACTGTCGCGGCGATCGTCGAACGCGGCGGGCGCTTTCTGCTGGTCGAGGAACATACTGTCGACGGCTTGCGCCTGAATCAGCCCGCCGGCCATCTGGAAGCGGGCGAGTCATTGCTGGACGCGGTGATCCGCGAAACGCTCGAGGAAACCGCTCATCCGTTCACGCCCGAGGCGCTGGTCGGCATGTATATGACCCACTTCGAGCGGCCCGGCAGCGAAGCCGTGACGTATCTGCGCTTCACCTATTGCGGCAACGCCGGTGAGCCGGACACGGAGCGCGCGCTCGACCCCGACATTGTCCGCACGTTGTGGATGACCGAAGCTGAATTGCGCGCCTGCCCCGAGCGGCACCGCACGCCGCTCGTCATGCAATGTCTCGACGATTACCTCGCGGGCCGGCGTTTCCCGCTCGACTTCGTACACACGCATTCGGTCGGGAAAAAGCAGGCGTGAGCGAACCGCAATCCGTCACCCCACGATCCATGAAGTCACGCAGTACCCAGTGAGCATCTTATGAGCAAGCAGAAAGTCGTAGTAGGCATGTCGGGCGGAGTCGATTCGTCGGTAACGGCGTGGCTGCTGAAAGAACAGGGCTACGACGTGGTCGGCCTGTTCATGAAAAACTGGGAAGACGATGACGACAGCGAGTACTGCTCCACACGTCAGGACTGGATCGACGTGGTGTCGGTGGCCGACCTGATCGGCATCGACGTGGAAGCGGTCAATTTCGCGTCCGAATACAAGGATCGCGTGTTCGCGGAATTCCTGCGCGAATACTCGGCCGGCCGCACGCCGAACCCGGACGTGCTGTGCAATGCCGAGATCAAGTTCAAGGCATTCCTCGATCACGCGATGTCGCTCGGCGCGCAAACCATCGCGACCGGCCACTATGCGCGCGTGCGCGAGAACCATGGCCGCTTCGAACTGCTGAAGGCTTTCGACCATACGAAAGACCAGTCGTACTTCCTGCATCGGCTGAATCAGGCACAGCTGTCGAAGACGCTGTTTCCGCTCGGCGAAATACCCAAAACGAAAGTGCGCGAAATCGCCGAACGGATCGGGCTGCCGAATGCGAAAAAGAAAGACTCGACCGGCATCTGCTTCATCGGCGAACGGCCGTTCCGCGATTTTCTGAACCGCTACCTGCCGACCCAGCCCGGCCCGATGAAGACCACCGACGGCAAGCTCGTCGGCGAACACATCGGCCTTGCGTTCTATACGTTCGGGCAGCGCAAGGGAATCGGCCTCGGCGGCAGCAAGGACGGCAGCGGCGAACCGTGGTTCGTGGCCGGCAAGGACATTGCGTCGAACACACTCTTTGTCGCACAGGGCCACGATCACCCGTGGCTCCTGAGCCGCACGCTGTCGGCGGGCAATACGAGCTGGGTCGCGGGCGAGCCGCCGGCGGAAGGTCTCGCGTGCGGTGCGAAAACGCGTTATCGGCAATCGGACGCGCGTTGCACGTTCAATGCCGCGAGCGACGGCGCGGGACTCTTCGAACTGACTTTCGACACCGCACAGTGGGCCGTCACACCGGGGCAATCCGCTGTGCTCTACGATGGCGACGTGTGTCTGGGCGGCGGCATCATCGAACATGCGGTGACCGGGCAGCCGCTCTTGCGCGAGCCGCTCTTGCGCGAGCCGCAGAAAGCAGCACTGCTGACGGCGCGCTAGGCGACGCGTCGCGTCGTCGGCCCCACGCTTTGGCACCGCCGCGCGCTTACCTTTGCTGAACCGCTTCCACCGCTGCTCGCCGCTCACGGAGATAGTGGCCAGCGGCGCACAGCGAATCGTTCCCGGCAATGGCCGAACCGGCTGCGACATGACCCCGTAAAACGGACACCCCCCTGCCTTTCCGCTAAAATCTACGATTTGGCACTTCGCTCCACGGCTAGCGCCGCGCGCTTTCGCGCTCACGGCGTGGCCCCATGCCCGAAAGGCACTTCATGCTCACGTTTCAGCAAATCATCCTGACTCTGCAATCCTACTGGGACAAGCAGGGCTGCGCGTTGCTCCAGCCGATCGACATGGAAGTCGGCGCGGGCACGTCCCACGTCCACACTTTCCTGCGCGCAATCGGACCCGAGCCGTGGCGCGCCGCGTATGTGCAGCCGTCGCGTCGTCCGAAAGACGGCCGCTATGGCGAGAACCCGAACCGTCTGCAGCATTACTACCAGTACCAGGTCGTGCTCAAGCCGGCGCCGGAAAACATTCTCGACCTGTACCTCGGCTCGCTCGAAGCGCTCGGCTTCGATCTGAAGCAGAACGACGTGCGCTTTGTCGAGGACGACTGGGAAAATCCGACGCTCGGCGCGTGGGGTCTTGGCTGGGAAGTGTGGCTAAACGGCATGGAAGTGACCCAGTTCACGTACTTCCAGCAAGTCGGCGGTCTGGACTGCAAGCCGGTGCTCGGCGAAATCACCTACGGTCTCGAGCGTCTTGCCATGTACTTGCAGAAGGTCGAGAACGTCTATGACCTGACCTGGACCGAGTGGGAAGAGCAAGGTCCGAATGGCCCTGAAATTCGCCGCCTGACTTATGGCGACGTCTATCACCAGAACGAAGTCGAACAGTCCACGTACAACTTCGAACATGCGAACGTCGATCTGCTGTTCACGTTCTTCAACAGCTATGAAGCCGAAGCGAAGCGCATGATCGAAGCGCAGATCGCGCTGCCCGCCTATGAACTCGTGCTGAAGGCCGGCCACACGTTCAATCTGCTCGACGCGCGCGGCGCGATCTCCGTCACGGAGCGTGCGGCGTATATCGGCCGGATTCGCGCGCTGTCGCGTCTCGTCGCTCAGGCTTATTACGACTCGCGCGAAAAGCTCGGCTTCCCGATGCTCGGCAATCCGGTGCACGGCGTGCCCGGCCTCACCACCGACGCGCAGGACGCCGCCATGCCCGCGTGGGCGCCGCCGCTGAAAATCGAACGCAAGATCGATCCGGACTGACGAGAACACGAAGACAATGACTCAACTCCAACACGCTACCCTGCTCGTCGAACTGCTGACAGAAGAGCTGCCGCCGAAAGCGCTCGCGCGTCTTGGCGACGCGTTCGCCGAAGGCATTGCGCAGCGCCTCGCGGCGCGCGATCTGATCGACGGCGACGTGTCGTTCGAACGTTATGCAACGCCGCGCCGCCTCGCAGTCACGATCAAAAACGTGCGCGCGGTCGCGCCGGAAAAGCACGTGCGCGAAAAAGTGCTGCCGGTTTCCGTCGCGCTCGATAAAGACGGCCAGCCCACTGCACCGCTTGCCAAGAAACTCGCCGCGCTCGGCTTCCCCGACTTTTCGGTGAGCGACCTGGAGCGCGCGCAAGACGGCAAGACGGAGGCGTTTTTTCTGCGCTACGCCGCGCCGGGCGCGACGCTCGCCGACGGCCTGCAGGCCGCGCTCGACGAAACGCTCGGCAAGCTGCCCATTCCGAAGGTCATGACGTATCAGCGCCCGGACGGCACCAACGTGCAGTTCGTGCGTCCGGTGCAGCGCCTCACCGCGTTGCATGGCGAAGAGATCGTGCCGGTCACGGCGCTCGGTATCGACGCCGACGACACCACGCTCGGCCACCGCTTCCTCTCCGAGGGGCTCGTGCAGATCCAGCACGCGGATGCCTACGCTCACACGCTGCTGGACAAAGGCCGCGTGGTCGCGAATTTCGCCGACCGCAAGGAAACCATCCGCACGCACCTGCTCGCGCAAGCCGACGGCGATCAGGTGGTGATGCCCGAATCGCTGCTCGACGAAGTGACCTCGCTGGTCGAATGGCCGGTGGTCTACGCGTGCCGCTTCGAGGACGAGTTTCTGCAAGTGCCGCAGGAATGCCTGATTCTCACCATGCAGACCAATCAGAAATACTTCGCGTTGACAGATGCAAACGGCAAGTTGCGCTCGCGTTTCCTGATCGTGTCGAACATCGAAACGAAAACGCCGGGCGACATTATCGAAGGCAATGAACGCGTGGTGCGTCCGCGTTTAGCCGACGCGAAATTTTTCTTCGAGCAGGACAAGAAAAAGCCGCTCGCGGATCGCGTGCCGTTGCTCGCGAACGTCGTGTATCACAACAAGCTCGGCTCGGCGCTGCAGCGCGTGGAGCGAGTCGAGGCGCTGGCGGGCGTCATTGCCGGGCTGACCGGCGCGGACGTGGCGCTTGCGCAGCGCGCCGCGCGTCTGTCGAAGGCCGACCTGATCACCGACATGGTGGGCGAATTCCCGGAGCTGCAAGGCACGATGGGCACGTACTATGCGCGCCACGACGGCGAGCCCGAAGAAGTCGCGCTCGCCTGCTCGGAACACTATCAGCCGCGCTTTTCCGGCGACGCATTGCCGAGCACGGCAACCGGCACCGTAGTCGCGCTGGCGGACAAGCTCGAAACGCTGGTCGGGATCTGGGGCATCGGCCTGCAACCCACCGGCGAAAAAGATCCGTTTGCGCTGCGCCGTCACGCGCTGGGCGTGCTGCGCATCCTGATTGAAAAGCAGTTGCCGGTCGATCTGATCGAACTGCTGCGCGCCGCTTATGCACAGTTCGCAAGCGTCCCGGGCGTCGTGGATTCCACGCAAGCCATTTACGAGTTCAGCATGGACCGTCTGCGCGGTCTGCTGCGTGAACGCGGCTATGCGCCCGGGGAAATCGACGCGGTGCTGGCGCTCAATCCTACGCGCCTCGACGACATCGTTGCGCGCCTGGATGCGGTGCGCGAGTTCGCGTCGCTGTCCGAGGCGGCGTCGCTCGCGGCCGCCAACAAACGCATTTCGAACATTCTGAAGAAGTCGGAAAGCGCGGCCACCGGCGGTGTGCAGGTCGCATTGCTCACAGAATCGGCGGAAAAAGCGTTGTACGCGCAGCTCGAACAGGTCGCACCGCGCGTGCAGACGCAACTCGCCGCGCGCGACTATACGGGCGCGCTGACTGCGCTCGCCGCGTTGCGTGAACCGGTGGACACGTTCTTCAACGACGTGATGGTCAACGCCGAAGATCCGGCGTTGCGCGCCAACCGTCTGGCCCTGCTCGGCGCACTGCATCAGCAGATGAACTGCGTCGCCGACATTTCCCGACTCGCCGCCTGAGCCCCGCGCCATGCCGACCAAAAAAGTGGTGATCCTCGACCGCGACGGCGTGATCAACGTCGATTCCGACGCGTTCATCAAGTCGCCGGACGAATGGGTCGCGCTGCCGGGCGCGCTCGAAGCGATCGCGCGTCTGAACCAGGCCGGTTACCGCGTGGCGATCGCGACCAACCAGTCGGGCATCGGCCGCGGCCTTTTCGACATGAACGCGCTGAACGCAATGCACTTGAAAATGCATCGCATGGCGGCCGCGGTCGGCGGCCGCATCGACGCCGTGTTCTTTTGCCCGCACACGGCGGAAGATCACTGCGAGTGCCGCAAGCCGAAGCCCGGCATGCTCAAGCAGATCAACGAGCGCTTCGAGGCCACGCCGGAATACACACCGGTGGTCGGCGACGCCATGCGCGATCTGCAGGCGGGCGCCGCGCTCGGTCATCCCACGCATCTGGTGCTGACCGGCAAGGGACGCAAAACGCTCGAAGCCGGCGGTCTGCCCGAAGGCACGAAAGTCCATAATGACCTGCGCGCGTTCGCGCTCGATTTCCTCTCCGACGCCCAGGAGTGACGCGCACCGCGCGCGTCCTAACTTTTTTCAATCACGCCGATGCGCTTCATTCGCTCCCTGCTGTTGCTGCTCTACTTCGTGGTGTTCACGGTGCCCTACGCGACCGCGTGCTTCATCGCGTTCCCGTTCATGCACGCCGATAAACGCTACTGGATGGCCGCCGGCTGGTGCCGTGCCACGCTCAACATGGTGCGCTGGCTGAACGGCATCCGCTACCGGATCGAGGGTTACGAGAATCTGCCCAACGGTCCCGCCGTGCTGTTGTCGAAGCATCAATCCGCGTGGGAGACGCTGGCGTTTCCCGCACTGATGCCGCGTCCGCTGTGTTACGTGTTCAAGCGAGAACTGTTGTACGTACCGTTCTTCGGCTGGGCGCTCGGCTTGTTGAAGATGGTTCATATCGATCGCAAGGAGGGCAAGTACGCGTTTGAATCCGTCATCCGGCAAGGCAAGGCGCGCATGGCGGAAGGCGCCTGGGTCATCATGTTTCCGGAAGGCACGCGCACGCCGACCGGCAAGCAGGGAAAATACAAAACCGGCGGTGCGCGTTTTGCGATTGCAACGGGCGCACCGGTCGTGCCGATCGCACACAACGCAGGGCGTGTGTGGCCGCGCAACTCGTTTCTCAAATATGCGGGTATAGTCACAGTGTCGATCGGCAAACCGATCGAGACGACGGGGCTCACGCCCGACGAAGTGAACACGCGCGTCGAACAGTGGATCGAAGCAGAGATGCGTCGCATCGATCCTGCTGCGTACAGCGCGGCGGAAAAGAACCGTTCCGCCGCCGCACCAATCTGACGCGCCACGCCTTGAAGGCGTATTAGCGCGAAGCCGAATCCGATGCAGAAGTCTCCTACGTCGCAGCCCGCTGCGGCGCTCGATAGCCGGCAACTCGATCTCCCGCTCTTTGCCGAGCCGGGGTCGACGTCGTCGTCCCCGTCACCGTCCGCACCTTCGTCAGGTCTGTCCGCAACCTCGCCGGGCGGATCGCAGGTTGCGCCGCTCGCGCCGGACGGCAGCAAGCTGCGTAGCCTGACCATCGGATCGCGCATCCTGCATTACGCGTTGAAACGCTCGGCACGCCGCTCGATCGGTTTCGCGATCGACAGCACCGGGCTGACGATCACTGCACCGCGTTGGGTCACGCTTGCCGATATCGAAACGGCAATCACCGAGAAGCAGCGCTGGATTTTCACGAAGCTGATCGAATGGCAAACGCGTGTCGAACAACGCGCGTTGCCGAAAGTGGACTGGAAAGACGGCGCACAGGTGCCCTATCTCGGTCACCCTGTGCGCATTACGCTCGGCGCGCCAGAAGGCACGCTCGCATTCAACGCTCAGGACGCGGCGCTGCAGGTGCCGTTGCCGCTGCAAGCGGACCCGCAGCAGATCAAGGACCGCGTGCAAGGCTGGCTGCAAGGCGAGGCAAAACGCGTGTTCGGCGAGCGTCTCGCCATTTACGCGGACAAGCTGGGCGTCAACTACCGTGCGTACGCGCTGTCGTCGGCGGCCACACGCTGGGGCAGTTGTTCGAGCGACGGCAAGATTCGCCTGAACTGGCGCCTGATTCATTTCCCGCTGTCGATCATCGACTATGTGGTCGCGCATGAACTTGCGCATCTGCGTGAGATGAATCACAGCCCGCGCTTCTGGCAGACCGTTGAATCGATCTTTCCAGAGTTCCGCGAGGCACGGCAAACATTGAAGTCGCATCCACCGGAATTGCTGCCGACGCTTTGATGCGTTCGAATATGGCCACATAAGAAAGGGCGCTTCGTCGTTAGAACGAAGCGCCCTTTTTTCATTGCATGACTTGCCGCTTGCAACTGCCGTCTGATACTGGCTTACTCCGTGCAGAACGTTTCCTGCAGATGACGCCATGAAACGTTGCCGGTTGAGTCGAGATCCATCACGGCGGTAGAGCGCCGCACGTTCGCGTTGCCCGCGCTGTCGCGCTGATACTCGCGATACTTCACCACGGCGCCAGACGGATACTCGGCGACAAGCTCCATGTCCTTGATGGTGATCTGCGAACCGGGGCGCGCGCCAATCAGCCTTGCAAACGTGTCGTGCAGACCCGCGTAATCCATCACGGCGCCCGACGGCGTGACGAGTGTGAATTGCGGCGCGAAGCGCGCCATGATTCGCCGCAACGCACCTTCGTCGGCCGAGCCGTCAAACAGCGCCTGGATTTCGACGTGAATGCTACCGAGTTCTTCGAAGTAGGGATTCGATCTGATCATTGCGTCGCCTCACCGAGCACGCTTTTTATTTCTTCTTCTGGATGAATTCGATTTTGTAGCCATCCGGGTCAGTCACGAATGCGATCACCGTCGTGCCATGCTTCATCGGGCCGGCTTCGCGCACCACCGTGCCGCCTTGTGCCTTGATCTTGTCGCACGCCGCGTAGGCGTCTTCCACCTCAACGGCGAGGTGGCCAAAGCCGTTGCCGAGATCATACGAAGGTGTATCCCAGTTGTGCGTGAGTTCCAGCGCGGTGCCGGTGCGTTCGTCTTCGTAGCCGACGAACGCCAGCGTGAACTTGCCCTCCGGATAGTCTTCGCGGCGCAGCAGTCTCATGCCGAGCAGTTCCGTGTAAAACGCAATTGAACGGTCCAGGTCGCCGACCCGGAGCATGGTGTGAAGAAGGCGCATGTTGTACTCCCAGTTGCCTGACGTAGAAACCGTAAATGTACCCGGATTTGGACGGAGATGAGTTGGGGCTACCAAATACATCAGTAGTCAGAAATAAAGCGGACGTGCCAACCCGTTGACCGCCGCGTTTGACCGCCGCGTTTGACCGCCGCGTTTGGCCGCCGCGTTCGGCCGCCGCGTTCGGCTACCGCGTTTTGACCGCCTGAAGCTTAGCCCTCGCTGCGCGAATCCGAGCCTGCCACCAATTGCGCGACGCGCACATACTCGGCCACCGGCACGTCTTCCGCGCGGCGTTGCAGATCGAAGCCGAGTGCTTCGAAATCCACCGAATCGCGGTACGCGCCAAGCGTATTGCGCAACATCTTGCGGCGTTGCGAAAAGGCGGCGGTCACCACTTCGCCGAGCACGCGCTCGTCGACGTCCGGCAACTCGTGCAATTCATAGGGAATCATCCGCACGATTGCCGAGTCGACCTTCGGCGGCGGGTTGAATGCCTCGGGCGGAACGTCGAGCTGTTTATCGATCACGTAGCGATACTGCAGCATCACCGAAAGTCGGCTGAATGCTTTGGTGCCCGGCTCCGCCACCATCCGGTCGACCACCTCGTTCTGCAGCATGAAGTGCTGGTCGATCACGCGCTCGGCAAACGAGGTCAGGTGAAACAGCAAGGGACTCGAAATGTTGTACGGCAGATTGCCGACAATGCGCAGCGACGCCTTCTCGCCCGGAACGGCCAGCGAGCCGAAGTCGAACGCGAGTGCGTCGCCCGCGTGCAGTTCGAGTAGCTCGCCGAACTTCGTCTTCAGACGGCCGATCAGATCACGGTCCAGTTCGACAGCGTGCAGCGGCGAGCCGGGCGTAGCCAGCCGCTCGATCAGCGGCTCGGTCAGCGCGCCGAGGCCCGGCCCGATTTCGACCATGCGCTCGCCGCGCTGCGGCCGGATCACGTCGACGATCGAGTCGATCACGCCCATGTCGACCAGAAAGTTCTGGCCAAAACGCTTGCGCGCGATGTGACCCTGGTGCCGGCCCTGTTGCTGTCTGCTGATGGACATCGAAGAAACGCTAAGAAAAAAATGGCTTTGAAAAAGGAGCGCGCGCGAAACGCAATGCTCGTGCGAAAGCGTCGGCAACGCGAGCGGCGTGCGCCGCCGTCAGCCCGCCCGGCGGTGCTGCGCCATCGACACCGCCGTGTCGATCGCGGCGATCAGGCTGCCGGCGTCGGCACGGCCCGTGCCGGCCAGATCGAGCGCCGTGCCGTGATCCACCGACGTGCGGATGATCGGCAACCCGAGCGTGACGTTGATGCCTTCGCCGAACGTGGCGTACTTCAACACCGGCAAGCCCTGATCGTGAAACATCGCCAGCACGCAGTCAGCTTCGTCCAGATAACGCGGCTGGAACAGCGTATCCGCCGGATAGGGACCGCGCGCGTCGATACCCTGATCGTTCGCGCATTTCAGCGCCGGCGTGATGACCTCGATTTCCTCGCGGCCGAGATAACCGTTTTCGCCCGCGTGTGGATTCAGCCCCGTGACCAGAATGCGCGGCGCGGGCAAACCGAAGTGATGCCGCAAATCATGATGGATGATGCGCAGCGTTTCCAGAATGCCTTGCACCGACAACGCCGCGGACACATCCTTCAGCGGCAGATGCGTGGTGGCGAGCGCGACCCGCAGCGGACGTTTGCCGGTGCCGGCCAGCATCATCACCACCTGGCGCGTATTCGTACGCTCGGCCAGATATTCGGTGTGGCCGGTAAACGGCACGCCGGCGTCGTTGATCGTGCTCTTTTGCAGCGGCGCGGTGACGATCGCGTCGAACGAACCGGCCATTGCGCCGTCGATCGCGCGATCGAGCAGGTCGAGCACATAGCGGCCGTTTGCCGCGTTCAGCTTGCCGGCCTGCGCCGGCGCGCCGAGCGCCGTGTGCTGCACGCGAACGCGCTTGCCGTCCGCCGTCAGCGCGGCCCAATCCACGCCCACCGCATGCGCCCGCGCGGCGAGCAGGTCCGCGTCGCCGAGCACTGTGAATTGCGCCCCGGGCCAGTGCGTGGCCGCGCCGGCCAGCGCCTGCGCGGTCAACTCGGGGCCGACGCCGGCGGGCTCGCCGGTCGTGACCGCGATCTGCAACGGATGGCTGGACTGCGCGGCGTTCGTCATGATGCTTACTGCGCGCTCGTCAGCATGGGTTTGACTTCCACGTACGCCGTGTCGCGCAGTTCGCGCAGCCAGTCGGCATACGCCTGTTCCGCTTTGCGCTGGCCGATGGCCTGGCGCGCGAGGTCCATCTGCTGCGAAACGGAGCCTTCTGCTTCGCGGCGGCCCAGCACCTGAATCAGGTGGTAGCCGTACTCGCTTCGCACCGGGTCGCTGATCTGGCCGTCCTGCAACGTGTTCATCGCGCGTTCGAATTCGGGCACCGTTTCACCCGGGCTGATCCAGCCCAGATCGCCGCCCTGCGACGACGAACCGTCCTGCGAATACGTATGCGCGAACTTTGCGAAATCGCCGCCCGCGGCGATCTCCTGCTTGATCTCGAGCAGCTTCTGGCGCGCCTGCGGCTCCGACATGCCGTCGCCGACACGCAGCAGAATGTGCCGCACGTGCGTCTGCACGAGCTTCGTGGAATCGCTCGACGACGTGCCCTGACCCGCGCGGCGGTCCACCAGACGCACGATTTCAAAGCCGTCGCTGGTGCGGATCAGGTCCGGATTGACCTGGCCCGGGCGCAGATTCGACGCGGCCTTGACGAAGTCAGGCGGCAGCGTGGCCGGCGACGCATAACCCATGTCGCCACCCTTCGACGCGTCCGGCGCCTGCGATTCCGACTTTGCCAGCTTCTCGAAACTGGCGCCGCCCTTCGCTTCGTCCAGCAACGCCTGGGCTTTCTTCTGCGCCGCTTCGATGTCCGTTTCCGGCGCGTTCAGCGGCGCCTTCACGAAAATGTGCTGCATGTGCAGGTCGCTCGTCAGGCCGGCGTTCGGGCCGCGCTGGCTGGCGATGTAATTGGCGACCTCGGCGTCCGACACGGTGACCTTGCTATCCACTTCCTTTTCGCGCAAACGCGACAGCGTCAGTTCCGTGCGCGCGTCGTTCGTAAACGTGGTCCAGGGCACGCCTTGCGCCTCGATCCGTGCGCGGTAGATTTCAAGCGACATGTTGTTCGCCTGCGCGAGACGTTCGAGCGTTTTCTGCACGGCAGCGTCGTCGATATTGATGCCGTCTTCCTTGGCTTTTTGCAGCTGGATGCGCTCCAGCACCATCTGGTTGAGCACCTGCTGACGCAACTGGTCCATCGGCGGGACCGGCGCGTTCTGCTGGTTCAGCCGGCGCGTGATCAGGCCGATGCGCTCGTCGAGCTCGCGCCGCGTGATGACACCGTTGTTGACCACCGCGGCGATGGTATCGACCGTCTCGCCGCTACTGCTGGAGAGCGCCTGCGCCTGCACCGGCGCCACCGACAGGAAAGACGCCGCGACGGCCAGACCGGCCGCGAGCGTTGCCAAGCGAAGCTTTTTCATGATTGCCACAGATACTCCAATGATGTCGGGCACGCCTGGGCCCGTCTTTTCGCATTCCGTCAATGCTCGTGATTCGGTGAGCGTCATTCGTAATTGGTGAAACGCGCTTCCGGCGGCGGCGGCGGCGGCAACGGCGTGTAGCCCGCGACGCTGTTGCGGAACGCGCTGATCAGTCCGTTATCGACGCTCGACAGACCCTTGAACGTCAGCTGCGCGAGAAACCGCGTGCTCGACTGATTCTGCCCCGACGTGTTCAGGCCGTTCGCGTAACGCTGGATACCGGCGCCGAGCGTCCAGCAGTCGGCGTCGTATTGCAGACCGACGAGACCGTCTACGATCCGGTGACCGCCGAGGTCGTAATTGAAGCGCCCGACTCCGTACACGCGGTGCGTGAGCGGCCACTGCCCGGAAATCAGCAGCTGGTTGATCGGCTGGTTATCCAGCGTGGTGTTCGCGCGCGTGTAGCGATAGCCGACGTTGATCACCCGGCCGGTGCCCGGGCTGAACCCGAAGCCCACGCTGGTCTTCACCAGCTGGTTATTGTCGGCATTATATTGGAACGCCGTTTCCGAAGCGAAACCGGCGCCGAGCTTCAACGACGCGCCTGCAATCAGGTCCGAGTGCGTGGCTTGCGTGCTGGTTTGCGTCGGCAGCAGCGTGACGCGCTGGTCCTGGAAATAGTACTGCTGCGCAATCACGAAGCGCGCGCGTTCGTCGCCCGTTGCCGGGTTGATGAAACGCGTGGTGATGGCGGCCGTCAGCCGGTTCGCGTCCGCGATCCGGTCGTTGCCGACGAACGTGTTCGGCGTGAAAATTTCGGCGAGACCGAAGTCGGAGTCGGCCGTGTCAAACAGCGGCGCGGATTCCTGATTGCGGTACGGCGTGTAAACGTAGTATAGGCGCGGCTCCAGCGTCTGGATGTAATCCTCGCCGAAGATGCGCACCGAGCGGTCGAAGATCAGGCCCGTGTCGAAGCTGAGCGTCGGGATCGATTCGGTGAAGTTCTTCGGCGTGCCGACGGGCACGTCGGTGCCGATATTGCGCAGGTTGTACGACGCGAAGTGCCACTGCACTTTCGGCGTGACGAAGTAGCCTGGTCCAACCACCGAGTACGACAGGTACGGGTTGAACATCACCCGCTGACCTTCGGTCATGTCCGCCGTGGTGATGCGGAAGTTCGTGTAGTCGGCTTCCGCGCCGTAGTCGAAACCGCCGACGTTGTACTTCGCGTACTTCACGTTCAACTGCGGCTCGCGGCCATACGGCGCGACCGACGGCGTCAGCGTCTGCCAGTGCTGCTCACGCGCGAGCACCGACCACGGGCCATTGTTGTAGGTCAACCCGGCTTCCTGCTGATACAGGAGCTGGGTGCCGTTCATGAACTGGTTGACCGACGACGACAGGTCTTCCGGATACGTGTTGTCCGAAACCTTGTTGTAATAGATGTAGCCGCCGAACCCGTCGCCGAAATTCTGGTTGTGCTGGATGTACAGCGCGTAGCGGTTGGTCTTGGTCAGGTGGTCGTCCGGCAGGAATTCGCCGGTGATCGAGCCGGAATACGTGGGCGACAGATACCGGAACGTGGTCTGCAGCTGCACGCCGCGCTTGGAGATCAGACGCGGCGTGACCGTCAGATCGCGATTGGGCGCGATGTTGAAGTAATACGGCACCGAGAGTTCGAAGCCGTTCGACGAACTCAGCGAGAACGTGGGCGGCAGGATCCCGCTGCGCCGCTCGCCCGACAGCGGGAACGACAGCCACGGCGACGCGAACACCGGCACGCCCTGGAAGAACAGCACGCCATTGTGGGCGACGCCTTCGTCCGCGCCCGTGTCGAAATCGAATTCGCTGCCCTTGATGTACCACGCCGGATCGTCCGCGCACTCGCAGGCCGTGTACGTACCGTTGGTGAACACCGAGCGCTCGTTGTCGAGCAGATCGACGCGGTCCGCGCTGCCCGAACCGCCTGTCATGTTGAAGTGGTACTTCGGCGCGGTCATGAAGCCTTCGCTCGAATCCACGCGCATGTGCGCCTCGGGGCCGGCGAAGGTCGCGCCGTTGTTGTTCACGTGGACCTGGCCGTATGCGTCGGCCATGTCCGTGTCCTGATCGTAATGCAGCGCGTCGGCCTTGATGACGAAAGTATTGCGGCGCACTTCCGCGGCGCCCTTCGCGGCCAGATCCTGATCCGTCGTGCCGCTCTCGCTTTCGCCGAGCACGAACGTGGCCGGCTTCTGGCCCGACTGCAGCGGATGTTCTTCGAGCTGCGGGGCGAGCCGCATGCCCCACGGCGCGTCGATAGGCTGTGGCTGCGCCGCCTCGCCGACGAGCTGGGCGTGCGCAAGCGCGGGCATCAGGCCCGGAACGGCGATCAACGCCGCGACGAGCCGCCTTTTGCGCGGCTCTGCGGCACAAGAGGGAGTCGTTTGGGAAAGCTGTCTAGGCGGCATGTATCGTTTGGCGAATCGGCCCGTCCGTCAGCTTTTGCAGTCACGATCCACCGCCTGCACATCCTGACCGTGACAGTCGGCTGCACATCAATAGAGATCTGTCGAACGGTGAGGCGGGCGGTAAAGCGCAATGCGCACAGCTGGCGTGAGTCGCGTCAAAAAAGTCGTGGGGTATTATATGGCAAGACGTTGCCCCCAAGATTTTGCCGCCGGTTTTCATGACGCTGCCCTCCTCCCAAGATTCCACCGACACCCGCCTCCACCTGCTCAAAGCCTGGCTGCAAGGCCACGCGGCGGGTTATGCGCTTGCGCTCGACACCCTCGTTCCCGCCTCGTCCGACGCCAGTTTCCGGCGCTATTTCCGGCTCGCCGGTAAGGCGCCGGAAGGCGAGGCCGCCGGCACGCTGATCGCCGTCGACGCGCCGCCGCCCGAAAAATGCCGCGAGTTCGTGCAGATCGCGCAACTGCTGTTCGACGCCGGCGTGCACGTGCCGCGCGTGATGGAAGCCGATTTCGACGCGGGCTTCATGCTCGTCACCGATCTCGGCACCGAGTCGTATCTCGGTGCGCTGACCACCGCGCAAAGAGACGGCGATTCCAGCCAGTGCCGCACGCTGATGCGCGACGCGCTGGACGCGCTGATCCGCTGGCAGCTCAGTTCGCAAGACGGCGTGCTGCCGCCATTCGACGAAGCGTTCCTGCGCCGCGAGATGGAGTTGTTGCCGGAGTGGTTCATTGGCCGGCATCTGGGCCGTGAGGTCGACGAAAAGACGCGCGCACTGCTCGATCGCACGTATGCGCTGCTCATTGCGAGCGCCCGCGCGCAACCGCAAGTCTTCATGCTGCGCGACTTCATGCCGCGCAATCTGATGATCGCGCCGCCCAATCCCGGCGTGCTCGACTTCCAGGACGCCGTGTACGGTCCGATCACGTACGACGTCGTGTCGCTGCTGCGCGATGCGTTTCTCAGTTGGGACGAGGAATTCGAACTCGACTGCTTCGTGTACTACTGGGAGCGTGCGAGAAAGGCCGGCCTGCCGGTCGATCCGGATTTCGGGGAGTTTTACCGTCAACTCGAATGGCTGGGCCTGCAACGGCACATCAAGGTGCTGGGCCTTTTCTGCCGGATCAATTATCGCGACGGCAAGCCGCACTACATGAACGACCTGCCGCGCTTCATGGGCTACGCGCGTAAGGTGGCGGAACGCTACGCGCCGCTGCGCCCGTTTGCGAGACTGCTCGACGAACTCGAAGGCCGCGCCGACGAAGTCGGCTACACGTTCTGAACTCCTCACCTCGCTCATGACGAAGTCCCTGAAGAAAGCGATGATCTTTGCCGCGGGCCGTGGCGAACGCATGCGTCCGTTGACCGACACACGCCCCAAACCGTTGCTCGAAGCAGGCGGCAAACCGTTGATCGTGTGGCAGATCGAACGGCTTGCGCGGGCCGGATTCGAGACTATCGTGATCAATCACGCGTGGCTCGGCAAACAGATCGAGGACACGCTCGGCGACGGTTCGCGCTGGCACGTGCGTCTGCTGTATTCGCGCGAAACCGAAGCGCTGGAAACAGCGGGCGGCATCGTTCAGGCGCTGCCGCTACTCGAAGACGAAGGCACGAGTGAAGTGTTCGTCGCGGTAAGTGGCGACGTCTATGCGGATTTCGATTACGCGACGCTGCAGGCCCGTGCCGCGCAACTGGCAGCGTCGGGCGAGCCCGGCATGCATCTGGTGATGGTGCCGAATCCGGCGTTTCATCCGGGCGGCGACTTCGGTCTCGTGGACGGCGTGCTGGCACTCGACGCCCAACCGCGCTTCACATTCGGCAACATCGGTCTGTACGACACGCGCATGTTCCGTGATTTGCCGCGCGGCACGCGGCGCGCGCTTTCGCCGTATTACCGCGAGACGATTGCGCAAGGCCGCGCGAGCGGCGAACTGCATGAAGGCGTGTGGGAAAACGTCGGGACGCCCGCGCAGTTGCAGGCGCTGGATCAGCGCTTGCGCGCACGCTGAGCGCGAGCGAGAGAGCGCAGGAAAGTGCGCATGCCGCGGCGGCGCGTGAGCTTTCGTGCGCCGCCGGGCTCCGCTGCGCTGCCCTCGAAGGTGGCCGACGTGTGCCCGCGTGCGTCGACTCCGCCGACGCTCACTACCGTCCGCTGTGGCCAACATCCGCAGGCTCGCCAGCCTCCGGCGTCAATTCCGCGCGTTGCTGCTGCAACGCCCACATTTGCGCAAAAAGCCCATTCGCGTTCAGCAACTCCGCGTGCGTGCCGCGCTCCACGATGCGCCCTTTATCCATCACGATGATCTGCTGTGCGTGCACCACCGTCGACAGCCGGTGGGCAATGATCAGCGTCGTGCGTTCGCGGGCGATCTGATCGAGTTCACGCTGAATCGCGCGCTCGGAGCGCGAGTCGAGCGCGGACGTGGCTTCGTCGAATAACAGAATGGGCGGATTCTTGAGGATCGTGCGGGCAATTGCCACGCGCTGCTTTTCGCCTCCCGAAAGCTTCAGCCCGCGTTCGCCGACCGGCGTGTCGTAGCCCTTCGGCAAGCCTTCGATGAACTCATGAATATGCGCCGCGCGCGCCGCCGCGATCACCTCGTCGCGCGTGGCCGACGGCCGGCCGTACGCAATGTTGTAGTAGATCGAATCGTTGAACAGCACCGTATCCTGCGGCACGATGCCGATCGACGCGCGCAGCGAATCCTGCGCGACATCGCGGATATCCTGACCGTCGATGGTGATCGCGCCGCCCGTTGCGCGGTCGAGATCGTAGAAGCGGAACATGAGCCGTGCGAGCGTGGATTTGCCCGAGCCGCTATGGCCGACCACCGCCGTCGTGGTGCCCGCCGGAATCGTGAAGCTCACGTCGTGCAGAATCTGCCGCGCCGGCTCATACGCGAAATTCACGTGCTCGAAGCGGACCTGCGCGCCCGTCACGTGTAGCGCAGGCGCGTCGGGCAGATCGGGCACTTCACGCGTCGCGCCGAGCAGCGTGAACATGCGGTCCATGTCCGTCAGACTCTGCTTCAGCTCGCGATACACCACGCCGAGAAAATTCAGCGGTATGTAGAGTTGCAGCATGAACGTGTTGATCAACACCAGATCGCCGAGCGTGAGCCGCCCGGCCATCACTCCTTGCGTCGCGCGCCACAGAATGAACACGAGCCCGGTGCCGATAATCGCCTGCTGCCCAAAGTTCAGCGCGGACAACGAACGCTGCGACTTGATCGCCGCTGTGCGGTAGCGCCTGAGATTTTCGTCGTAGCGCTGCGCTTCCCACTCTTCGTTGCCGAAGTATTTGACGGTTTCGTAGTTCAGCAGCGAATCGATCGCGCGCGAATTTGCCCGCGAATCGAGATCGTTCATGGTGCGGCGAAAATGCGTGCGCCATTCCGTCACTTTCACCGTGAACGTGATGTACACAGCCAGCGCGATGAACGTGACGACCGCGTAATACGCCTCGTACTTGACGACGAAGAAACCGAGCACGAGACCGACCTCGACGAGCGTCGGCAGAATGCTGTAGAGCGAATACGAGATCAGCTGTGTGATACCGCGCGTGCCGCGTTCAATATCGCGCGACATGCCGCCCGTCTGCCGGTCCAGATGAAACCGCAGCGACAGCGCATGCAGATGGCGGAACACTTTCAGCGCGAGCTGACGCACCGCGCTTTCGGTCACCTTCGCGAACAGGACTTCGCGCAACTCGGTAAAGAGCGACGTGGAAAGCCGCACCACCGCATACGCCACCACGAGCAGACCGACGCCGCCGAGCAGCACGATGCCCGGCGCGTCCTGTGCGCGGCCGAGTGCGGTGAGATGGCGAACCGACGAGAGACTGTCGACGATCCGCTTCATCACGATTGGCACGCCAAGGTTGGCGACCTTCGCGCCGATCAGGCAACTCAGTGCGAATGCCACACGCCATTTGTAGGTGGCGAGGTAAGGCAGCAGTGAGAGGATCGTCTGCCAGTCGTTGCGCGGCTGGGTGGAGATCGGGGAAAGTTCGGTCGAGGACGAGCGGCGCATGGGGACTCTGCTTGAATTGCGAAACAGACGGAGTTCGCAGCGCAGCGGCAAGCCTAGCAGCTTGCCGGTCCGGCGCCCTGCTTTTTGTCACGCGGCCCGGCTGGGCGCTTTCCCGTACAATTCCTGATTCCTATATTGTCGCAGAAGCCGGCTGGCGCCGCTCTTCATGGGCCGATCGGCCAGCGCTGCACGTAAGCCGTGTCACGGCTTCTGCCGGGTACGCAGTGCAGTTGTCGTGAATCGCCGCCTGCCGGTCGAGCCGACCGAGCCAACACGTTTCTCAGGGTGTCCCGATGACCGATATTCTTCAACTTCCGCAAAAGCCGTGTGCGCTGCGAGTCGTACCGCAGCCTTCCGACGCCAATGTTCACGGCGACGTGTTCGGCGGCTGGATCATGGCTCAGGTGGACATTGCCGGCTCGATCCCGGCGAGCCGTCGCGCGAATGGACGTGTGGCGACCATTGCGGTGAATTCGTTCGTGTTCAAGCAGCCGGTGTTCGTCGGCGACCTGCTGAGTTTTTATGCGGATATCGTCAAGACCGGCAATACGTCGGTGACGGTGGCAGTCGAGGTTTACGCGCAACGCATGAGCCTTACCGAAGACCTCGTCAAGGTCACCGAAGCCACGCTGACCTATGTTGCAACCGACAGCGACCGTCGTCCGCGCGCGTTGCCAACCCTCGACTGACTGACGCGCGGCCGCCGCTTCGGGCGGAACTCGCGCAAGTGTAACGAGGCGCCTTCCGGGCGCCTCGTCTGGTTTACGTCCATCCCATCCGGCAAGCCTGGCGGGCAAGCTCATGCAAGCGGGCCGCCAGACCGACGACAGGCGCCGCAGCGCTTACTGGCTGGCCGCGGTGCCGGCGGCCGCCTTCTTCTCCGCCTTCTGAATGTCGTTCGGATAATTCGGATCGTTACGCGACGGGTTATATCCGTTGGCTTCCAGCTGCTTCAGCTCGGCATTTTTCTTGGCCCGCGCCTGCTTGCGCGCGGCCTTGCGTTGCGCTTTGGTGGTCGTGACTTTCGAAGCGGCGCCCGGAATTGCCGCGTCCGAATCATTTCCCGCCGGACCGCCGCCGCCGCTTTGTGCGAACGCCGGCGAGACCGACGCCACACTCAATACCACGGATGCCAGCAGTACAGCCCACTTCTTTGCAGGGGAAGACGTCATTCTTTTTTCTCCAGTCGTTGAACTCATAGTCGACGGCGAAACGTCCGCTCTCGCACCAAGCCATCCAGCTACGATTGCGGGCGCTGCGCCACGTGAATCGATGCTTCCTGGTTCCCGGTCGTCAGCTTCACGATGGGAGCCTCGACTATATACGACCCTTTTCTGATTTGCTCATCGCGCAGCCTGGCGCGCGACGTATTGCCTGGACAGCGCCGCGCATCGCTTACGCCGTTGCCAGTTCCGCTCCGACGCCGCCTTGCAGCAACGCGCGAATGGCATCGGTCGACAACGGTTTGGCGAAGTAGAAGCCTTGCATTTCATCGCATGCGCGCTCCTTCAGGAAGTCGAGTTGAGCGGACGTCTCCACGCCCTCCGCGATCACCTGCAACTTCAGCGAATGCGCGAGCGCGATGATCGCCGACGTGATCGTTTCGTCGTCGCTCGACACACCGATGTCCGACACGAACGAGCGGTCTATCTTCAGCCGGTCGACCGGAAAACGCTTCAGATAGCTGAGGCTCGAATAGCCGGTGCCGAAGTCGTCGATCGCAAGACCGATGCCGAGCGCGTGCAGCTCATTCAGCATCGACACCGCCTCTTCGGCGTTGCGCATGATCGCGCTTTCGGTCAGTTCGAGTTCGAGGTACTCCGGCGCAAGACCCGTTTCGGCCAGCACCTGCATCACGAGTTGCGCGATATCGCGCTGCTGGAACACGCGCGCCGACAGGTTCACCGACACGCGCGCCGCCGGCAAGCCTTGATCCTGCCACGCCTTGTTCTGGCGGCACGCCTCGCGCAGCACCCATTCGGAAAGCGGTCCGATCAGGCCGCTCTCCTCGGCGACCGGAATGAACGACGACGGCGGCACGAGCCCCACCTCCGGATCGCGCCAGCGCACCAGCGCTTCGGTGCCGACGATCTGTCCGGTTTCGATATCCACCTGCGGCTGGTAGTGCAGCAAAAATTCGTTGTCGCGCAACGCGCGGCGCAAGCGCCGTTCGAGATTCAGACGGGCACCGGCGCTCGCGTTCATCTCCGGCTGATAGAACTGGAACGTGTTGCGGCCCAGGTCTTTCGCGCGATACATCGCGAGATCGGCCTTCTTCATCAGCGTTTCCGCATCGTCGCCATCTTGCGGGTACAGGCTCGCGCCCATGCTGCAGCCCACGTACAACTCGGTGCCGTCAAGCCAGACCGCCTCTGATATCGACGCTCGCACGCGCTCCATCCATGCAATCAGCGATTGTTCATCGACGGTATCCGTCATCACGATCACGAACTCGTCGCCGCCGTGCCGCGCGACGGTATCGCTCGTGCGCGAGCAGCGCGCAAGCCGCTCGGCCACCACGCTCAACAGACGGTCGCCGACGCTGTGTCCGAGGCTGTCGTTGACGTTCTTGAAGCCGTCGAGATCGAGGAACACCACCGCGACGCCCTTGTGCTGCCGCTGCGCGACGATCAACGCATGCTGCAGACGGTCGCGCAGCAGATTGCGGTTCGGGAGTCGCGTGAGGCTGTCGTAATTGGCCTGATATTCCAACTGTTCCTGATAGCGGATCAGATCGGTCACGTCGTTGATGACGCCAATATGATGCGTGATGACACCCTCCGCGTTCGGCACCGGCGCAATGAAGAGCTGATTCCAGAACAGCGCGCCGTCCTTGCGATAGTTGCGCACCACCGCGCTCACTTCGCGATTGGTGACGAGCGATTGGCGGATCAGCGCGACGCCTTCCTGATCGCGGTCGTCGCGCTGCAGCACACGGCAGTCGTGGCCGATCACCTCGGCCGGGTCATAGCCGGTAATGCGCTTGAACGCGGGATTCACGTATTCGATCAGATTGCCGGTCGGCGACGGCGCGGTAATCAGGATCGCGTTGACGCTCGCATCAAGCGCGCGGCTTTGCAAACGCAGCGCCAGATCGGCACGCTTGCGCTCCGTGATGTCGGTATAGGAGCCGAGCACGCCGATCACGCGGCCGTCGCTGTCGGTAAACGGCAGCTTGCTCGTCATCGTGGTGCGGTGCACGCCGTCTATCACCACGTCCACTTCGAAGTTCATTTTGGGCAAGCCGGTCGTGATGACTTCGTGATCGTGTTCGCTCAACCGATCGGCAAATGCGCGCCACGGCATGTCGGCATCGCTTTTGCCCACCACCTGCTCCGGGTAGGACAAGCCGGCATCGCGCGCGAACGCCATGTTGCAGCCGAGATAGCGCGACGCCTGATCCTTCCAGAAAATCCGCTGTGGAATGTTGTCGATCACCGTTTCGAGCATCTGGTTCGAACGCTGCGCTTCGGCTTCGGCGTTGATCTGCTCGGTGACGTCGTCGGCAAGCACGAAGAACGCGGCGCGACCCATGAAATTGAGCGCGTGATACGAGATGTCGGCGCTGATCATCGACCCGTCCTTGCGCCGGTGATGCCACACGCCCGCCATCGTACGGCCACGCGGCACCAGGTCGCTGCGCTGCAGGTGGGATTCGAGACGCGCGATTTCGGCGTGCGGCCGGATCGCGCGGACCGTCATGGCGAGGAACTCGCGCTCGCTATAGCCGTATTGTTTGATCGCGGCAGTATTGACCGCGAGAAAACGCAGCGTCTCGCGATCGACGATGTACATGGGCACCGGATGCTCGTCGAACAGCCCGCGAAAGCGCTCGTCGTTGCGACCGAGTGCGCGCATGCTGCGCAGTTTCGCGCGAGCGCTGCTTTCGCGCACGCCGAACGTGAAAATCAGCAGCGCGCTGCCGGCGAGCATCGTTGCGATCAGCAGCAGCATGGCGCGCCGCGATTGTTGGATCGAGGCTGCGAGCGACGCCTGCAACGCGCGGTTTTCCTCGCCGCGCACCGAAGCCAGGTCGGCTTCGACACGATTCAGCCCGAGGCCGAGTTGTGTGTAGGCGGAGGCCGCCCACGCGCGGGAGTCGCCCGGCGCGGCGCTCGCCGTCTGCTTTAACGCATCGCCGATGTCGCGTTGCAGTGCGCGGCTGTCGGCGCTTAGTCTGGCAAGCGCGCCGAGCATCGCGGGTTCGCTGGCCATTTCCTCGTGCAGATCGCGCTCCAGGTTCCCGAGTGTCATGGACATGGCGCCAGCCGCATGCTGCGGCGCACGCTCGCCCGACGCTTCGAAGCGTGCGAGCGCGGCAAGTCCGCCGTCGAGCGCCGAGCGATAGGCGTCCAGGTTCTGGCGTACGCTTGTCGAACGCAGCGCGCGGGCGTCGACGTCGCGCTGGCCGCAAATCTGCGTGTAAGCGACGAACGCGTTCGCGCCGACCGCTGCGACGACGACCGCCAGATTGATCAGCAGCCGCTTCGATAAAAAAAGAGTCATGGGTTCCGAACGTCACTCGTTCTGCGGACGGAGCGCGCCGTCGCGTTCGATGCCGGTTCACATCGATGCGAGTGGTTATACGCGCCAACCTTTGGATAACGGCACGGTTCGGAATCGATTGAGGGTGGGAGGGAGGAAATTTTGCGGTGCTTGGGGGATTGTTGCTGGCGGCGCCTGGCCGGCCGGCCTCGCCGATCGCTTCCGGCCGGCCGCTTCTGGCCGGCCGCTTCTGGCCGGCCGCGCCTCGCCGGCCGCGCCTGGCCGGCCGCACCTGGCCGGCCGCGCCTAGCCGGCCGCACCTAGCCGGCCGCTCCAAATTCCCTCATCGCGGGGATGAAGTCGTGGTTCGCTTCCGGCTTGCGCGACAGCTTGGCCAGCACATAGCGCCTGAACGGATCAAGGTCGGCCCAACGCGCGACGCTCGGCGCGGCAAGACCCGCGAGTTCCGCCTGATGGGCGACGCCCTGCGGCACGCTGTCGGTCCGCCGCCATGCGGGCGCCTCTTCGGGTGTGAACCACTCGGGCTCCATGTTCGCATGCGTGCGCAGCATTTCGAACAGCGCGTGATCGAAGTTCGGTTCGATTTCCGCGTCCTCGTCGACAGGAAATCGTGCCAGCAGCTTACGGTCTTCAAGCGGCAGCATTTGCCATTGAGCCAGTGAAATGCGCAGCCCGAAACGGTCGAGATTGAAGCGGACCGACATTGGAATGTACGTGAAGTTCTCGGACGACGCGACTTCGAAGTCGAACAGGATCGGTGCTTCGCTGAGTCCCATGACGGTGTTCCTCTCTGGTAACGGGCCACACGCAAGCCCGGCTTGAGGTATTTTAGAACCTTATTTGCGCGACGGCGGCCCGAAGCCGGCGCGCAACGCACACGAGGAGTGAAGTAGCTTGAACGATCTGGACACAGCCGGACAGCCCGGCGCGGTGGAGCGCGAGGTGCGCCGGCATCGCGGCGACACGGTCGAAACCGTTAGCGACCACGTCGGTCAGGAATGGCCGGTGGCGCTCGTTTTCAACGGCATTTCGCACGCGGTGATGATGTGTACGCCGCGCGATCTGGAAGCGTTTGCAGTGGGATTCGCGATTTCGGAAGGCATCGTGGAACGCGGTAGCGACATTCACGACATCGAAGTGGAGCTGTATGACGACCCCGAACTGCCGCACGCCGAAGTGCAGCTACAGGTCGTGCAGCAGGCGTTCGTCGCGTTAAAGGAAAAGCGCCGCGCATTGGCCGGCCGAACCGGCTGCGGCGTGTGCGGGATCGAGAGCATCGATCTGCTGGATCTGACTCCCGAACGCGTGCCGGACACCGGCTTTCTACAACGGCTCGCGCCGGATGCGATTGCGCGCGCCGCTCGTGAACTGCCGGAGCACCAGGCGCTGACGCGGCTCACCGGCGGCCTGCACGCCGCCGCATGGTGCGACGCGTCGGGCGCGATTCGCTACGCGTTCGAGGACGTCGGGCGGCACAACGCGCTGGATAAGCTGATCGGCCAACTCGTGCTGGACCGCGTGGATAGCCAGCAAGGTTTCGTTTTTCTGTCGAGCCGTGCCAGTTATGAACTGGTGCGAAAAGCCGCGCGCGTGGGCGTGCCGATGGTCGCGACGATCTCCGCGCCGTCGTCGCTGGCCATTGCGATTGCCCGCAAGGCCGGCGTACGGCTGGTGAGCTTCTGCCGCGAGAAAAGCTACGTCGACTACGATACCTGGCAGCCGACGCAGGCTACGGCTCAGTGAAAACAGTAGAGCGCTAAAGCGCTGAAAAGCTCAAGGGCAGTCGGCTTCAATCGAACTGCCGGAAATCCGGCTTTCTCTTTTCAAAGAACGCCTTGAACGCCTCGCGCGCTTCGGGCGCGAGCAGCATCTTGCCGAAGTGCACCGCCTCCTCGCTCATCTGCGTCGACAATTCCTGGCGGCTCGCGTGTTTCATCAGGCTCTTCGTCACTCGCAGCGATGAAGCCGGCAGCGACGCCAGCTTCGCGGCCTGCGACGCGGCATACGCATCCACTTCCGCCGCCGGCAGGATACGGTTCACGAAACCCATGCGCTGCGCCTCGGCGGCGTCGAACGCTTCGCCGAGCAGCAATTTTTCCGCCGCCGCCTGATAGCCGCCGACCCGCTGCAACAACAGGCTCGACGCCGCTTCCGGGCACAAGCCGAGTTGCGTGAACGGCAGTGAAAAGCTCGCCGAATCCGCTGCGTAGACGAGATCGCAATGCAGCAGCAGCGTCGTGCCGATGCCCACTGCAGGGCCCGCCACCGATGCCACCACGGGCTTTTCCGCTGAACTGATTGCGCGCAGGAACTGGAACACGGGCGCGTCTTCGCCCATTGGGGGCGTTTTCATGAAGTCTTCGAGATCATTGCCGGCGCTGAAAATGCCCGCGCTGCCGCGAATCAGGATCGCACGCACCGCGACGTCACCTTGCGCCTGCACCAGCGCGTCGGCCATGGTCTGATACATGGCGGCCGTGATTGCGTTTTTCCTGTCGGCCCGGTTGAAGGCGATCGTCAGTACGCCGTCGGCGTGCTCGACCAGAATATCCATTGTCATCTCCTCGTACTCCCACTCAGAAAGTAAAACGGTCCGCAAGCCAGTATGACCTGCGGACCGTTCGTTCGATGCCGTCAGCAGACTTACAGGCGCTCGATAATGCCCGCGGCGCCCATGCCGGTGCCTACACACATGGTCACCATGCCGTACCGGTAATTGCGGCGGCGCAGGCCGTGCACCACCGTCGACGCACGAATCGCGCCCGTCGCGCCGAGCGGGTGGCCCAACGCGATCGCGCCGCCAAGCGGGTTGATCTTCGACGGATCCAGACCCAGGTCCTGAATCACTGCGAGCGACTGCGCGGCAAACGCTTCGTTCAGTTCGATCCAGTCGAGGTCGTCCTGCTTCAGACCCGCGGCCTTCAGCGCGGCCGGAATCGCTTCCTTCGGCCCGATACCCATGATTTCCGGCGGCACGCCACGCACCGCGAAGCTGACGAAACGCGCGAGCGGCGTGAGGTTGAATTCCTTCAGAATTTTTTCCGACACGACGATCAGCGCGCCCGCGCCGTCCGACGTCTGCGAGCTGTTGCCCGCCGTCACCGAACCCTTGTTGGCGAACACCGCGCGCAGCTTCGCGAGTCCTTCGAGCGTGGTTTCCGCGCGCGGGCCTTCGTCGAGCGACACTTCGCGCGTTCTGACCTTCACTTCACCGGTAGCGAGATCGGGGAAACGCTCGGTGATCGTGTAGGCGGCGATTTCGTCATTGAACTCGCCGGCCTGCTGCGCGGCGATGGCGCGGCGGTGCGACTCGACCGAGAACGCGTCTTGCGCTTCGCGGCTGATCTTCCAGCGCTCGGCGACTTTCTCCGCCGTCAGGCCCATCCCGTACGCAATGCCCACGTCTTCGTTACGGTCGAAAATGTGCGGCGACAGCGACGGCTTGTTGCCCACCATCGGCACCATGCTCATCGATTCGCAGCCGCCCGCGATCATTGCGTCCGACTCGCCGACGCGGATGCGGTCGGCGGCCATGGCGAGCGCAGTCAGACCAGATGCGCAGAAGCGGTTCACCGTCACGCCGCCCACCGACTGCGGCAGGCCGGCGAGCAACGCGCCCATCCGCGCGACATTCAGCCCTTGTTCGGCTTCGGGAATCGCGCAGCCGATGATCGCATCTTCGATCACCTTGGTATCGAGTCCGGGCACCTGGGCGACGGCCGATCTGATGGCGTGCACCAGCAGTTCGTCCGGGCGCGTGTTCCTGAACATCCCACGCGGCGCCTTGCCGATCGGCGTGCGGCTCGCTGCGACGATGTATGCGTCTTGCAATTGCTTTGCCATTTTGAATTCCTCTCGCGTGCGTCGCTTAATTGCGCACCGGCTTGCCGGTTTGCAGCATGCCCATGATCCGTTCCTGCGTCTTTTGCGTGCCGAGCAGGTCAACGAACGCACGGCGCTCCAGTTGCAGCAGCCATTCCTCGTCGACGAGGCTGCCCGCTTCCACGTCGCCGCCGCACACGGCTTCTGCAATGCGGCTCGCGATCAGGTAATCGTGCTCGCTGATGAAACGGCCGTCGCGCATATTTACGAGCGATGCCTTGATGGTCGAGATGGCCGAGCGGCCGGCCACCGGCACCTGCGTGACACGCAGCGGCGGACGATAACCCGCTGCGGCCAGCGCGCGCGCTTCCTTCTTCGCGACGTCGAGCAGTTCGAACAAGTTGAACACAATTGTGTCCGACGGCTTCAGGTAGCCCATCGCGCGGGCCTCGAGCGCGGAGGCGGAGACCTTTGCCATCGCGGCGTTTTCGAACGACTTTTGCACGAACTTGAGCAGGTCGCTGGTTGCGCCGACTTGCGTCGCCGCTTCGGCCGCACGCAACGCTGCTTCCTTCAGGCCGCCGCCCGCGGGCACCAGACCGACGCCCACTTCGACCAGACCGATATAGCTCTCGATGTGCGCGACCCGCTTCGCGCTATGCAGCACCAGTTCGCAGCCGCCGCCGAGCGCGATGCCCGACACCGCCGACACCACCGGCACATTGGCGTACTTCACACGCAGCATGCCCTGCTGGAACTTCTTCACGAACGGCTCGATACCCTTCGCGCCGCCCATCATGAACGCGGGCATGGCTTCTTCCAGGTTCGCGCCGGCCGAGAACGGGCCGCCGGGCGTGCCGAGCTTCAGCGACGTGGGTTGCCACACCACCAGACCCTTGTAGTCCTTCTCGGCGAGTTCGATTGCCTGCGTGAGACCGTCGATCACCGACGGTCCGATCGTGTTCATCTTGCTCTTGAACGACACGATCAGCACATCGCTTTCGCCGGCCCGATCGTCGACCCATGCACGCACGGCGTCGGTTTCGAACAGCGTCTTGCCGTAGGTTTTCGGATCGGTGGTCGTTTCGCCGACGAGCGGCGCACGGAATACCTGCTTCTCATAAACGGACAGCGACGAGCGCGGAACGAACGTCTTTGACGCGGGCGACCACGAGCCTTCGTTCGTGTGGACGCCGCCCTTCTCCGCGACCGGACCTTCGAGCACCCACGACGGCAGCGGCACGTTCGACAGCGCCTTGCCCGCCGCAATGTCCTCCTGCACCCATTCTGCGACCTGCTTCCAGCCGGCCGTTTGCCAGCCTTCGAACGGACCTTCGTTCCAGCCGAAGCCCCAGCGGATGGCCAGATCGACGTCGCGTGCGTTATCGGCGATCGATTCCAGATGGACGCCGATATAGTGATACACGTCGCGGAAAATCGACCACAGGAACTGAGCCTGCGGATGCTGCGATTCACGCAGCAGCTTCAGCCGCTCAGCCGGCGGACGCTTCAGAATGCGGCCGACCAGTTCGTCGGCTTTCGCGCCGCCGTCCACGTACTCGCCCGTCTTCGGATCGAGCACCTTGATTGCCTTGCCTTCTTTCCTGTAGAAGCCGCCGCCGGTCTTCTGGCCGAGCGCGCCCTTTTTGACCAGTTCTGCCAGCACCGCCGGCGTTTCGTAGACCGGGAAGAACGGGTCGTCTTGCAGTGTGTCCTGCATCGTCTTGATGACGTGCGCCATGGTGTCGAGACCGACCACGTCCGCGGTGCGGAAGGTCGCCGACTTCGCACGGCCCAGACGCGAGCCCGTCAGATCGTCCACTTCGTCGAAACGCAGGCCAAACTTCGCGGCTTCGGCAATGACGGCGAGAATCGAGAAAATGCCGACGCGGTTGGCGATGAAGTTCGGCGTATCTTTCGCACGCACGACACCTTTGCCGACCACGCTCGTCAGGAACGTTTCGAGTTGATCGAGGATTTCCGGGCGTGTGCTCGCGGTCGGGATCAATTCGACCAGATGCATGTAGCGCGGCGGATTGAAAAAGTGGACGCCGCAAAAGCGTGCCTTCAGTTCATCCGGGAAACCTTGCGACAGTTCGGTGATCGACAGCCCCGACGTGTTGGTCGCGAAAATCGCGTTCGGCGCGATGTGCGGCGAAACCTTCCCGTACAGATCGTGCTTCCAGTCCATCCGCTCGGCAATCGCTTCGATCACGAGGTCGCATTCGGCGAGCTTGCCGATGTCGTCGTCGTAATTGGCGGGCTGGATGTACTGCGCGTCGTCCTTGACGCCGAACGGCGCCGGCGACAGCTTCTTCAGGTTCTCGATCGCCTTCAGCGCGATTCCGTTCTTCACGCCTTCCTTGGCGGGCAGGTCGAACAGCAGCACGGGCACCTTGGCGTTGACCAGGTGCGCGGCGATCTGCGCGCCCATCACGCCGGCGCCGAGCACGGCGACCTTGCGAATGATCAGATTGCTCACGTCGTTCCTCCGGGGAGTTATGCGGTGTCGCGAACGGCTCTTGTGTTCGCGATGTCAGGCCTGGCGGCGCGCCGCGCTGTCTTGCAAGAACAGCGCGGCGCTCGCCGTGATGAGCGGGTCAGAACAGCGCTTCGTCGACTTCCATCAGCGACCTGGAGCCGGCGCGCGCCTGACGGATCGTCATGGCCGTTTCCGGCAGCAGCTTGGCGAAGTAGAAACGCGCGGTGGCGAGCTTTGCCTTGTAGAACGGGTCGCCCGATGCTTCCTTGTCCAGCGCGATGCGCGCCATGCGCGCCCAGAAGTACGAGAACACCAGGTGGCCGACGGTGCGCAGATACGGCACGGCGGCGGCGCCGACTTCGTCCGGGTTCTGCATCGCCTTCATGCCGATTTCCATCGTCAGCTTCTGCACCTTCTCGCCGATGTCGGCGAGCGGGTTGATGAACTCCTGCATTTCCGGCTTCACGCCTTCGGCCTCGACGAATTCCGTGACCAGCTTACCGAATTTCTTCATCTTCGCGCCCATGTCGCCGAGAATCTTGCGGCCCAGCAGGTCGAGCGCCTGAATGGCGTTGGTGCCTTCGTAAATCATGTTGATACGTGCGTCGCGCACATACTGCTCCATGCCCCACTCGGCGATAAAGCCGTGACCGCCGTAGATCTGCATCGCATGGTTAGTGCATTCGAATGCGTTGTCCGACAGGAACGCTTTCAGGATCGGCGTGAGCAGCGCGACCAGGTCGGCGGCTTCCTTGCGCACCGATTCTTCCGCGTGCGACAACTCCTTGTCGATATGCAGCGCGGACCAGTACGAGAACGCGCGCGCGCCTTCGGCGTAGGCCTTCTGCGTGAGCAGCATGCGGCGCACGTCCGGGTGCACAATGATCGGGTCAGCGGCCTTTTCCGGCGCTTTCGGGCCGGTCAGCGAACGCATTTGCAGACGCTCTTTCGCGTAAGGCAGCGAGTTCTGATAAGCGACTTCGGTCAAGCCCAGACTTTGCATGCCGACGCCGAGGCGCGCGGCGTTCATCATCACGAACATGGCATTCAAGCCCTTGTTCGGTTCGCCGACGAGCCAGCCCTTCGCATTGTCGAGATTGATCACGCAGGTGGCGTTGCCGTGAATGCCCATCTTGTGCTCGATGGAGCCGCACTTCACCCCGTTGCGCTCGCCCGGCTCGCCTGCCTCGTTCGGAACGAACTTCGGCACGATGAAGAGCGAAATGCCCTTGGTGCCTTTGGGCGCATCTGGCAGACGCGCGAGCACCAGGTGAACGATATTCTCCGCGAGATCGTGTTCGCCGCTGGAGATGAAAATCTTCGTACCGCTGATGGAGTATGAGCCGTCGCTGTTCGGTTCGGCTCTGGTGCGCAGGATGCCGAGGTCGGTGCCGCAATGCGGCTCGGTCAGACACATGGTGCCGGTCCACACGCCCGCCACCAGCTTCGGCAGATAGCGCTGCTGCAACTCCGGGGTGCCGTGCGCGTGCAGACATTCGTAAGCACCATGCGAGAGGCCGGGGTACATGGTCCACGCCTGATTCGCCGAGTTCAGCATCTCGTACAGCGCGTTGTTGACGAACGCGGGCAGGCCCTGTCCGCCGTATTCCGGATCGCAGCCCAATGCGGGCCAGCCGGCCTCGACGTATTGCTGATAGGCTTCCTTGAAGCCCTTCGGCGTGGTCACGACGCCGTCGCCGACGTACGTGCAGCCTTCCTGGTCGCCGCTATGGTTGAGCGGGAACAGCACTTCGGAGCAGAACTTGCCGGCCTCTTCGAGCACCGCGTTGATCGTGTCGGTGTCGAGATCCGCATGCTTTGGCATTTGCCGGATTTCAGCTTCGACGTTGAGCAGTTCGTGCAACACGAATTGCATGTCGCGCAGCGGCGCGGCGTACTGTCCCATGACTCTCTCCAAGTTTGACGAGAAGCGAGGCCATTAGCGGAGTCCGTAAATCGAAACTTTCTGCGCCGTCGAATCGGTGTGGTCTCGCGGCGCTGCTAACGGCTTTCGCTTTGATACGAAATAATCAGTTTTTCCAGCGCGGCCCACGTGAGGCGCACCGCATCCGGCAGATGCAGGAAACGCGCGTCGTGATGCAGACCGAGCGTGAAGCTATACAGTTCGAACAGCATCAGTTGCGGATCGGCGTCGGCACGCAGATGCCCTTCTTCCATGGCCTGCGAAATAGCGCGCGTGAGCGCCGCCCGCCAGATCGTCACACTCGACACCAGTTGCTCGCGCACCGGGTTGTCCGCGCGATCGTCGTATTCGACGGCGCCGCTGATGTAGATGCACCCGGTGGTCACTTCCTGAATGCGCTTCTCAATCCAGCGGGAAATCATCGCGCGCAAGCGCGGCAATCCACGAGGTTCTCGCAAACTCGGGAAAAACACCTCGTCTTCGAAACGACGGTGATATTCGCGCACGACTTCAACCTGCAAATCTTCGCGCGACCCGAAATGCGCGAACACGCCGCTTTTACTCATCTGCATGCGCTCGGCCAGCAGGCCGATCGTCAGACCTTCCAGTCCGTCGCGGCTTGCCAGATCGAGTGCTGCTTCCAGAATTGCGGCTCGTGTTTGTTCGCCTTTTCGCATAGCTTTTTTACCGTTCTAATGTGACCAAAACAAAATCGAACGGCCGTACTATTATTGAGTGGCGCCGTCCGCGAAACAAGGACTTTATTAGAAACCGGTTTCTAACGAAGTTTCAATTCTGCGGCATTCATCAATCGGAGGAAGGAGATTTTTTAGAGGCCTTTGCCTTCTTTTTGTCATTCCTCGACGCCGCGCCGTTTCTCGGTGAAAAGAACGAGAGAACGCTAGTCGTAGCCGCCCACCGTCAGTACTTTCATGACCATCCGGTAGGTCGAATACGCCAGCCAGTTGAGCGCGCGCACACTGGCCGGGCGCGCGTCGTAACGCGCCTCGTCGATGCGCCGCGCGTCCTTGAACGCGACGAGAATTGCGTCGCGCAGCGCGTCGATCACGGGATCGTTCACCAGCACGACATTGGCCTCGTTGTTCAGCATCAGGCTCAGCGCGTCCAGATTCGACGAGCCGACCGTCGCCCAATTCGAGTCCACCACCGCCACCTTGCCGTGCAGCAGCGTCTTTTCGTACTCCGCGATCTGCACGCCGGCCTTCAGCAGCGAGCGATACAGGAACGGCACCGCATAATCCAGCGCCTTGAATTCCTTGCGTCCGATGATGAGCTTCACGACGACGCCGCGGCGCGCCGCATACACCAGCGCGCGCCGCAGCCTGCGCCCCGGCATGAAATACGGGTTGGCGAGCAGGACCTCGCTGCGCGCCTGGCCGATTGCCGTGAGATACGCTTTTTCGATCGCGCGGCGGTTGATCAGGTTATCGCGCGCGACGAACGCCACACACGGCTGTCCGCCGGCCCACAGCTGCTCGTTACGACGCCGCCGGCGCCGCCGCAGACTGCCGAGCGACGCGGCAGTCTGCGGCGCCAGATCCGGCCCGAGTGATTCGATTGGCCGATGCCCGAGCTTGATCCGCCGCCATTGCAGTTCGAACGCCTGACGTACGTCGCTGATGACCGGTCCCTGCAGTTCGAGTGCGAAGTCCCAGCGGCGGTACGGCAGCTTCTCGCCGTTGTTCTCATAGTCATCGACGATATTGATGCCGCCGCAGAACGCGAACTTGTCGTCGATCACCGCCAGCTTGCGGTGGGTACGGGAGAAACCGAAGCGGCCAAAAATGTGTGGGTTGTAGATGCGGTGATCGATGCCCGCCTTCGGCCATTCGTTGAACATCTCAAGACGGGCAGTGCCGACGCCGTCCGTGATCACCCGCACTTTCACGCCGCGCGAAGCGGCGCGCATCAGCGCTGCGCTGACCGACTGACCCGCGTTGTCGTAGCAAAAAATATAGGTTTCGAGAACGACGTCGCTCTGGGCCCCGTCGATGCGCTCGATCAGCGCGGGAAAAAACTCGGCGCCGGAACGCAGCAACCTGACCTGGTTGCCAGCCGTGAAGCGATAACGTTGCCAGTAGCGGCGGCCGAGCAGCGATTGCCGCAGGCGGGCGAAACGGCGCGCGGTGCCGACGCTCACCGGCCACGCTCCTTCGCCCGGCGCTCGAGCCGCGCGGGCAATTGCAGGATTGCGTCCGCATTCGACGACGAGAAGCAGCGCGACGCCGCCTCGTCATACGGCAGCCACACAAACGCGGTGTGTTCGCGCGGCGCAAGCCTGACCTCGAGTTGCTCGGGCACCTGCACGCTGAACCAGTGCTCGGTATTGTGAATGACGCCCTCGGCATAACGATGCCGGAACTCGGGATAGATCTCGTATTCGATCGAATATTGCCAGTCGAATAGCGCGCTTTGCGGCACGAGCGAGGTGCCGATCCGTATGCCGGTCTCCTCGGCGACTTCGCGTGCGGCCGTTTCCGCAAGCGGTTCGTCGAGCCTGTCTTTGGAACCGGTGACCGACTGCCAGAAGCCGGCATGATCGGCGCGCTCGATGAGCAGAACGTCGAGTGCGGGCGTATGGACGACGACGAGAACGGATTGCGGAATCTTCGGCGGTTTCTGCATGGTTTGAAAACTGGGCGCGACGCTGGGCGTAGTCGTTGTCGGCGGTTCGTCCAAAAGGCGGTCAGACGCGGTTGCATCGACTGTAACGCAAAAAACGAAAAAGGCGCAGATGCGCCTTTTTCATGACCACTTCAGTTGCTGCTGTCAGCTGTTTTTCGCGCGGCTCGAACCCTTGTCATGCTTATGCCTTCGGTTCCGGCGTACGCAGACGGATGTGCAACTCGCGCAACTGACGCTCGTCCACTTCGCTCGGCGCCTGCGTGAGCAGACACTGCGCGCGTTGCGTCTTCGGGAACGCGATCACGTCGCGGATCGAGTCGGCGCCGGCCATCATCGTGACGATGCGGTCCAGACCGAACGCAATACCACCGTGCGGCGGCGCGCCATATTGCAGCGCGTCGAGCAGGAAGCCGAACTTGGCCTGCGCCTCTTCCGCACCGATCTTCAGCGCGCGGAACACTTTGCTCTGCACTTCTTCACGGTGAATACGCACCGAACCACCGCCGATTTCCCAGCCGTTCAGCACCATGTCGTAGGCCTTCGCGAGGCAACGCGCCGGGTCCGTTTCGAGGTACTCGAGGTGCTCGTCCTTCGGGCTCGTGAACGGGTGATGCGCGGCCACGTAGCGATTGTCTTCCTCGTCGTACTCGAACATCGGGAAGTCGATCACCCACAGCGGCTTCCAGCCGGTTTCCACGAGGCCATTCGCCTTGCCGAATTCCGAGTGACCGATTTTCAGACGCAGTGCGCCGAGGCTGTCGTTCACCACCTTCGCGCGATCCGCTGCGAAGAAAATGATGTCGCCGTCTTGCGCGCCGGTGCGCTCGATGATCGCCTTGACCGCTTCATCGTGCAGGTTCTTGACGATCGGGCTTTGCAGACCGTCACGGCCCTTCGCCACTTCGTTGACCTTGATCCACGCCAGACCCTTCGCGCCGTAGATACGCACGAATTCCGTGTAGCTGTCGATGTCGCCACGTGACAGTTCGCCGCCCTTCGGCACGCGGATCGCCGCAACGCGGCCGTCTTTCGTGTTGGCCGGCGTGCTGAACACCTTGAAGTCGACGTCGCGCACCGCGTCCGTGAGGTCCGTGAATTCGAGCTTCACGCGCAGGTCCGGCTTGTCCGAACCAAAGCGGCGCATCGCTTCCGAATAAAGCATGACCGGGAATTTTTCGTCCAGCGACACGCCGATCGTTTCCTTGAAAACGTGGCGGATCATCGCTTCGAACAGGTCACGAATTTCCTGCTCGTCGAGGAACGATGTTTCGCAGTCGATCTGCGTGAACTCAGGCTGACGGTCGGCGCGCAGGTCTTCGTCGCGGAAACATTTGACGATCTGGTAGTAGCGATCGAAGTTGGCGACCATCAGCAACTGCTTGAACAGCTGCGGCGACTGCGGCAGCGCGAAGAACTGACCCGGGTTCGTACGCGACGGCACCAGGTAGTCGCGCGCGCCTTCCGGCGTGCTCTTGGTGAGCATCGGCGTTTCGATGTCGATGAAGCCCAGCGAGTCGAGGTACTTGCGCGCTTCGATCGCGACGCGGTAACGCAGACGCAGGTTGTGCTGCATTTGCGGGCGGCGCAGGTCCAGCACGCGATGCGTGAGGCGCGTGGTTTCCGACAGGTTGTCGTCGTCGAGCTGGAACGGCGGCGTGATCGACGCGTTCAGCACGTTCAGTTCGTGGCAGAGCACTTCGATCTTGCCGCTCTTGAGCGCCGGGTTCGTCGTGCCTTCCGGACGCGCGCGAACCACACCCTTGATCTGCAGGCAGAATTCGTTGCGCACGCCTTCGGCGGCCTTGAACATCTCTGCGCGATCCGGGTCGCAGACGACCTGGACGAGCCCTTCGCGATCGCGCAGGTCGATGAAGATAACGCCGCCATGGTCGCGGCGGCGGCTTACCCAGCCGCACAGCGAAACGGATTGGCCCAGCAGTTCTTCGGTCACCAGACCGCAGTATTCAGATCTCATCGACATGATGTTTGTCTTTCGTTTTGCATTGGTTGAACGGCGCGCGGGCAATGACTCGCCCCGCGCCGCGTTACAGCGGAGGCTCGACTGTCGTGCGGCGCACCGGCGCCGGCGGCGCGGACGGCGCCACCACGCCCATCGACACGATGTACTTGAGCGCGGCGTCGACAGTCATGTCGAGCTCGACTACTTCGCTTTTCGGCACCATCAGGAAGAAGCCGGACGTGGGGTTCGGCGTGGTCGGCACGTACACGCTGACGTGATCTTCTTTCAGGTGGTTCACCACGTCGCCGCCGGGAATGCCGGTCAGGAACGCAATGGTGTACGAACCGCGGCGCGGGTACTCGATCAGAAGCGCCTTGCGAAACGCGTTGCCGCTGCTGGACAGCAACGTGTCGGACACCTGCTTGACGCTGGTGTAGATCGGACCCACCACCGGGATGTGCCCGACCACGAGTTCCCACCACTTCACGAGCTTCTGCCCGATGAAGTTTTGCGTCAGCAGACCGACCACGAAGATGAACGCGAGTGTCAACACCGCGCCTAGACCTGGCAGGCGGAAACCGAAGACACGCTCCGGCTGCCATGACTCGGGCAGCAGCAACAGCGTCTGGTCCATCGTGCCGATGATCAGACCGAGCACCCACAGTGTGATAGCCAGAGGCACCAGCACCAGCAGGCCGGTCAGGAACACCGATTTGAGCGTCGTTTTTTTCGTCGTCATGTGTACCGCCAGAAAGCCGCGCGGCCCGAGGCCGGTTGCGCGGCGTATGCGCCGCCCCGCAGGGCGGCATTCCTACGAGCCGCTGCCGGAGCCGCCTGAAGCGGCCGGTGCGGCCGCGGGCGTTGCCGGCGCAGCCGAGGCGGCCGACGAACCCGCCGCAGCCGTGCTACTGGCCGGTGCCGCGTCGGATTTGGCGCTCTCGCCATTGGCGGCGGCTTTCTCGCCGGCACCGCCAGCATTTCCATTCGACGCGCCGTCCGCGTCCGGCTTGGCCGCCGCGGCAGCGCCGCTATTGCCGCCGCGGAAATCCGTGACGTACCACCCCGAGCCCTTCAACTGAAAGCCCGCAGCCGTCACCTGTTTGCGAAACGTGTCTTTCCCGCATTCGGGACATTGCGTCAACTGCGGGTCGCTCATCTTCTGAAGGACGTCCTTCCCGAAGCCGCATGACTCACAACGATAAGCGTAGATCGGCATGATCCTTTTCCCTACTGAAATCTGATAAACGCTTGCAAAGCCTTGAATTATAGCCGCAAACAATATCCCACCCCGGTTTTTGGGGGCGAACATTCCGCGCAGCCGCCCGCCGCTTAAATGAGGGCGGCGTTGGTCGAATCAAGTCCGACCTGACCGGGGAAGCACGCCGATCCCGGGAGCAGCGGGCGCGACGCGCGGCCTTACCCGCGCCGCCGCCATGTGAGCCAGCGCTCACGTCCAGCAAATACGGGAATCGAGTCGTTCACCGCTTCGTCTTCGATCAGGTCGAAATACGGCGTGAGCAGCGCGTCGAGTTCGGCGCGTTCGATACCGAAAGGCGGACCCTTCCGCGTGGCCCCGAAGAAAAAGAATCCCGCGAGCAATGCGCCTTTCGGCACGAGTTCGGCCATGCGCCGCGCGTAATCGGTCCGCCGGCCTGGCGGCAACGCGCAAAGAAACGCGCGCTCATAGACCCATGCCGGCTCGAACGGCGGCTCGAAAGCAAAAAAATCGGCCTGCTCGACGAGGTGTGCATACTGCGCACCCAGTTGTTCACGCGCCGCCGCAACCGCAGCCGGCGAAAAGTCGATTGCCTTGACGGGGCTACCCTGCCCGGCCAGCCAGAGCGCCTCGTACGCGCTTCCGCAACCGGGAATCAGCACTGCCGCGCCACTGTGACGCGAAGCAAACGCCTGAAATGCCGATGGCACGCCGGCCTGGTCCCACGGCATGAAACGGCGCTCGAAACGCTCGTCCCAGAACGCGGGCGAATCCGGATCGCGAGTCGTGAAATCTGTTGCGGAAGGCTCGATCGGATCGCTCATTGCATACCTCGCAGGAACAGGGTGACGCAGGCGGACGCGGGCCTAGCCGCCGTACGCGAACGCGAGAAACACCCGCGCGAGCACCACGCCCACGCCGACTGCCACGCCGAACAGCAGCAAGCCTTGCAGCAGCCGGTTGGTGCGCTTCTGCTCGAGCAGGATCTGGCGAATCATCTCGTCGTTCCCGCCACGGGTCATGTTGTGACGCTCGGCCAGCGCGTGGTGGATGAGCCGCGGCAGCTGCGGCAGCGTCTTGGACCACTGCGGCGCCTCGATCTTCAACCGCTCATACCAGCCGCGCAGACCAATCTGCTCGTTCATCCAGCGTTCGAGATAAGGCTTGGCGGTTTTCCACAAATCCAGTTCGGGATCGAGCGAGCGACCGAGCCCTTCCACGTTGAGCATGGTCTTTTGCAGCAATACGAGTTGTGGCTGGATTTCGACATTGAAGCGCCGCGACGTCGAAAAAAGCCGCATCAGCACCTGGCCGAGCGAAATGTCTTTCAGCGCGCGATCGAAATACGGCTCGCAGACCGCGCGGATCGCGCTTTCCAGTTCCTCGACGCGGGTGTTGGGCGGCACCCAGCCCGACTCCAGATGCAGCGTGGCGACCCGGTGGTAGTCGCGCTTGAAGAACGCGAGGAAGTTTTGCGCGAGGTAGTTCTTATCGAAGTCCGACAGCGCGCCGATAATTCCGAAGTCCAGCGCGATATATCGGCCGAAGGTTTCCGGCGCGAGGCTCACCTGAATATTGCCGGGGTGCATGTCCGCGTGGAAAAAACCGTCGCGAAACACCTGCGTGAAGAATATTTCGACGCCTTCACGCGCCAGCTTCGGAATATCGACGCCCGCCGCGCGCAGCGTTTCGACCTGGCTGATCGGCACGCCGACCATGCGCTCCATCACGAGCACCGTGGGCGTGCAGAATTCCCAGTACATCTCCGGCACGAGCAGCAGGTCGAGTCCGGCAAAGTTGCGGCGCAACTGGCTGCCGTTGGCGGCCTCGCGCATCAGGTCGAGTTCGTCGTGCAGGTATTTGTCGAATTCGGCGACCACTTCACGCGGCTTCAGGCGCTTGCCGTCCGCCCATAACCGCTCGGCCCAGACGGCGATGTCGCGCAACAGCGCAAGGTCGGAATCGATCACAGGCAGCATGTTCGGGCGCAGCACCTTCACGGCGACCGCCTTGCCCGCGTGCTGCCCGGCCTTGACCTTCGCAAAGTGGACCTGCGCAATCGACGCGCTCGCCACGGGCACCCGCTCGAAATCGTCGAACAGCACGTCAACGGGCGCGCCGAGCGACTTCTCGACCAGCCCGATCGCCACCGCCGAGTCGAACGGCGGCACCTGATCCTGAAGCTTCGCGAGTTCGTTGGCGATGTCGACCGGCAGCAGGTCACGGCGTGTGGACAACACCTGGCCGAACTTGACGAAAATAGGCCCGAGACTTTCGAGCGCGAGCCGCAGCCGCACTCCCGGCGGCGCGTCGAACTTGCGGCCGATCGTGGTGATGCGCAGCAGCAGACGCACGCGCCGGTCGTTGACGCGGCTGAGCATCATCTCATCGAGACCGAAGCGGATAACCGTGAAAAAAATCTTGAGGAAACGCAGAAAACGCATGGTTGTGCCCGGTGACTAGCGCGTGCCGCGCGACGTGGCGGCGCCGCCCGACGCATTGGCGCCGTGGGCTTCGACCTTCTGTTCGAGACGCTCGATTCGCTTCTCCACGCGCGCCAGCGTGTCACGCGCACGGGCCAGCTCGGCGTTGAAGTCGTCGAGCGCTGCGCGCCGCACCAGTTGCGGGTTTTCGTCGAGCAGATACTCGGCGGCGGTATCGAGCAGATTGCGCCCGGTGCGCTGCACGTGCTCACCCACCGTTCGCACGACCGACGCGACTCGCCATGCCGGTCCGTCGCCGATGAACTTCGCCAGGTCTTCTTCCGGCTCCCAACGCAGATGCTCGGCGAGTTTCGCGATGGTGGTGGCGAACTCGGCGTCGCCCTCGATCTTCACGTGCTTCATCACAGCGGCCTGGCCGCCCTGCACGAAGGCCGGCAGCGCCTCCGACGGCACGGTGATCGTCACGTCGACCTGCCGCGCCTCGCTCTCGCCGACTGCGCTCAGATAGCCGTCCGGCTGCACCAGCAGCGTGAGGACGACCGGCGGGCACGAGAGCCGGGCGGTCTTGCCGGCATACGGAGCAAGGCGCTCACGAGCCCACGACTCGCGGGCGAGCAGATGATTGACAGCGGCGGCAAAAGGCTTGGCGGCGAGAGTCATTGAGAGTGGCAAGAAAAAACCCGCGCGAGCGAGGTGCTCGCGCGGGTTCCTATTGTAACGTCCGTTCGCTTCGCGGCCCGCTATGCCGAACGGCCAACATTGCACCGGAAAGCGGAACAGGAAAAGTCGTGCTGACGCCGTTACGCAATCGGCTTCGCGGCGTTCCAGCCGCGCGTCAATGCTGGGTCACCTGCTGGATGCCAGCCAGCAGCCAGCCTTCACCGGCACGGTTCGCCTTCGACAGATTCCAGACCTCGACGAACGGCTCCGCCGGCGCGCCCGGCACTTCGCGGATCAGCCCTGAAAAACGCACGCTGGCAAAGTACTCGCTCGCGCGCTCTTCGACGCCGAGCAATTCGGCGTTCAACTGCACCACGTCGGTCTGGTTCGATTCCGTGCCGCGCGACGACAGGTCCACTCTCACCTCGGCGAACATTTCCGGCGTGGTGAACTGGCGAATATCTTCCATGTTGCCCACGTCCCATGCGGCCTGCAAGCGCACGAAATAGACCTTCGCGTTGCGCAGGAACGCTTCCGAATCAAACCCGGCGGGCACGGAAGGCGTGGCGAATGCCGTCGGCGTGCTCTGCGAACTGCCTTGCGGCTCGAGATACGAGCCACTGGACGGCGCGCTGTAGCGTGGCTCCTGCGGATAGCTCGTGCTGCCCGAATTGAACGACGTTGCGCCGGTTGCATACGCCGGTTGCGACGCATCGCGCTTTCGGCCGAGGAAGCGCCGGATCAGCCAGATTGCGATCATGGCGATGACGGCGATCACGATGATATTGGCCATTGCGCCCGCAAACGCGCCGCCCAGTCCAAAGTGCGACAACAGCGCGGCAATGCCCAGCCCGGCGGCGAGGCCGGCGATCGGCCCAAGCCAGCGTGAACGGTTCGGCTGCGCAACGGGCGCCGGCGTGGGCGCAGGCGCGGGCTGTGCACGCTGCTGCGTGGCCTGATTGTTCTGGAAAGACTGCGACGGCGTAGCCTGATGCTGCTGCTGAACCGTATTCGACTGGCGGCCGAAACTGCGGCCACCGCCCATGCGGCGTGCTTCGGCGTCCAGCGAGGCGAGAGAACCCGCCATGATCAGGCCGACCATCGCGATCAGTCCGATTCTTCTCACCAATGACCCCGAAACCTTACGGAGAGATAACACGTTCGAATCGGACATTTTCGTACTTTCCTTTAAAAATCGATGGGTTAGAGACCCTAGTATTTGGTCCCCACGTGTAAAGCTACCACGCCAGCTGACAAATTGTAATATTTGACGCCGTCCAGGCCTGCTTGTTCCATCATTGTTTTTAAAGTTTCCTGATCGGGATGCATGCGGATCGATTCCGCGAGGTACTGGTAGCTTTCGGCGTCTTTCGCGAAGCGCTCCCCCAGCCACGGCAGCACCTTGAAAGAATAGACGTCGTAGACCTTCTTGAGCGGATCCCACACCTTCGAAAATTCCAGCACCAGCAGTTTGCCCGCCGGCTTCAGCACGCGGCGCATCTCGGCGAGTGCGACGTCCTTGTGCGTCATGTTCCGCAAGCCGAATGCCACCGTGACCACGTCGAAGTAATTGTCCGGAAAGGGAATCCTCTCGGCGTCGCACAGCAGCGCCGGCGTGATCACACCCTTGTCCAGCAGGCGGTCGCGGCCCACGCGCAGCATGGATTCGTTAATGTCCGTATGCCAGACTTCGCCCGTTGCACCGGCCTGCTTCGCGAACGCCTTCGACAGGTCGCCCGTGCCGCCCGCGATGTCGAGCACCTTGTAGCCCGGCCGCACGTTGGCCTGGGCGATCGTGAACATCTTCCACGCCCGGTGCAGGCCGCCCGACATCAGGTCGTTCATCAAGTCGTAGTTGGCGGCGACCGAGTGGAATACGCCTGCCACCTTCTGTGCTTTTTCCTGTTCGTCGACCGACTGAAAGCCGAAGTGGGTTTTGCTCATCGCGCTCGTCCTTTCGCGTATTCTGAAATGTTGCGCCGCATTAGCGCGGCGGTCAGGGCGAATCGTATCAGTGACAGTGGCCATGCGCAGCCGCGGCCGGCGCCATCGGCCTGTCGCGTTCGACGCCGGCCGCTGCCAGCCTGGCGAGATAGTCGCGCCAGAGTTCGTCCTGGCGCACGGCCATGTCGTAAAGCAGGTCCCACGAATAGATGCCGGTGCTGTGCCCGTCGGAGAAAGTCGGCTGCAGCGCGTAATTGCCGACGCCCTCGATCAACGTGATCGTCACTTCGCGCTTGCCGGTTTGCAGCGTCTCCTGGCCGGGCCCGTGGCCCTGCACTTCCGCCGACGGCGAATACACGCGCAGCAATTCGAACGGCAGACGGTACGATTCGCCGTTCGCGTATTGAAGTTCGAGTACGCGCGACTTCGAATGTACGACGACGCCCGTCGGCACCGGGGTATCGGGAGTCAATCCGCTCATGATGTGGCCTTTGGGAAAACGCCGGACCTGGCGGAGCCGTTGCGGCCGGCAGGTCTGGCGTGAAGCGAGCAGCTCAATGCGCTCAATTGTTGAAAGCCTGCCCGATTTCCTGCCGCACCGCTTCGCGCAGCAACGTGGCCTGCGCGCGCCGCGACGACAGCATGGCTTCGGAAACGGTGCGCTGGCGGGGCGCCCAGATGGGCAGCGGGAAATGAGCGTCGTTCGAAAAACGCGGAATCACATGCCAATGCACGTGGGGTACCTGGTTGCCGAGGCTCGCCAGATTCACCTTTACCGGATGAAGGACGCGCCGCATCGCGCGTTCCACTGCATACACCGCCTTCATCACGTGATCGCGATCGTTTCCGTCGAGATCCGAAAACTCAGCAATGTGACCATTCCAGATGACGCGGCAAAAGCCCGGGTAATCGTGTTCGTCGGCGAGGACGACGCGCAGCCTGTCGTCCTGCCACAGCACATCGCCGCCATCTTCACGGCAAAAAACGCAATCCATCGTCGACCTCAGGCAAAAATCGTCAGTCGTGCCATTAAACCAGCACGCGCTCGATTCCGCCATTATTCGCCCGCTGCACGTAGTCGACCATCCAGTCTTCGCCGAGCACGTGGCGGGCCATCTCGACGACGATGTAATCCGCCTCGATACCTGCGTCGTCGTTATAGCGCGACAGGCCTTGCAGGCAGGACGGGCAGCTCGTGAGGATTTTCACGTCGGTGGCGCCCTTCGGCTGCGGGCCGTCGCCGGCCTTCAGCACCGAGCCCTCTGGCGCACCCGCCGCGCCGGCCGATGCATTGGCCGGATTGATCCCGTTCGCACCCGCCTCGGCGACGAGCGGAATGCCGCGCAGCTTCGCAGCGCCCTTGCGGATTTCCTCTTCCTTGCGGAAACGCACTTGTGTCGAAATGTCAGGACGGGTGACCGCGAGCGTGCCGGATTCGCCACAGCAACGGTCGTTCTTCTCGATCTTGTAGCCGTCTTTCTCGGAACCCATCAACGAGTTCACCAGCTTGACCGGGTCCATCGTCTTGATCGGCGTGTGGCAAGGGTCGTGGTACATGTAGCGCACGCCGTTCACGCCGTCGAGCTTCATGCCCTTTTCCAGCAGGAATTCATGAATGTCGATGATCCGGCAGCCCGGGAAGATCTTCTCGAATTCGTAGCCGGCGAGCTGGTCGTAGCACGTGCCGCACGACACCACCACGGTCTTGATGTCGAGGTAGTTCAGCGTGTTGGCGACGCGGTGGAACAGCACGCGATTGTCCGTGACGATTTGCTCGGCCTTGTCGAACTGGCCCGAGCCGCGCTGCGGATAGCCGCAGCACAGATAGCCCGGCGGCAGCACCGTTTGCACACCGGCTTCCCACAGCATCGCTTGCGTAGCGAGACCGACCTGAGAAAACAGGCGCTCTGAACCGCAGCCTGGAAAGTAGAACACCGCTTCCGTGTCGGCCGTGGTTGTTTTCGGATTGCGGATGATCGGGACGATCTTGTTGTCCTCGATATCGAGCAACGCGCGCGCGGTTTTTTTCGGCAGGTTGCCCGGCATCTTCTTGTTCATGAAGTGGATCACCTGCTGCGTGACCGGCGGCTTGCCCACGGTGGCCGGCGGGTGCGCCGTCTGCTTCTTCGCGAACTTCTTCAGCACTTCGTTGCCGAGGCGCTGCGCCTTGTAGCCGACGCCCATCATCGCCGTGCGCGCGAGGTTGATGGTTTGCGGGTTGGTGGCATTGAGGAAGAACATGCCGGCCGCGTTGCCCGGATTGAACTTCTTCTTGCCCATCTTGCGCAGCAGGTTGCGCATGTTCATCGTCACGTCGCCGAAATCGATCTTCACCGGGCACGGCGTCACGCACTTATGGCAGACGGTGCAGTGATCGGCGACGTCGTTGAATTCGTCCCAGTGCTTGATCGACACGCCGCGGCGCGTCTGCTCCTCATACAGGAACGCCTCCACCAGCAACGAGGTGGCGAGAATCTTGTTACGCGGGCTGTACAGCAGATTCGCGCGCGGCACGTGAGTCGCGCAGACCGGCTTGCACTTGCCGCAGCGCAGGCAATCCTTGATCGATTCGGAGATCGCGCCAATGTCGCTCTGCTGCATGATCAGCGATTCGTAGCCCATCAGGCCGAAGCTCGGCGTGTAGGCATTGCGAAGATCGGCGCCTTCGAGCAGCTTGCCCGCGTTGAAGCGGCCAAGCGGATCGACGCGTTGCTTGTACTTGCGGAATTCGCTGATTTCGTCGTCGGTCAGAAATTCGAGCTTGGTGATGCCGATTCCATGCTCGCCGGAAATGACCCCGTCGAGCGAGCGCGCGAGCTTCATGATGCGCGCCACCGCCGTGTGGGCGTCTTGCAGCATCTCGTAGTTGTCGGAGTTCACCGGCAGGTTCGTGTGAACGTTGCCGTCGCCCGCGTGCATGTGCAGCGCGACGAACACACGGCCACGCAACACTTTCTTGTGGATTGCCTGCGCTTCGTCGAGGATCGGCTTGAACTCCCCGCCATTGAAAATCTGCCGGAGTTCGGCGCGAATCTCCTGTTTCCACGACACGCGGATCGTCCTGTCCTGCGTGATGTGAAATACGGTGGCGTCCGCTTGCGTGTCGACGCGATCGGCAAACTTCTCCGCGAGCCCCTCATAGCCGAGGCCAACCAGATAGTGCTGCGCTTCGCGCAACGGCAGATCGAGCCTGTCTCGCAGGAATTCCCAGCGCATGCGCACGCGCTTGAGCAGATCGAGCGCCTGCTGCACGCGATCTTCCAGCAATTCGGCGCTTGGGATTTCGTTGGCGTCGTCGCTCTTGCCGAGCGGCAGTTTGCCGCCCTTGAAGAACGCTTCGAGCGCATCGACCAGTTGCAGCTTGTTCTTGATCGACAACTCGATATTGATGCGCTCGATGCCGTCGGTGTACTCGCCCATGCGGTCGAGCGGGATCACCACGTCTTCGTTGATCTTAAACGCGTTGGTGTGTTTGGCGATCGCGGCGGTGCGGCTGCGGTCGAGCCAGAAGCGCTTGCGCGCCTCGGCGTTGACCGCGACGAAGCCTTCGCCGCTCTTGCCGTTGGCCATGCGCACCACTTCCGAGGTGGCCTGCGCGACGGCGTCGGCGTCGTTGCCGACAATATCGCCGATCAGCACCATTTTCGGAAACGCATTGCGTTTGCTCTTGGTCGCATAGCCGACCGCGCGCAGATAGCGTTCGTCGAGATGTTCGAGGCCCGCGAGAATCGCGCCGCCCTGCTTCGACGTTTCGAACAGGTAATCCTTGATTTCGACGATGCTCGGAATCGCGTCGCGTGCCTGGCCGAAGAATTCGAGGCAAACGGTGCGCGTATGCGCCGGCATCTTGTGCAGCACCCAGCGAGCAGACGTGATGAGCCCGTCGCAGCCCTCTTTCTGCACGCCCGGCAAACCCGCGAGAAATTTGTCCGTGACGTCCTTGCCTAGACCTTCCTTACGGAACACGCGCCCTTTGATGTCGAGCGACTCGGTGCGCAGCAGCTTCTCGCCCGGCGCGTAATTGCCGTCGAACCATTTGAGTTCGAAATGCGCCACCTCGATATCGTGAATCTTGCCCATGTTGTGGTCGAGGCGCGTGACTTCGAGCCAGTTCCCTTCCGGGTCGACCATGCGCCACCAGGCCAGATTGTCGAGCGCCGTGCCCCACAACACGGCTTTCTTGCCGCCCGCATTCATCGCGACGTTACCGCCCACGCAAGACGCGTCGAGCGACGTGGGGTCCACCGCGAACACGAAACCGGCCTGCTCGGCCGCTTCGGTCACACGGCGCGTGACGACGCCCGCGCCGGAGAAAATGGTCGCGACTTTGCGTTCGACGCCCGGCAGCTCGGTCATCTCGACCGCGCCAAGCTGTTCGAGCTTTTCCATGTTGATGACCGCTGAGAACGGCGTGAGCGGCACTGCGCCGCCCGTGTAGCCCGTGCCGCCTCCACGCGGAATCACGGTCAGCCCCAACTCGAAACACGCCTTGATCATGCCGGCGATCTCGGCTTCGGTATCCGGCGTGAGCACGACGAATGGATACTCGACGCGCCAGTCGGTGGCGTCCGTCACGTGCGAAACGCGGGACAAGCCGTCGAACTTGATATTGTCTTTTTCGGTGACGCGGCCCAGCACCTTGGTCGCGCGACGGCGCAGATCATAGGTCTTCTGGAATTCGCTCGAAAATTCGTCGACGGCTTTGCGTGCCGCCTGCACCAGCGTTTCGACACGAGCGGCGCGGTCCACCCCCGCTTCGTCGCCGTGCTCGATGAGATCGGCGCGGCGGCGCTTCTCGATTTCGCTCAAACGATGGTGCAGCGCTTCGATCAGCATCGCGCGGCGCTTCGGATTATCGAGCAGATCGTCTTGCAGATAGGGATTGCGGCGCACGACCCAGATGTCGCCGAGCACTTCGTAGAGCATCCGTGCCGAGCGGCCCGTACGGCGTTCCGCGCGCAGTTCGGCAAGCGCGGCCCACGCGTCGTTGCCCAGCAGTCGGATAACGATTTCGCGATCGGAAAACGACGTGTAGTTGTAAGGAATTTCGCGCAGACGCGCTTCGGGGTCGGCGGCTACCGCAGCGGCGGCCCCGTGCGGATTGAATACTTGAGGTGCGTTCATGTTTGGACGACTCGGTAGATCAGACCGGCGCGCTCAAGGCTGAGGCGTCGGCTGACGGTGCGCGTGGGGCGCAATGCTGGAAATCTGCTGAGAATCTACTTGGGAGCGAAGCACGACCGACGGCCAGTCCACACCGATCGCTTCGCGGCGCTCAGAAGTAACTACACGATCGTGCGTGGCGGACATGACGCTGCGCCGCGGGGCAAGATTCACGCGGGACGGGCATCAGGTGGGCGATCCGAGGCTGCCAGTGCATCTTCCGATCCTTATTCCAAAACGGAATTCTACCGCATGATCCCGCCACGCGTTGACGGCTGCAATCGGAATGCTGACGGGGCTTCGCGCGTTTTCAGCGGGATTCGGCACCCGGTTTCTGCGCCCTATGTTCGCCAACCGAACGGTCGGGTGGCCTTTCCTGACTCATCCCGCACCGCTTAGGACCGCGCGCTGGGCAGCCACGCGAAGGCCTGAGCGCGCACCGTTGGCGCTATCATTGCCCCTTTCCCGTCTTACACAGCGCACCGCGCCACCCGCATGGCTTCCCACGACTACCTGAAGAAAACCCTCACCGCGCGTGTCTACGACGTGGCGCGAGAAACCGAGCTCGAACACGCGCCGAACCTGTCGGCGCGTCTGCGTAACCCGGTCTATCTGAAGCGTGAGGACAACCAGCCGGTGTTCTCGTTCAAGGTGCGCGGCGCGTACAACAAGATGGCGCATATGTCGGCCGAAGCGCTCGGGCGCGGCGTGATCACTGCGTCGGCGGGCAATCATGCGCAGGGCGTCGCGCTGTCGGCGGCCAAATTAGGTGTGCGGGCGATCATCGTCGTGCCGGTGACGACGCCGCAGGTCAAGGTGGATGCGGTGCGCGCGCATGGCGGCCCGACTGTCGAAGTGGTGCAGGCCGGCGAGTCGTTCAGCGACGCTTACGCACACGCACTGGAACTGCAGGAAGAGCGCGGCCTGACTTTCGTGCATCCGTTCGACGATCCGTACGTGATCGCGGGACAGGGTACGGTGGCGATGGAGATCCTCAGCCAGCATCAGGGGCCGATCCACGCGATCTTCGTGCCGATCGGCGGCGGCGGTCTCGCGGCGGGCGTGGCGGCGTATGTGAAATCGGTGCGTCCCGAGATCAGGGTGATCGGCGTGCAGACCGACGATTCGTGCGCGATGGCCGCGTCGTTGAAAGCGGGCGAGCGCGTCACGCTCAATGAGGTCGGTCTGTTCTCGGATGGCACGGCGGTCAAGCTCGTCGGCGAGGAAACCTTCCGCCTGTGCAGCGAGTATCTCGACGACGTGCTGCTCGTGAATACGGACGCGCTGTGCGCAGCGATCAAGGACGTGTTTCAGGACACGCGCAGCGTGCTGGAGCCCGCCGGCTCGCTGGCTGTCGCCGGTGCGAAGCAGTATGCCGAGCGCGAAGGCATCGAGAACCAGACGCTGATCGCGATCACCTCGGGCGCGAACATGAACTTCGACCGCATGCGTTTCGTCGCCGAACGCGCCGAAGTGGGCGAAGCACGCGAGGCCGTGTTCGCGGTGACGATTCCCGAAGAGCGCGGCAGTTTCCGGCGCTTCTGCGAACTGGTCGGCACGCGCAGCGTCACCGAATTCAACTACCGTATTGCCGATGCGCACTCCGCCCATATCTTCGTTGGCGTGCAGATCAGGAATCGCAGCGAATCGGCGCAGATTGCGGGTGCGTTCGAGGCGCACGATTTCGCGACGGTCGATCTGACGTTCGACGAACTTTCGAAGCAGCACATCCGTTACATGGTGGGTGGGCGCTCGCCGCTCGCCCGCGACGAACGCCTGTTCCGTTTCGAGTTTCCCGAGCGGCCCGGCGCGCTGATGAAATTCCTGAAGTCGATGGCGCCGAACTGGAATATCAGCCTGTTCCATTACCGCAACCAGGGCGCGGACTACAGTTCGATTCTCGTCGGCATCCAGGTGCCGGAGAGCGAAAACCGCGAGTTCGACCGCTTCCTCGCGACGCTGGGTTACCCGAACTGGGAAGAGACGCAGAACCCGGTGTATCGATTATTCCTCGCATGATCTTTAACGACTGGAACACGCAACACGATGGCTCTCACGCTCGTCGATAAACTGGTAGTGGCCATTTCATCGCGCGCGCTGTTCGACTTCGAGGAAGAGAACCGCGTGTACGAGGAAGGCGACTTGCACGCTTATGAAGCGTTGCAGCGCGACCGGCTGACACTGCCCGCGAAACCGGGTGTGGCGTTTCCATTGATCCGCAAACTGCTCGCATTGAACGCCGGCGGCCATCGCGTGGAAGTGGTGATTCTGTCGCGCAGCGACCCGATCAGCGGATTGCGCGCCTTCCACTCGTGCCGCGAACACGGCCTCGCGATCGAGCGCGGCGTTTTCACACGGGGACGCGCACCATTCGGCTATCTGAAGCCGCTGAATGCGTCGCTGTTCTTGTCCGCAAATCAGGCAGATGTGCGCGATGCGCTGGCTGCCGGATTCCCGGCTGCGCGCGTCTTGCCGGAATCGGCGAAAATGGCGAGCACGTACCCCGACGAAATCCGCATAGCGTTCGACGGCGACGCCGTCCTGTTTTCGGACGAAGCCGAGCGCGTGTTCCAGAAGGACGGCTTGCGCGCATTCGTCGGCCACGAGATTCACAACAAGGATTTGCCGCTCGCGGACGGCCCGCTAAAGCCGTTGCTCGAAGCACTGCACCGTCTGCAGAAACTCGCGGACCATGCTGCGCCCATGCATATCCGCACCGCGCTGGTTACGGCGCGCTCGGCGCCCGCGCACGAACGCGCGATCCGCACTTTGATGGCGTGGAACATCGAAATCGACGAAGCGATGTTCCTCGGTGGCCTCGACAAGAGCGCATTCCTGCGCGAGTTCGAGCCAGACTTTTTCTTCGACGATCAAATCGGCCATTGCGAATCGGCCCGCGTCGTTACGGCGACGGGGCACGTGCTGAGTGGCATAGTGAACGCATCATGACACCTGAACAGTCACCGCTGGGCAAACCCTCTGCTTACACCGAACAATACGATGCTTCGCTCCTCTTTCCGATTGCACGCAAGAATGCGCGTGACGCGATCGGCATCGGCGCGCAGTTACCGTTTTTCGGCACGGACATCTGGAACGCGTATGAACTGTCCTGGCTGAATGCGCGAGGCAAGCCGCAGATCGCCGTGGCCACGTTTTTCGTGCCGGCCGACTCGCCGAATATCGTCGAATCCAAATCGTTCAAACTCTATCTCGGTTCGTTTGCGCAGACCTCGTTCGATTCGATCGACACGGTGCGCGATACGATCAAGCGCGATGTATCGGCTTCGTGCGGCGCAACGGTTTCGGTTCATCTGACTGCGCCGGGCGATTTCGGCAAAATGCAGATGGAAGAGTTTGACGGGATGTCGCTGGATCGTCTCGATCTGGACACGGACATTTATCATCCGGATGCGTCGCTGTTAAAAGCGGCGCTGGATGAATCGCCGGTCGAGGAGACGCTGGTTTCCAATCTGCTCAAGTCGAATTGTCCGGTGACCGGTCAGCCCGATTGGGGAAGCGTGCAGATTCATTACGTCGGGCCGCAAATCGATCATGCCGGTTTGCTCCGGTACATCATCTCTTACCGGAATCACACCGGGTTTCATGAACAGTGCGTCGAAAAGATTTTTATCGATATGCTGAAGGCCTGTAAGCCGGTCAAACTGGCGGTGTATGCGCGCTATACGCGGCGCGGCGGCCTGGATATCAATCCTTTTCGCACGAACTATAATTTGCCGATGCCGGACAACATGAGGTTGGCGCGGCAGTGATTCCGGCATTCCCGCCACGGCGTGGCGGGTTTCCAGTAACGAATCAACGGGGCCGACTGCATCTTGCAGCGATCATTCGTAGATCGAACCACCGGCCACTTCGAGCCATGCGGCTCGCTTGATGGCCGGCGGCGCGAACCGCTGGCTTTTCTTACTCCGCCGGCTTCCTGTAGGCCACACAATCCACCTCGACCCGGCAATCGATCACCATCGACGAAACCACACACGCCCGCGCCGGCGGATTGTCCCCGAAGTATTCGCGAAACACCTTGTTGAACGAAGCAAAATCCCGCGGATCATCGAGCCACACACCGCAACGCACGACATGCTCGGTGCCGTAGCCCGCTTCCTTCAGAATCGCGATCACGTTCTGAATCGCCTTATGCGACTGCTCGACAATCCCGCCATTGATCACCTCGCCGTTTTCCATCGGCGTCTGACCAGAGACGAACAGCCAGCCGTCCGCTTCGACCGCACGCGCAAACGGCATATGCTGACCACCTGTTCCTTTGCCACCTTCAACGCCATATCGCTTCATCGTTCCACTCCCTGAAAAGGTCCAGCACGCGTTCGGCAAAATCGCCCCGCGCGCCGCAATCAAAACCATCAGAACGCGCCGTGCGCGTCGCCTTTCGACGCCGCCCCGCGCGCCACGAATCGTCCAGCACGCTCGCCGGTCACTTCGCCGTCGCGGTAAGTGAGCACGCCGTTCACCCACACGGCGTCGATGCCGTCCGCCGCCTGCTGCGGCTTTTCAAACGTCGCGGCGTCGCGCACTTTGGCCGGGTCGAACAGCACGAGATCCGCGTGATAGCCGATATGCACCTCGCCGCGCTGCGCCAGTCCAAACCGACGCGCGGACAAACCGGTCATCTTGCGCACCGCTTCTTCGAGCGGCAGCAGCCGGGCGTCGCGCGCGTAATGACCCAGCACGCGCGGAAACGCGCCCCATAAGCGCGGGTGCGGCAACGGATCATTCGGCAAGCCGTCCGAACCGACCATCGTTGCGGGATGTGACAGGATGCGCCGCACGTCGTCTTCCGACATGTTGTGATACACGGCGCCCGCCGGTTGCAGGCGCTTGCCCGCCTCCTGCTGCGTGACACCCCATTGCGCTGCAATCTCCCTGACGAGCTTGCCCGCCATTTCGGGATGCGGCTCGGACCACGTGATCGTGATATCGATGTCGCCGGTTACCTGCTTCAGATCGAGCGTCGACGAACTGCGGTCGTACGGATAGCAGTCGCAACCGATCGGCTGCATGCGCCGCGCGCCTTCCAGCGACTTCAACACCTCTTCGCTGCGCCCCCAGTTCGACGGCCCCGCGCACTTCAAATGCGAAATCACCACCGGCACGTGCGCATGACGTCCGACGCGGTACGCTTCGTCCATCGCGTCGAGGATCGCGTCGAACTCGGTCCGCATGTGCGTGGTGTACAACGCGCCAGCAGCGGCGAGCGGTTCGGCCAGCGCCATCACTTCTTCGGTCGGCGCGGCGAATGCGGAGCCATACGCGAGGCCCGAGCTCAGCCCGAGCGCACCGTTTGCCAACGCCTCCTCCAACTGCGCGCGCATAGCCTCGATCTCCTGCTGCGTCGCCGCGCGGTCCAGCCGGTCCATCTGGTTGCTGCGCAGCGCCGTGTGTCCGATCAACGCGCCGACGTTCACCGCCGGCCGCGCCGCATTCACCGCATCGACATACGCGGCGAAGGTCGGATACTGGAACGCGTCGCGCTCGCCAAGCAGGTTCATCGGATCAGGCGGATCGCCTTTGAGCGACACCGGCGACGCGCTGATCCCGCAGTTGCCGACAATCACCGTCGTCACGCCCTGCGAGATCTTCGGGAGCATGTGCGGTGAGCGGATGACGTGCGTGTCGTCGTGCGTATGGACGTCGATAAAACCCGGCGCGAGCGCCCGCCCCTCGGCTTCGATCACTTCTTCGGCGAGCCAGTTCGACAGATTGCCGATCGCGACGATGCGGCCGTCGCGGACTGCCACGTCACGCTCGACAGGCGGCGCGCCGGTGCCGTCGTAGAGTTGCGCGCCGACGATCAGCGTATCGGCAGCTTCGGGATGCGAATGCATGTATCAGTCTCCTAACGGTTGTCGATCGCCGCCGCCGCGATGCGTATCCAGCGCGTGTTTCATGCGGCGCAGCAGTTCGCGGCTCTCGTCGCCCTGGCTGACCGCAAGTTCGGTGACGAGCACATCGAGCGCCATCATCATCGCGTAACGGGATGACGAAGGCTTGTAAATGAAGTCAGTTTCGAACGCAACGATCGGGATGACCCAGTCGGCGAGCTTGGCGAGCGGCGAGGCCGGCGCGGTCAGCGCGATTACCGTCGCGCCGTAGCTGCGCGCGATCTTGCAGTTCTCGAGCATTTCCGGCACGCGCCCCGTAGTGGACAACGCGATCACTACACATTCGCGCGACACGGTGCTCGCCACCATGCGCTGCAGGAGTGCATCCTGATAGGTCGCGACGGGCCGGCCGAGGCGCACGAGCCGGAAACGCATCTCGTCGGCAAGCGCGGTGGACCCGCCGCCCATGCCGAACACGTAGATCATGCGCGCTTCGCGCAGCGCGGCAGCGGCCTCGCTCAGCGGCGCCTGGCGCAACAACTGGTGGTTGTGCGCCAGCGTGGTCTGCAGTTCATCGAATACGCGCGTGGCGATCGGCTCGGGCGCGCCACTGGTGCTGCCCGGCTGCAGGAAGCGCTGGCCGACCGCCGCCGCCTGCGCAAGCCGCAGCTTCAGTTCGCGGACGTCGCGACAGCCCACTGCCTTGGCAAAGCGCGTGACCGTCGCCACGCTCACTTGCGCGCGCTCCGCCAACGCGCCGATGCTGGCGCGCGAAGCGCCGGTCAGATCATCGAGAATCAGCGCAGCGACCTTGCGTTCAGCCGAACGCAACTCGGGCGCGCATTCGGCAATGCGTGCGACGATGTCGAAGGTCAGCGGTTCAGCGGTTGAATTCATGACGCACGGCGGGAGGCCGCAAAGGACGTCGAAGCGCCTCCGCAGGCTGTGGTATTAAATAACATTTCTCTGCACATCGTACTTTCGGTAACATGCTAAAGTCAATTTTAGTGCAATTTAAACGGACGATGGAGCAGGGAGACATGAAAGTTACAAACTATCAGGGCGCAACGATCGATCCTTATAGCAAGGGCTTGGGCATGGTTCCGGGCACCAGCATCCAGCTCACGGACGCCGCACGCCTCGAGTGGAATCTGCTGAACGAAGACGTCAGCCTGCCTGCTGCCGTGCTGTATGCCGATCGCGTAGAACACAACCTGAAGTGGATGCAGGCGTTCGTCGCCGAATACGGTGTGAAGCTCGCGCCTCATGGCAAGACCACCATGGCGCCGCAACTGTTCCGGCGGCAACTGGAAACCGGCGCGTGGGGCATCACGCTCGCCACCGCGCATCAGGTGCGCGCGGCTTATCACGGCGGCGTTACGCGCATCCTCATGGCTAATCAGCTCGTGGGCCGTCGCAATATGATGATGGTCGCCGAACTGCTGAGCGATCCGGACTTCGAATTCTTTTGCCTCGTGGATTCCGCGGAAGGCGTCGAGCAGCTGGGCACATTCTTTACGTCAGTGAACAAGACGCTGCAGGTGTTGCTCGAACTCGGCGTGCCGGGCGGGCGCACCGGCGTGCGCGACGCAGCGCAGCGCAACGCGGTGCTCGAAGCGATCGCCCGTTATCCAAATGCACTGAAGCTTGCGGGCGTCGAGTTGTACGAGGGCGTGCTGAAAGAAGAACAGGACGTGCGCGCGTTCCTGCAAAGCGCAGTGGCCGTGACACGCGAACTGGTCGAAGAAGGACGCTTCGCCCGCACGCCGGCGGTGCTGTCGGGCGCGGGTTCGGCATGGTACGACGTGGTCGCGGAAGAATTTGCGAAGGCATCCGGAACCGGCAAGGTAGAGGTCGTATTGCGGCCCGGCTGCTACCTCACGCATGACGTCGGCATCTATCGGAAGGCGCAGACTGAGATTTTTGCGCGCAATCCGGTCGCAAAGAAAATGGGCGAAGGGTTGGTGCCGGCGCTTCAACTGTGGGCGTATGTGCAATCCATTCCCGAACCGGATCGCGCGATCATCGGCCTCGGCAAACGCGACTCCGCTTTCGACGCAGGCCTGCCCGAACCGGCGCGTCATTATCGTCCGGGTAACGAGGCGCCGCGAGATATTGCGGCGGACGAAGGCTGGGAGATTTTCGGTTTGATGGATCAGCACGCATATCTGCGGATTCCCGCTGGCGCTGATCTGAGAGTGGGCGACATGATCGCGTTCGACATTTCACATCCGTGCCTGACGTTCGACAAATGGCGCCAGGTGCTCGTGGTCGATCCGGCTTATCGCGTCACCGAGGTCATCGAAACGTTTTTCTGATCGGCGCCGGCTTCATCAGAAGAGGACGCGGACGCCACTTCGCCAATCCGCGCCTCGAGCATCTGCAACGCGCCCGACAGCGCGCCCAGCGCTTCTTCGGGCAATGTGGCCATCGTGTCGTGCAGAAAAGCATTGCGACGCGGCAAGCTGGCTTCTGTTGCCATCAGCCCGGCGTGCGTCAGACGCACGTTCGTCACCCGGTTATCGCGCGTGTCCATGCTGCGCGCGATCCAGCCCATCCCTTCCAGCGTCTTCAACTGACGCGTGAGCGCACCCGGATCGACACGCAAGCGCTCGACCAGACGCTTTTGCGACGATTCACCCGCCTGCTCGTGCAACGCGAGCAGAATGCGCCAGCGCGGCAGCGGATGGCCCACGTGTGTCTCGAATGCCGACATGAACGCCCGATAAGTGCGGCCGAACTGCTGCATGACGGCGACACGGTCCTGTTCTTCCATGATGTTCCAGCCCAACGATAAGTCGCAAAATCAATCCGCGTGGATCACCGGCTCGAGCTTGCGCTGGAGCTTGACCGGCGGCACGCGCCGGCTTTGCCACACCGACAGCACGGCGACGATTGCCGCCATCGCAAGACCCACATGAATGGCGGAGACGAGCGCCTCGCGCGCGCTTTCGAGCAGCATCGCGCCATTGTGGCCGGCATGCGCCAACTGGCCGAGCAAGGTGTTTTGCGCGTCGTGATTGATGAGGATCTGCGGATCGCCCAGGTCCGGAAACCAGTGCGTCGCGTGGTCGCTTTCCAGCGTGCTGCGCACGCCGCTCGCATACATGTGACTCACCAGCGTGCCGGTAAGCGCGGTGCCGATCATGCCGCCGATCATCCGCAGCGACTGCAGCAGCGCCGTGGCAATGCCGAGATGCTCGCGACCCGCCGTTTGCTGCGCGAAGATCGTGAGATTGGGCATCACGAAGCCGAGCCCGAGGCCGCCCAGCACCATGAAGGTCATCAGCAACCATTGCGGCATGGCACGCGTGGCGACGACCACACCCAGGCACGCCAGCGCCAGCAGCGCAAAGCCCACATAAAGCATCAGATTCGGATTGCGCACGCGCGACACGATCCGTCCGTTGGCAATGCTGCCGACCGTGATGAACACGACGAGCGGCGTAATCACGAGCCCCGCTTCTTTCGGCGACATTCCAAAGCCGCCCTGGAAGAGCAGCGGCGCGTAGAACAACAGCGAAAACATCGAGAAGCCGCCCATCACGGCGAGTGTGAAGAGCGCGGAAAGGCTGGCGTTGCGGAACATATCGACCGGCAGGATTGCGGTCGGGCAACGCTTTTCCCACTGCCACAGCGCGTAGGCGGACGCCACGCTCAACGCAAGCAATGCGGCGGCAGTCAGCGTGACGCCATGCTTCGGCAGCATTTCGACGAACAGTTGCAACGAGCCGAGCGCGACGGCAATCAGCAACGCGCCGGGCCAGTCGAGCCTCATCTTGCCCTTATGTTCGACGTGCCGCAGATGCGGCAGAAAGCGCCAGACGAAGAACAACGACAGCAAGCCGACCGGCAAATTCACGTAAAACACCGAGCGCCAGCCGTAATACTGCGTGAGAAAACCACCGAGCGACGGCCCAACGGCATTCGCAATGCCGAACGCGGAACTCATCAGCACCTGCCAGCGCAGGCGCACCACCGAGTCCGGGAAAAGATCAGGAATGCAGGCGAACGCGGTGCCGACCAGCATGCCGCCGCCGATGCCTTGCAATCCCCGCGCAAGCACCAGAAAGAGCATGTTGTTCGCCGCGCCGCACAGCACGGAGGCCCCCGTAAAGACGACGATCGACGCGATCACGAATGGTTTTCGCCCGTAATAGTCGCCGAGCCGCCCGAAAATCGGCACCGTGATGACGGAGGTCAACAGGTACGACGTCGCAACCCACGCGTACAGCTCGAAACCCTTGAGTTCGGCGACGATGGTCGGCAGCGCGGTGCCGACGACGGTCTGATCGAGCGCGACCAGCATCGTGACAAAAGAGATGCCGAGCATCGCCAGCAGTGATTCGCGGAATGGTAAAACTTGCCCACTCGAATGGTGAGCCGCGGTATGGACAGCCATTTTTGATAGTACAACAGTTGACTTGTCAAACGATTGGGAATCATACCACGCGGTCGCGCTCTAAGCTGGACCACGGCGACGGAGCGCAAGCCCCGTCCATCGACTCGATACAGACAACGGATTACGCCAGGGAGGCACATGGAGCCGAGTTCGCTCGAAGCACAACCGTTATCCGATCACGATCTGGCCGCGCTGCGGCGCGCGAAACACCAGTTGGAAAGTCCCGCGCTGGCAATGAAGCTGGCGAGCATCGTCGGCTCGCCGCTGGAGAAGCTGCTCTCGCGCATGCCGGCTTTCGCCAACGAGAAGGTCACGGACGCCACCGAGCTGGCGTTGCGCAAGTGCCTGTCGATCGCGCTGCGCACGCTCGGGCGCCAGGACGGCGCTTCACCGCTGGTCGTCCCCGACAGGCCGAGCAACCTGCTGCACAAGTTCGCGGTGGCGACCACGGGCGCGGCCGGCGGCGCTTTCGGCATGTTCGCGCTGCCCGTCGAGTTGCCGGTGACGACCACGCTGATGTTCCGCTCGATCTGCGACATTGCGCGCAGCGAGGGCGAGGATCTGACCGCGATCGACACGCAACTCCAATGTCTGACCGTACTCGGTATGGGCGGCACGTCGAAGTCCGACGACGACGCCGACTTCGGCTACTTCATCATGCGCGGTGCACTCGCGCAGGCGGTGTCGAAGGCATCGTCGGAGATTGCGACGAAGGGGTTCACCGCGCACGGTTCGGCGGCGTTGCTGCGTCTGCTCAACACAATTGCATCGCGCTTTTCCGTGCAGGTCAGCGAACAGATTGCCGCCAAGTCGATCCCCGCGATCGGCGCGGTACTCGGCGCAATGGTCAACACCGTGTTCATCGATCACTTCCAGCAGGTCGCGCACGGCCACTTCACCGTGCGACGTCTGGAGCGCCAGTACGGCCACCAGGCGATCGAGTCCGCCTATCAGACCATCGACATCGCGCCCGGTGGCTGAGCGGCCGCGCCGCTGCGCGCGCTCGTCACCCGGCGGACGAAGGCGGCGGCATTGTCGAGCGCGCGGTTCGCTTCCGGAATGAACGGCGCGAACATCGGCCACACGTGCGGCATGTTCTCCCACACTTCAAATTCGCAGTCGACGCCCGCAGCGCGCGCTTTGTCCGCGACGCGCTGCGAGTCGTCCAGCAACACCTCCGTGCTGCCGGCCATGATGTATAGCGGCGGCAAGCCGTTCAGATCGCCATAGACGGGCGAAGCATACGGATGCGTAGCCGGCGCGTCGCCGAGATAGACCTTCGCGGCAAGCGCGATGGCGGGACCGCTGAACATGGGATCGCGGCCGTCGTTGGTGCGAAGGGTCGCGCCGGTGGCTGCCAGATCGGTCCACGGCGAGAACAGCAGGCATCCGGACGGCAGCGGGTCGCCGGCGTCGCGCAATGCAAGCAGCGTGGCGAGCGCGAGGCCGCCGCCCGCGGAATCGCCCGCCATCACGATCGACTCCGCAGCAATGCCCGTCGCTATGAGCCGGCGGTAGGCGGCGCAGGCGTCGTCGAGCGCGGCGGGGAAACGGTGCTCGGGCGCAAGCCGGTAGTCGAGCGAGAAGACGGGCGCATCGGCACGCGTTGCAAGACCAAACACGATTGAGCGATGCGAGCGCGGCGAGCAGAAGTAGTAACCGCCGCCGTGGCAATACAGCACGGTTGGCCGGTCAGTCGATGCGTGTATGTTCGACGCCTGCGCAGAATGGACGGGCCCGAACCACTCGCCGCGCAGCGGCATGTCGTTCGGCCCATTGCATTCGCGCAGAACCCAACCCTTGGGCACGCGTGGCGACCAGGCGCGCCGGGCAGTCAGCGCACGCGCTTTCTCAACGTTGATGGTCGGCTTGAGCGTTTCCGGACGAAACTGCCTGCGCAGAAACCAGCATGCGAGTGCACTTTGCCAACTCATAGGACACGCTCCTTGGTGTGTCCTGTCATGTTACGTGCGTTCGCGGCGGCATCGGTGGACGCCGGCTTCTAATCTCAAAAACCGCGCGTACCGCCGGATACAGCGTGGGTCGTGCGCTAGTTGGCGGGCAGAACCTGTCCACGAATCTCGCCCATCGGATTCTGTGCGGTGTGAATGTTGAAGTACCACTGACCCGCCATCAGATCCGTCACCTGCTGCTCGGTGAGTGCAGCAGAACCTTTAATCGGGCTGCCGAGCGCGTCTTTGCCAATCGGCACCTGGACCTTGGCGTTCTGCCCGACCGGCGCGGGACCGTGAAAGTGCGCGGCGGTTGCCGGCCCGGTCAATCCTTCGTAAGTGACGGTCCATTGCAGCGATTGGGTCGACGTGTCGAATGTGGCGTTCAACATGCCGTGCCCGTGACTCACGCGCGGCGGCACTTCGCTCGAAGGTTCGAGATCCGCTTTCAAGGCCACCGTATCCGCGAGGGCGACGCCCGACGCCAATGCCCACAACACCACCGCAACGTTCAATTTTCGAATTGCACTCATGGTCTTCTCCGGACTGGATGCGCCGCCACACCGACGTTCGATGTCGTGCGCAGCCACCACATACTAGTGCAAATCGCCCGGGCCCGTTTGGGCTGACAGGCGCATGCCGGCACACCGCATACGATGCGACTGGCACTCGCGCGCGCCGCGCGCTGCCATGTTTAAATCGATTTATTCAAACAGTTAATTGCGGTTTTTGTTGTGAATCGATTGCGTCATCCCGGTTATGCTTCCGGCTGCGAGAAGTGACTCCTTCATCGAGGGATGTCTCCAAATCTTTAACGCGGCTTCGGCCGCGTTTTTTTTCACGCAGCCCGTTTGAAACGACACTCACGCACTACGGTGACGCAGATCCGTCAAGCAAGCAAAGCGGCTTGCTGCTCGATTCCGTCGAGCATCGCATTGCACCTGTCGACCAGCGCCAGCCCTTCGCAACGCACACGCTCCGGCGTCTTGCCCGCTATATCGCGACGATATTCCTCCAGCGCGCTAATCAGCGGCGGGTACTGCAACACGCTCGCCGCCCCCGTCACCCGATGGAGCCACTCGCGCACCCGCGCTACATCGCTGGATTCGAGCAATGGCGACAACGACTGCACGTCTTTCCTCACCGACGAAACGAACGAGTCGAGCAATGCCTTGACCGTCGATTCACTGCCCCATAACTGCGTCATGTGACCGAGGTCGACCGGCACGAATGGCGCAGTGGCCGAACTAACCGGTGAGTCTGCTATTACCGCTGCACCGCCGGGCTCCGCGGGCGCCGCTTGCCACGCGCTGTCGGTGCCGAACCAGCGGCTCAGATAATCGCGCAAAGTAGCAAGACGCGTGGGCTTCACGAGACTGTCGTCCATACCTGCATCACGACAGAGATTCAGGTCTTCCGGCGCGGTGTTTGCCGTGATGCCGAGAATCGGCAAGCGCTGCGCGCCGCCCTGCTCGGCTTCCCGAACACGCCGCGTGAGTTCGTAGCCCGACATGTTGGGCATATGGCAATCGGTGATCAGGCAACCGTAGTGCGTGCGTTCGAGCGCGAGCAGTGCTTCCGCGCCGTCATTCGCCACGTCGCAGGCGAAACCGAGCAACGCCAGTTGATGACGGATCAACTCCTGATTCACCGGATGATCCTCTGCGACAAGGATCAACCGGCCGCTCGCGATTGCCTGCTCACGATCCGGCGGCACGGCGGCACCCTCGGGATGGCGCGCCGCACCCGCTGCGCGCTGCGTCATCGCCGGCAGGCCTGTCATTGCCGCCGCACATGCCGCGCCGAAACCGCGCCAGGATATCGGATTGATGCTGAGTCGCACGTTGTTCTCGAGAACACGGTAACCGGTTGGCTTGGGTTTCTCCGTGAGATAGATGACCCGGGGCGTGGGACCGGTGCGAGCGGGCACCTGCACGGCCTCGCTCACAAAAAGCAGATCGGTGTTGGCAAGCGCGTGGGCGTCGTTCAGTTGCGCGGCATCGGGCGAGAGGCTCCGCCATTCGAGCCCGAGCGCCGTGCCGAAATGGATGAGCGCCTGGCTCACCTGAACGTCGCCGCACATGACGATCGCGCGTTTGCCGCGAAGGCCATTGACCGAATAGCGCCGCGTCTCGACCGGCATGGCGAGCCGCACAGTCATGCTCGTGCCCTGGCCGGGCTCGCTGCGCAACGACAGCGATCCGTTCATCAGCTCGATCAGCTTGCGGCAAATCGTCAGACCGAGCCCGGTGCCGCCGAAGCGGCGCGTAGTGGACGACTCGGCCTGCACGAACGGTTCGAACAGTTTGGCCTGAACCTCGGGCGCGATACCGATACCGGTATCGGCCACCGTCATTTCCAGCGTCTGCACGCCACCCGTTTGCGACGCGACCGACACGCATACGTCCACTTCGCCATCTGGCGTGAACTTGATCGCGTTGCCGAGCAGATTGAACAGGATCTGCCGTACTCGCACGCTGTCGCCGCGCAGCGTGGCCGCGACGTCCGGCGCGATATCTACGCGCACTTTCAGACCCTTTTCATGTGCGCGCCCCGCGAGCAGCCCCACCGCGTTGTCCACGAGTTCGCGTATGTCGATCGGCTCGGCTTCGATCGTCAAGCGGCCGGCTTCGATTTTCGAATAGTCCAGCAGGTCGTCGATGATCTGCAGCAACGCGCCCGCCGATTCGTGGATCATGCCGAGCATTTCGCCCTGGTCGGCGTTCAGTTGCGTGCGCTCCAACACTTCGACGAGGCCGAGCACGCCATTCATCGGCGTACGAATTTCATGGCTCATCATCGCGAAGAAGTCGTCCTTGGCACGCGACGCGGCTTCCGCGATGTCGCGCGCCCGCGCCAGTTCTTCGGCGCGCGCATGCTCCGCGCTCGCGTCCACCCCGTAACCGCTCCACACGACACTGCCATCCGGCTCACGCCGCGGCACCAGTTCAGCACGCGCCCATTTCTGCTCGTGGTCGCTTTCGAAACGGAACTCCATCTGGACTGGCGATTCGAAACGGGCCGAGCGCTCCAGCTCGCTCCGTACGAACTGACGGTCAGGCTCGCACACGCGCTCCAGATCGAACGGCTCGCGGCCTGACGACACCGCGTCGCCCTGACGCAGAAGATGCCGCGTGTCGCCGCCGACATACGGGAACGAGTACGCACCATCGGGCGTGCGGCGCAACTGAAACACCACGGCCGGCAACGAGCGGGTGACGTCGAAAAGGCGCCGCTCGGTCTCACGCGCGAGCATTTCGGCGCGCCGGATATTGGTGATATCGACCATGGTGCCCAGCACGCACACCGGCTGGCCGTCCGCACCACGGCAAAGACTCGTCCAGAAGAGCCCATGCCGCAGATCGCCTGCGCTCCCTTCGAACTGCAACTCGACCTGTGAAGGCTCACCGCCATCGAGCATGCGCTGTGACATGTCGTCCAGCAGGTGGCTGTTTTCCACGCCCCAGGTTCCGACCTCGACGGTCGTGCGTCCGATTACCTCCTCGCGACGCAGACCGCATGCGTCTTCATACGCGCGATTGATTGCGATATAGCGGCCTTGCAGATCTTTCGCAACCAGCGGATAGGGCACCATCTTCATCATGGTTTCCTGGAAGTTCAGTTGCAGCGCCAGTTCACGCTCGGTCTGCTTGCGCAATCTGACTTCACGCTGAAGCAACAGATAGGCGCGCAGCGTGACCAACAGCACGACACCAATGCCGATCAGCAGCGGCAAAAGACGCACCGCGGTGACGCTCCACACGCCGCCTTGCGACGCAGCGCCGCCCACCCATTTCTGCCGGATACGTAGCTTGTCGGCCGCCGGCATGGCGAGCAGCGCGCGGTCGATCAATCCGGCGAGCGGGCGCAAATTGCCGCGCACGGCGAAGTCGAGCGAATCCGACGCGCCGAGCGCGCCGACGATCTTCAGCACGCCGGGATAACGTTCCCTGAGCACGGTGTCCACGGTCGCCACATTGGCGATCACTGCGTCTGCCTCGCCGGTGGCCACGCGATTCAGCGCGTCGTCCAGACTCGGCGCGGCGGCGATGTGATCCGGCGGAATGGATGCGATGTCGACCGGCATCGACTCGGCGACATGCGGAGGAACGACCACACGCCGCGCCGCGAAGTCGCTGAGCGAGCGCGCCGCCGGCTCGTCCTCGCGCGCGACGATCACCAGTGGAAAGCTTTCGTACACGCGCGAGTGCAGCGCGGTTTTGAGGCCGGGGTCGTGACTGGACACCGTGGCGAGCATTGCATACTGCTCCCGCAAAAAAGCCTGCACGGTAGCTGCCCAGTCAGCCGAATCGACTGGTTTGAACGTGACGCCGAGCGCGCGGCTCAGGTAGGCGAGGTAATCCGCCGTGACGCCTGCCGGCTGACCGGCTTCGTCGACGTAACTGAATGGCCGCCAGTTGCTGTCGACGCCCACGAGCAACGGCGGCAGCGATCGCAGCCACGTTTGCTCCTGCGGCGTCAGCACGAGTCGCGGCGCGGTTGATACGGACGTCACGTCGAACGGGGCCGACAGCCAGCGCACACGGATCGCGGCCTCGTCGGCCGGATTCAGCGAGGCGAGCGCCGCGTCGAGTCGATCCCGGAGCGCGGCGTTGCTTCGCGGCACACCGAAGCGCAGATCGGCGGTCTTGCCGCTTTCTTCGAAGGCCACGCGCAGGTTGCGGAACTCGTCCGTGGCGAGCGCGTAAAGCACGGCCGGGGTGAAACCGAGATAAACATCGGCGTGCCCTTGCACGACGGCCAACAGCGCGTCGTGCGTCGTGCTGTACGAGACAATCTGCGCGCGCGGAAAACGCTCGCGCAACGACCGTTCGAGTGCAAAGCCCTTTTCGACTGCGATACGCGCACCCGCCAGCTGTTCGGCACGCTCGAATCCGCCGACGTCTCGCCGTACCACCGCCGACGTGGTCGCGCGAAAGTAGGGCGCGGTGAAACTGAGGCAGCGTTCACGCTCGGGCGTGCGAGCCATGCTCATCAGCACGTCGACGTTGCCTGCACACGCGGCGGCGAGCAGTTCAGGCATGTCGTCGAACGCACGCGGTTCGATTTCGACGTCCGGCCCGACGAGCGCTCGCAAATAATCGAAGCTCAGACCACCGGGGTGGCCGTCCTGCATCGAGTCGAACGGCAGCCAGTTATGAGTGAGCACACCTACGGTGAGTCTGGCGGGAAAGGCGCCTGCGCCAGACGCGCCCGATGGTGGCGCGGACGGCGGCGGAGACGGCGCGGGCGCGGCGGCGGCGGTCTGCAATGCCATGCAGCAGGTCAGCGCGAGCAGGTAGGCGCGCATCTGGCAAAACGCCCGACGCATTGCGTTGCCCCCCATGCTCAAGCGCGTCGCCAGAAAAATCCGCACGACGTGCCTCTCACACCGCTTCGCCACGCGCGGCGGCAGCCGTGTCGGACTTGCCGTGCAGCAACGAAAGCAGCGCGCCGGCCGCGACGCCGCCCGACATGGGCGCCGCCCAGAACAGCCACAGCTGGTCCAGCGCCCAGTCGCCGACGAAGAGCGCCTGGCCGGTGGAACGGGCGGGATTCACCGAGCCGTTCGTGACCGGAATAGAAATGAGATAGACGACTGTCAGACAGGCGCCGACGACGAGCGGTGCGACCAGCCGGAGATTGCGCCGCCTCGCCAGCAGGAGGTTTGTCACGACGAACATGAACGACAGCACGAATTCCACGACGAAGGCCGCATGCAGCTGGTAGTCGGCGGGGGAATGCTCGCCAAAGCCATTTGCCGCAAATTCGCTCACCCCGAGTTCGAACCCCGGACGGCCGCTCGCCAGATAGACGAGCAGCGCGGCCGCTAACGTGGCGCCCAGAATCTGCGCGGCGATGTAGGGCAGCAGATCCCTGACCGGGAAACGTTGCGCAACGGTGAAGCCGACCGTGACAGCCGGATTGAAGTGTGCGCCGGAGTGGTTACCGAGCACGTACGCGGCGGTGATGTACGCGAGGCCGAATGCGATCGACACGTCCAGCACGCCGTAACCCTGCTGGAGTGCGCCGGTGTTCAACACGACACTGCCGCAACCAACGAGTACCAGCCAGGCGGTGCCTATGCCTTCGATCAACAACCGCTTACCCAGCGCGACCATGCCGCCTCCACTTTGTCTGTATGAGGCAGACGACGCGCAGAAAAGCACTGTATGACATCTGCCCGAACCTCCGGCTTTCCTGTCGCTCAGTGTGGCGAATCGATCCGCAACGTCGATTGAAAGGCGAAAGCAAAACCGCGGCGAATTCGGCACTATGAGTCGTCAACGTTGTAGGGCCAATCAGAAGAGTCCTAAACTTGCTTTTCGATTGACGAACGCAGACAAGTACGCGCCGCGCGTTCATATCAATCCTATCTGGCGCGCGTATTCGATCAGATCGGACTCGGTCACCAGTCCGAGCTTGCGCATCGCACTCCGCTTTTGCGTGCTGATCGTTTTGCCGCTGCGCTTAAGCCGCAGCGCGATCTCATGCACCGCCAGGCCCTGCACATAGAGCTGGAAGACCTCCCACTCGCGCGCGCTGAGCGCCCCCGCGCGCAACTGCGGCGGCGGGTCAGCGCTTTCCAGCGCGTAGCGCGCCGCCGCGGACAGATAGACGCGCCCGGCGGCGACCTGCTCGATAGCGTCGATCAACGCGCCGGTCGTATCGCTCTTATCGACAATGCCGCCGACGCCCAGATTCAGCAGCCCCGACAACATATGAGGATGACTGATCATGGTGAGCACGACTACCTCGGGTCGCGGCCGACCGCGCAGCAGGCGGCGCAAGAAAGAAACGGCATTGCTCGCGCCGTGAATGCCCGGCATGCCGATGTCCGAGACAATGACGTCGCACGCGCAGCGATCGAGGAGTTCGGCGAGACCTTCGGTGTGCGCCGCCTCCCCTGCGACTTCGATGTTCGGAGCGGTTTTGAGAAGCCGCTTGACGCCGACGCGAATGCATTCGTGATCGTCGGCCACGATGACGCGAATCTTGTGTGTCATGTTCTAGTTGTGTTGTTTTATCGACTGGCGTGCCCCGCACTTCACGTGCTTCCCCGGGGCCGCGCCAGTTCATCTTCTGTTCGTCGCGCCCGCACGGCGCGACATCGGTGCGCTACAGGTCGTAGCGGCTCACTGGCCGCGCCGTGACGGCTTTCTCACGCTTTCCTCGGCAATCACGCCGTGCTCCACCGCGAAGCGGAACAACTCCGCGTCGCTTTGCAGAGAAAGCTTGCGCATGGCCGTGCATTTTTGCGCGCTGATCGTCTTCACGCTTCGGCCCACGCGCGCCGCGATCTCCGTGACCGCGTATCCCGATGCATATTGCGTGAACACTTCGAGTTCCCTGCGTGACAGCATTTTCCGCACATAGTCGAGCCGCTGCGTCATGGCTGCGTTGGCGATCGACGCACGTACCGCCGGCCCGACGTAACACTCTCGCGCCAACGCCGTGACCACGGCTACCTTGATCAGATCGATCCGGTCGCGCTTGCTGATCAACCCGTCCACGCCAAGCGAAATCACTTTCTGCAACGCGGCGGCATCGGTCTCCATGGTCAGCACGATGAGCGCTATGCGCGGATAGCGCGCTTTAAATTCGCGGATGACGTCGAATCCGTCGTCGCCGAATTCGCCCTGCATATAAAGGTCCATTAAAACGAGATCGGAGGGAGTTCGCTCGAGTTCCTCGAAAAGCTCAGTTGCGTCGGCAACACGCCCCACGATCTTCACGTTCGAAAAGGTACTCATCAGATTTTCGATTGCGAGTAGAACCAACGGATGATCGTCTGCGATGATGGTTCTCGCCGGGGCGCTTATCTCAGCGGTATCGTTCATCTTTCTATTCCTCCTCCGTTTATCAGTGTCCGCTGCTGCTGGTGTAACCAGTCATTGCAGATCATTATTCATTTCTGCGGAGTTAAATATAAGATACGTCCGAATCGCCTAACCCATTTCAGCTATAAATGGCTTAAGAATAAGATTAAAAATTAGGAATCGATAATCCAATGTCCGCGAACATATGAGAAAAGTCCAGGATCGTTTGTCACACCCAGTCTGGCCATCGCTTTGCGCTTCTCGCGTGTCACGGTGCTGCGGTGACAGCCGAGCGCGTCCGCGATTTCAGGGATCGACTGGCCGCTTATCACTCGGCGAACCACTTCGCTTTGCCTGCCCGACAACGGCCGCGCGGGCGCGGATTGCAGTTCATACGTTGCCGGATGCTCCAGCATCGCGCGAATCGAGGGCCCGATATACCGCGCGCCGCTGTTGATCGTTCCGATTGCGTCGCCCAGCTCAAGCAGCGGCTCTGTTTTGCCCAGCGCGCTGACTTCGCTTTCCGCAAGCAACGCGGCGAGCGTCGCGCTATTCGTGAGTGCGGTGAGCACCACAATGCGCAGTTGGGGCCAGTCCTGCCGGACGCGCCGCACGAGGCTCGGGCCGTCGTCCACGTCTGCGGACGCATCGGGCATAGCCAAATCCGTGACAAGTACATCACACGGCGTGCACCGCAATAATTCAATCAACGAGCGAGGCGTATCCGCTTCGCCGACTACGGTGACGCCTGATACTCTTTCCAGTATTGCGCGAATGCCGAGAAGAACGAACGGGTGATCGTCGGCAAGAATGATTCGGAGACTCACAGGATTTTTTCTCGTTGTAGTGTGGATGACTGGCTAATACGCAAAATACGGCCGATTAATCTGCGCCTGTATTAATGAATCCGGATACGGCTTAAACATCCGGACAAACCATAAAATCATCGTCAACACGCCGCGGAAATCGGATCGGTCCGAATCCTGCAACCAGGCTATTAATCGATTTCGGTCCTATGAAAGTAGAAAGGCATATTTATCCGATACGAATACTCGCGCTTCGTGCAAACCGTGTCTGAACGGCGGATCTACGCGTCAGCGTGTTGCGTCGCAGGTGCGCGGTGCACCCCGTTCGCGCTGACGAACCGCGCGCGGAAAAACCGGCAACGCAACCAGCGCACACACGCTCGCCACTGCCCACACCATCGGCCATGAACCGAGCGACAGCAGCGGCGGAATCACAAGCGGCGTCACGAACAGCGTAAGGAACAAGCACGTATTGCCGATCGCCAGTGCGGTGCCCGCGCGGCTCGTTCCAGCAAGCGTCGCCATTTCCGTGAACGCAACGCCGTGCCACGCCGACGCGCTCACGCCGCCGGCTATCACCATCAGCGCGAACGCCGTTGTGAACGCCGTTGTGAACGCCGTTGTGAACGCCGCGTGATGGTGGCCTGCGACGCCCGTCGCCAGTGCGAGCGCGGCGAACAACAGTGCGGTCAACATGCTGCACGCCCGCATATAAGCGCGCCGGTTGCCGCGCCGGTCGGTCCAGCCGCCGCTCCAGACTCGCGCGAGCGCCGCGCCCGTTTGCACGGCGGCCATCGTGACGCTGATGCCCAGCACGCCGGCGTGGATAAAGTCGTGAAGAAACACGGTGCCGAAAGTGACGATAGCCAGTTGCGGTACACACAGCACGCCCGCGCCGAGCGCCACGCGCCAGATACCGATATCGCGCAGCGGCGACACCGCCGGCGCGGCCGGCACCGCTGCGCCGGCCCGAGAAGAAGAAGGGTACGACGCGTCATTTTTCGCGTCCGACACGGCGTTCGCGGGTTCATGCAACCAGCACCATGCGAATCCTGCCGTGACCGCACAACCCGCAGCCAGCAGCGCATACACACTGACGAAGCCGCCCTTCGCGGCCAGCATTGGCAGCAGCAACGCGCCGAGACCGCCGCCCGCCGGCACCGCGGTCTGCCGAATGCTCATCGCGAGCCCGCGTTCGCCCTCCCGAAACCACGCCATCACGGCGCGTCCACTCGACCCGTTGACGCTGCCGCCGAGCAGGCCGACCAGCAGCAGGCCGAGCGCGAGCGTCGTCACGCCCGGCACGTGAGCGGCCGACGGCGACGCGAAGACCGCGAGCCCGGCCAAAGCAGCGGCGGTTGCGAGCAGGCCGAGCAGCAACACGCGACGGTCGCCCCACCTGTCGGTGAGCAGTCCCCACGGCAACTCGCTGACCGCGATGCCGAGGCCAAGCATGCCGAGCACCAGCCCGAGGCCGTCGTTACCGAGGTGATAGCCCGAGCGCAAGAAAACCGCGGTGGTCGGAATGCCAGAAAAAGCCGCGGAAAAGCTGGCGTTCGCAGCAAAGCCAACACCCAGCACTTTCCACCGATGCCCCGCCGACCGCACCCCGCTCTCCACGCCCGATAAGCCCGACACGCCCGCCTGGTGTTCCATGATTGCCCCCAAAGTGCTGATGTGGAGGTATGCTACGGGCGAGGCTTCCATCGGAAAAGCCGGAAATACAGATCACATCCATCGGATAAAGCGAATCATGAGTCAACGTGGATTCGACCTGACACAGTTGCGCACATTCATAGCGGTTGCCGAATCCGGGAGCGTGTCGGCGGGTGCGGAACGGGTATTCCTGTCGCAATCGTCGGTGAGCGAGCAGTTGAAGAAGCTCGAAGAACGCGCCGGTCAGCCGCTTTTCGTGCGCAGCAAGCAAGGCGTGAGCGCCACGCCTGCGGGCAGCCGCCTGCTCGATCACGCGCGGCGCATTCTCGCCATGAGCGAAGCGGCGTTCGAAGACCTGCAAGGGCGCTCGCTCGACGGCGAGCTGCGCATCGCGATCACGGACTATTACCGTCCTCACGACATCGCGCGCATTCTCAAGACGTTCTCGGAGCAGTATCCGCGTCTCAAGCTGCACGTGACGGTGCTGCCGAGCGCGGTGATCGACAGCAGTGCGGGCGACGACGCGTCATTCGACATCGGTCTCTCGCTGCGCCTCGTTACGGGCGCCACGCGAGCCGCAAGCAAACGCGCCGAAGCACAGAGCACAGTCGTGCGGCGCGAGAAGCTGCTGTGGGTCAGCGCCGCCGACGCGGGTGCGCAAGTCGGGGAGCCGTATAAGCTCGTGCTGCTGCCCTCGACGTGCCAGTTGCAGCGCTTCGTCGTGAAGCTGCTGGACGAGCACAGCGTGCCGTATATCGTTTCGCACTCCGCATCGGGCGTGGCGGGATTACAGCTGGCGTTGAAGGCAGGCCTGGGCATTTCCTGCCTGAATGAATCGTCGATCGGCGCAGGCGTGATGGCATGTCCATCCAGCATCGGTTTGCCTACGCTGCCGCCCGTCGAATTTCACCTGCTGCCGGGGCGGATCGGCGAAAGCGAACGCGTCAGCAATGCACGCATCGCCTTGATGCGATTGTTCAGCTAGGCGAGCCGCTGTCGAGCCGCTGTCGAGCCGCCCGCAGCCCGAAGCGGCATGATGATCAGAGCACCGCCGGTTCGCCGATTGCAAAAGCGGCGTCGGCTTTCACACCCGCAGACGATGCCGTTCTCGCAGGCGCTGTCTGAAACACCGCGACCGCGGAACTCAGTCTTCTGGCCTGCTCTTCCAGCGAGCTGGCAGCGGCCGCCGCCTGTTCCACGAGCGCGGCGTTCTGCTGGGTCACTTCATCCATCTGCGCGACGGCAAGATTCACCTGGTCGATGCCCGTGCTCTGCTCGCTGGCAGCCGACGCAATCTCGCCCATGATCGAACTGACGCGGGAAATGGAATCGACGATTTCCGTCATCGTCGAGCCGGAACGCTCGACCAGTTGCGAGCCGGCTTGCACGCGCGCTGTCGATGCATCAATCAGCGCCTTGATCTCTTTCGCGGCCGCCGCGCTGCGTTGTGCCAACGAGCGCACCTCGCTCGCCACCACCGCAAAGCCGCGCCCCTGCTCGCCCGCGCGCGCGGCCTCGACGGCGGCGTTCAGGGCCAGAATATTGGTCTGGAAAGCGATCCCTTCGATCACGCCGATAATGTCCGCGATCCGCCGCGAGTCATCGACGATACCGTGCATCGTGCCCACCACCTGACCGGTCAACTCGCCGCCCCGCGCCGCGAGACTCGACGCGCCTTCGGCGAGCGAGCTGGCCTGCCTGGCGTTCTCCGCCGTCTGCTTGACCGTCGAGGTCAGCTGCTCGATGCTCGCCGCCGTTTCCTCGAGCGATGCGGCCTGTTCTTCGGTCCGTTGCGACAGATCGGTATTACCCGCGGCAATCTCGCTGACCCCGGTGTCGATCGATTCCGTGCCCTGACGCACCGAGTTCACGGTCGCGATCAGCGAGTCCTGCATCTTGCGCAGCGCGGCCGCGAGGCGCCCCATTTCATTGTTGCTGTTCACATCGATCCGGCTGGTCAGATCGCCATTGGCGATGCGCTGAAACTGGGCGATGGTGGCATCGACCGGACTGACGATCGCGCGGACCAGCACTACGCGGCCAAGCCAGGCGCCGAGCAGCGAAAGCACCATGCCGGCCGCCACCGCGACGCTGATCGCAAAGAACATATTCTGTGCGTCCTGGTAGCGCTGCGCGCCGTGGTCGAGCTGCAACTGCTCGAGCGCAAGCATCGCCTTCTCGTACGCGCCATAGAGCGAAGGCAGCTTGTGCGCCTGCAATTGCTGGAACGCCGTCCGGTCGCCCGCCTTCAGCGCGGTGAGCGCCGGTTCGAGGCCTTCATGCAGGAACGTGTCGCGCTTGTCCTGCATGTCCTTGATCAGACGCTGCTCCTGCGCGTCGGCGCTTGCGCGGCTCAGATAGTGGGCGAGACGCTCATCCGATGATTTCTGGTACTGCTCGAAGCGTTTGAGCACCGCCGTCGCGCCGTCCTGATCGTTCAGGTCGACGAGCGACGCATAGGTGGCGAGCGCAAGCCGCAGGCGCAACAACTGCCCGGCGCTGCCTTCCAGATCGGCGACGGCGGGTGTATCGACGGTGTACATCTGCTGCAACGACGCGTTGCTCGAACGCAGCGACAGCAGCCCGGCCGCCGCGCCGAACAGCAGCACGACGCCGAAGAAAACGATCATGACGGTCAGGCAGGTGCGGATTGAAAGATTTTTCAACATTGGCGTGTCTCCATGGGCCAGATCGCACCCTCGACTTGAATGTAAGCGAATGCCACATGGAGGACTACGGCGGCTCGCCGGAAAACTTGATGGCCCGGGGCTGCGGCTTTGCGACAGCTCAATATGTGGGCCGCGAGCGACACGTAACACTTGCGGGACTACCCGGGTGTCGGGCAGCCGGCCATTAGGCGAAAGTGACGAAGCGCGCGATTTCGGAGCACTCCCATGTCAGAAGTAGATTCGGCTCTACTGGTTTTTGCGTTACTGCTGATCGCGACCGGCATCGGCGTCGGGGTGCGCCCGCTTTTGCCCGAGGAGCACAAGGCGCACGAAACCGTGCAACTGATCCAGCTCGTGATCGGCATGCTGGTGACGTTCGCGGCGCTCGTGCTGGGCCTGATGACGGCGTCCGCGAAATCGAGTTTCGACACGGCGTCGAACGATCTGCGCACGTACGCATCCGACCTGATCGAACTGGATACGACGTTGCGTGAATACGGCGCCGACACCAGCGAAGCGCGCGGCCTGCTGCGCGCTTACACGGCCTCCGCGATCGCGTCGACGTGGCCGGGCGAGGCCGCGCCCGCCGGCGATTATCCGAGAGACACTGGCGCGCAGGACGTTTCGCAGAGACTGGAGAACACCCGGCTCGGCGACATGCTGACCGCGGTCGGCCGGAGTCTGCGGCAATTACGCGCGCACGACCCGTTGCAACAACGCGCGCTCGACGACGCGCTGCAGCAGTACCGGCGCACCGTGGACGCGCGCTGGAAACTCATCGAAGAAGCGCATAGCTCGATCTCGCAGCCATTCTTCACGACGCTGACTTTCTGGACGTGCGTGATCTTTCTGAGCTTTGGGCTGATCGCGCCGCGCAACGCGCTGGCGCTCGTCACGGTCATGCTCGGGGCGGTCTCGATTGCGTCGGCGATCTATGTGATTGTCGATCTGGATACGCCGTTCACGGGCCCCATCGTCATTTCCAGCGCGCCGATGAGAGATGCGCTTGAGCATTTGCGACGCTGACGCGCCGGCTTAACCGAACGCCGCGATCCGCTTCGCGCGTTCGATGACCGGGCGGTCCACCAGCTTGCCGTCGACGGCGAATGCGCCTTGCGGATGTTCGGCGCACGCGGCCATCACGCGTGCGGCCCAGCGGCGCTCCTCCTCACTCGGTGCGAAGCCGCGATTCACCGCGTCGACCTGGCGCGGATGAATGCACAGCTTGCCGCCAAATCCAAAGCGGCGCGCGCTGGCGACGTCCTGTGCGAGACGGTCGGCATTGTCGAGTTCGAGCGTCACGCCGTCGACAGGCGCGGCAAGCCCGGCAAAGCGCGACTCGATCACCATCTGCGAGCGCACGTAATCGAGCTCGACGCCGAGTCCTTCGATACCCGCGTCGCCGCAAAAATCCACTGTACCGAACGCGAGACGCGCGACCGACGGCGCGGCGGCAATCTCACGCATGGCCACCACGCCCGCGACGGTCTCGACCAACGCGACGAGCCGCACCGGCGGCGACAGGCGCGCCGCCACATCGCCGAGCTGTTGCGCGCTTTCCGACTTCGGCAACATGACGACGGGCACGCGCGCGTCGCGCACCATGGCGACATCCTCGCCATGCCACGGCGTACCCGACGCATTCACGCGAACGATTACCCGCGACGTGTCCGCGCTGGCAAGCCACTGGCGCAGCGTGTCGCGTGCGGTTGCTTTCGCCGCCGGCGCGACGGCGTCTTCGAGGTCGATCACGACCGCGTCGGCGCCGGTGTCGAGCGCTTTCGCAAAGCGCTCAGGGCGATCGCCCGGTACGAACAGATAACTGCGTGCTTCCACGTGGCTCCCCTTGGACCGGCGCGCTGCAACGACGCTAGTTGCCGTGCCAGTCGCGTTGAAATGTTTCCGAATAGCTATAGCGATCCGCCGGATGCACGCTGATCGTCAACTCGACCACCTGCGCGCGCCGGTTCAGATACCGGCGGCATAACCACAGCGCGGGCGAACGCGGTTTCGCGTTCAGGCGTTGCGCGAGTTTGGCCGGCATCGCGATTGCACGGATTTCCTGCTCCACTTCGGTGATCTGCTCACCGAACTGCTTTTCGATCAACGTATAGATCGGCACGTGCGAACGGCCGCCGAGTCCGCTGAGCGAACGGAACGCCGGGTGGATGTACACCTCGGTGTGGCAGATCGGCTCGACGCTATCGGGCGAGCGGCGAATGCCTTCGGCCAGCAGCCAGGTTTCGCCGGGCTTCGCGCCGAGGCGTTCGAGCAGTTCCGCATCGTCGAGCTCGACGGTTTGCGTCGACTCGATTTCCAGTTCGGTATCCGCCGTGTAGCGATGCAGATCGCTCAGCCGCTCCATCACCTGATGATAGGCAGTCTCGCTTTGCGTCGCTTTCACACGCGTGCCGATGCCGGGGCGCCGGTCCACCAGACCGCGCTGTTCGAGCTGCTTGATCGCCTGCCGCACGGTGAAGCGGCTCGCGCCGAACTGCTCGCATAGCTCGAACTCGGTGGGCAGCAATGCGCCGACTGGAAACCGCCCCCCCTGAATCTCGTTGAGGAGCGTTTGTGCCAGTTGCATGTAGCGCGGTTGCTGCCCGAGAACTGTCGTCGTGGCCATCTGGATGTGCAAGGAAGTCATGGGCGGGCAGGTGTCCGCCCCGGCCTTATTGCACCACACCCGCCTCTCTCAGCAAAGCAATCCGTGCGTCGTCGTAACCCAGCTCGTCCAGCAGACGCTGCGTGTCCTGACCGATATCCGGCGCGGCACGCGTCGGCAATGGTTCGTTCACGCGCACGGGCGCCGCCACGCCGCGAATCTTGCCGAAGCGCGGATGCTCGGCGTCCACCACGCACCCGCGCTCGGCGACGAACGGATTTTCCAGCGCTTCCTTGACGTTGTAGACCGGCGCGGCCGGCACGCGTCCGCCGAAACGGTCGAGCCATTGCGCGGTCGTCGCGGTGGAAAGAACCGTGTCGAGTTCGGTCTGCACCAGTTCGCGGTGCTCAAGGCGCGCCTTGAAGTTGCTGAAGCGCGGATCGGTCACCCACGAAGGTTTGTCGACCACTTCGGCGAGCACGCTCCAGAACTTCTCCTTGTTGCACATCAGGAAGATCCAGCCGTCTTTCGTCTTGTACAGCTGGCTCGGCGTCAGCGACGGGTGCGCCGAACGGTTCTCGCGTCCCGTCACCACGCCGCCGTTCAGATACCACGTCGCGACGTACGCAAGGTTATGCAACGCGACATCGAAGAGGCTCACGTCGATATCGCGACCGGTGCCCGACGCTCTCGCTTCGACAAGGCCCGCGAGCAGCGCCATGGCCGCGGTCGTGCCGGTCATCAGATCGATGATCGACAGGCCGAAGCGCGCCGGCGGACTGTCCGGCTCGCCGGTCACGGACAGATAGCCCGCTTCCGCCTGCATCAGATAATCGTAGCCAGGCCACGCGGCACGGCTGCCCGTGCGGCCATAGGCGGAAAGATGCGCGCACACGATCTTCGGATTCGCTTCGCTCAGTTGCTCGTAGGTCAGGCCGAGTTTGGCCGGCAGATCGCCGCGCAGGTTGTTGAAGACCGCATCGCTCTTCGCGACGAGATCGAGCAGCACGGCGCGCGCTTCCGGTTTCTTCAGGTCGAGCGTCAGGCTGCATTTGTTGCGGTTGAACGCTTCGAAAAAATGGCTGTCACCCTCGCCGAAAAAGTATGGCCCGACCGCGCGGCCCACGTCGCCGCCATTAGCGGGATGCTCGATCTTGATGATTTCCGCGCCGAGGTCGGCGAGATGCTGCGTCGCGAACGGCCCGGCGCCGTACTGTTCGATTGCGAGCACGCGCACGCCCGTGAGAGGCAAGCTCATACCGGGCTCCTTTCGATCAACTGCTTCGCGATGATGATCCGCTGCATCTCGTTGGTGCCCTCGCCGATCGTGAGAAGCGGTGCGTCGCGATACAGACGCTCCACGTTGTATTCCTTCGAATAACCATACGCGCCATGAATGCGCATGGCCTCGGTGGCGTTTTCCAGCGCGGCTTCGGTTGCGAAGTATTTCGCCATGCCGGCCTCCATGTCGCAGCGCTCGCCGAGGTCGTATTTTTTTGCGGCGGCGTCCACCAGCAGACGGCCCGCTTCGACCCGGGTCGCCATTTCGCCGAGCTTCAACTGGATAGCCTGGTGTTCGCAGATCGGCTTGCCAAACGTCTTGCGCTGCTGCGAGTAGCTGACCGATTCGTCGAGCGCGGCCTGTGCGACGCCCACCCCGCGCGCGGCCACGTTGATCCGCCCGAGTTCGAGGCCGCCGAGAATCTGCTGCAAGCCATTGCCTTCGACGCCGCCGATCAGCGCGTCCGTCGAGACCCGGTAATCGTTGAACGACAGCTCGCAGGTATCGATACCTTTGTAGCCGAGCTTTTCGAGTTGCCGGCTGACCTCGAAGCCCGGTCCCTTCTGCACCAGCAGAAGGCTCATGCCGCGATGACGCGGCTGCGCGGTCGGGTCGGTTTTCACGAGCAGCGCGAGCGTGTTGCCGTACTTGCTGTTGGTGATCCATGTCTTGTTGCCGTTCACGACATATTCGTCACCCACGCGTTTCGCCGTGGTTCGGATCGCCTGCAGATCCGTGCCGCAGTCGGGTTCAGTGAGACCGATGCCGCCGCGCCATTCGCCGGTCGCAAACTTCGGCAGATATTTCTGTTTCTGCTCCGGCGTGCCGTTGCGTTGCACGAGCATGGCGAGAATCAGGTGCGAGTTGATGATGCCGCTCACCGACATCCATACCCGCGAAATGCGCGTGATGATCTGCGCGTAGGTGCGCGTCGAGAGGCCAAGGCCGCCGTATTCCGGATCGATGATGCAGCCGAACAGGCCCATCTCCTTCATCTTCTCGACGATCTCCGCCGGGTAGATGTCGTCGTGGTCGAACTTGTGAACATACGGACGCACCTCGGTATCGAGGAAGCGGTCCAGCATGTCGAGAATCAGTTGATCGTTTTCCAGCGTGTCGAGTTCAGTAGCGGTCATGGTGACTTCCTCAGGATGCGGTGTGTCCGGCGAGCGTGTCGGCAAGTGCGCGAGCCGGCCGTTCGTCGAGTTGCAAAACGGCTTGCGCGATCTGTTCGGCGGCGCTGCGCGAGACGGAGCGTTGCGCGTTCTCGTAGAACTTCGCGACGATGTCCTCGTTGCTCACCGGCCGCTCGGCGCACCCACGATTGATCGCCTCGCGATGCGCGACTTGCGTGCCGTCGTTGCGTTGCACGACGACTTCGCCGGTGTAGTGCCGCGGAAAGGTCGAATCCGGATCGATCTCGTAATCGACCCGCGCAGCCAGCGCCAGTACTTCGGGATCGGCGAGCGCGGCGGGTTCGAGTTCGTCGAGCGTGAAGCGGCCTTTGAGCAGCGCCGTCGCGACGATGTAAGGCACGCTGAATTGCGCGTCGTAGCTCGTGACCGGCTTGCGCTTCGGCTCCACCGGCTCGCACACGATCTCCACGGTGCCGCGCGGCACTTTGGCCACCACGCGTCGGATCGAATCGAGGGTGTTCACGGAAAAGCCATGCTCGCGATGCAACGCGATGGCGGCGTCGGCAACGGCATGGGTGAAGTGGCATGCCGGCACCGGTTTGATGGCCACCTCTTCGATTTGCCAGCTGCTGCCGAGGCCCTCCAGAGCGAGCTGGAGATCGGCGTCTTCGAGCGGTTGACCGAGGTGGCTGGCATAGAGGCCGAAGCGTCCTTCGTAAGCGCGGCGCGGGCCGGTAAAACCGTGTTTTGCCAGCGTCGCGGCCGTGATCGCCGACGCGGCGGCAAACCCGGGATGCGCGCGTTTGGTCCACGCGCCGTCTTCGAGAAATTCGAGGCTGCCGGCCGCCATGGAAAGTGCGATGCCCTGCGCGTTGGCCGTGCGTGCTTCGTCGAGATGCAGCAGACGGGCGGCGGCCACCGAGCAGCCGAACGCGCCGACGAGTCCGGTCGGATGAAAGCCCGCCTTGTGGAAGCCGCTTTTCGCCGCCGACGCGACGCGCGTCGACACTTCCATCGCCACGATATAGGCGGCAAGCAGATCCGCGCCGCTCAGGTCGTCGCGATCGGCGAGCGCGAGCACGCAAGGCAGCGCGCTCGTCGTCGAATGAATGACGCCGCGCGAGTGCGTGTCGTCGAAATCGAGGCCGTGGATCAGCACGCCATTCATCATCGCGGCGTCGCGTAACGCAAGCCGGCGTCCGTAGCCGATCACCGGCGAGGCGCCGCTGGAGAGTTCGGAGAACGCCGCAAACGACACGTCCGCATACGGATAGCCGCGCGACGCGAACGCGATCCCAATGGCGTCGAGCATCAGATGGCGCGCGCGGGTTTGCACGGCGCGCGGCACATCGCTCAAGCGCAGACCGAGACCAAAGCGCGCGTATTGGTCGGAAAGCGTAGGTTGTGAATCGGATGAAGTCATGTCGATTTATCCTTGCTGGGTAGCGGGCAGCGAATCGGAGTCGGTGTCGAGGCTCGGCGAGATGCGTTCGAGCGCGTGCTGATTGGTTTCCACGCGCAGCAGCAGAATGCCCACCACCAGAAGTGCGAGCACGCCGCTCACCATCGCCAGCACACCGGACACACCGAACGAGTTGTAGAGCAGTACCGCGAGGTAAGGCGTGCTCATCGACGCGGCGCGTCCGCAGACGCCCGCCGTGCCGGTGCCACGCAGGCGCAGTTCGGTCGGGAACAGTTCGGGGATATAGGCGAACAGACCAAGTGTGGTGACCGTATAGATGCACGTGACGAGAACAAAGCCGACACTGCTGATCGCCCACCCCGCATGCATGTTCGGATAAATGAAGCCGACCACGATCGTCGCGACGGAGAAGATCACGAGGCCGCGCGCCCGGCCGATCCGGTCCGCGCAAAGAAAGCCGATCAACGCGCCGCCGGGCGCGCCGAACGCCATCAGCGTGGTGAAGCCGAGCGATTGCACGATCGTGAGCCCTTCCTTCACGAAGAACGTCGGCAGCCACGCGACGAAGCCGTACACCGAAATGTTTACGGCGACCGCGGTCAGCACGGCGACGAGCGTGCGGCCCAGCATCGACTGGGAAAACAGCGCGGAGAACGGCGCTTTCGGCACTTCGAGGCTTTCGGTGCGCGTGACCGGCGGCAGCGGCCCTTTCTGACGCTGCACTTCCTGCTCGATTGCCGAGACGGTTGCTTCGGCTTCGTCGGTGCGGCCGACCGATTCAAGCCAGCGCGGCGACTCCGGCATGCGATGGCGCAGCACCCACACGATGATCGCGCCCACGCCGGCAATGCCGAACATATAGCGCCAGCCGAGAAGCGGAATCACGACGTAGCCGATCGCCGTCGACACCAGCAAGCCGGAGTTGATGATCAGCGCGAGCAGCGCGGTCCAGCGTCCGCGCGAGGCCGGCGGAATGAACTCGCACAAGGTGCCCGCGGCGACCACCAGTTCCGCGCCGAGGCCCACGCCCATAATGAGACGCAGGACGATCAGCCACGTCATGTTCGGCACGAAGCACGCCGCGATCGACGCGACACCGAAAATCAGCAGATTGGTCTGGTACGACGATCGGCGGCCGAAGCGGTCGCCGAGATAGCCGGCGAAGCCCGCGCCAATCAGCATGCCGAGAAACGTCACCGAGATGAAGAGTGCGTTCAGCTTCAGATCGGAGAAGCCGGCCTTGACCATCGCGCCCAGTGCGCCGGCGGCGAGATAGATGTCGAAGGCATCGAGAAATGCGCCCGCGCTGATGAGACCGAGCACCTTCCAGTGAAACGACGCGATAGGCAGGCGATCGAGTCGCGCGCCCGAGTTGACGATACCGATAGCCACCTTTGTCTCCTTGGTGTGCATGCAACGGATTCATGCCGCTGGATTGCGGCGCCTTGCTGGCGTCGCCGGAATCAGCGCGCCGCCCGTTTCTTGCGCACGGGTCGGCGTGGGTTGGTCACTTCGTTTTTTTAGTGATGCATGGGTGACGCTTTGTGCTGCTTTGCGCTGCTTTGTGTTGCGTTCTGCGCCCGCCCGCCGCGGAAAACGACGTTCAGACCAGACGGTGAAATGCGGGAGCCCCTGTCAATCGTCGACGCCGTGGCCGCGTTGGGGTACGAGCGCACTACGCACGAAATCCATGATCGGCGAGCCATCCTGCTTGAACGCGCGCGTATGCACCGTGACAATGCCCTGCCCCGGGCGCGATTTCGACTCCCGCTTTTCCAGCACTTCGGACTCCGCATAGATCGTGTCGCCGCAGAAAACCGGACCCGTCAGGCGGATTTCTTTCCATCCCAGGTTGGCGATCGCTTTGCCACTCACGTCGTTCACCGTGAGCCCCAGCACGACCGCGACCGTCAAGCCGCTGTTGACCAGCAGTTGGCCGAATTCGCTTTTCGCGGCGTAAGCAGCGTCGCAATGCATGGGATGGAAGTTCATCGTCAGCAGCGAGAAGTGAATATTGTCGGCTTCGGTGATGGTGCGGCCCGGCCGGTGCTCGTAGATATCGCCCACGTTGAAATCTTCGAGGTAGCGGCCGTAGCTGGCGCGGATACGGGGTTTGCTTACGACTTCGGACTCCATACTTGTCTCCTGTGTCGACCGGGGTCAGCGATGTGGCGCTCACTCCGATTCCATGAAAATTGTCGCTGTGGCCTGCTTGTACGTCTTTGTTACTTTGTCCGTACAAACTATGGATGAAGTATTGTCGGGTGCGGGATGAATGTCAAGACGGGAAAGTGTTCCGTTGCGGGAGAGTCGGCGTAATTGGGCCGCTCAGGGCCGCCAGATCACGGTCCAAGGTTTACCCTTGGTGGGTCACGGAAAGTGTTTTGGAATGAATGTGCGCGGTTCGGCTAACGGCGCGCACTGTCCTCGCGGGCGACTTCCACCACGCTCCACACACGCTCGTCGGAGTCGCCGGTGAAACGGCGCGCGATCACGGCACGGCAATGGTTGCAGCGGTAATGCTCGAGCGCGAGCTGCCCGTTGCATTCGGCAACGCCGATTAACGTAAGACCGGCTTGTCTCTGGACATCGACCGGACGCCCCTCGATCCGGGAGCATTCGTCACAGATTTCCATCGCGGGCCTCCGGGAGAAAAAGCCGGAACCGTTCAACCATTGCGGCGAAAACGGCCTCACACTGCGGAAAAGAAGCCCGCGTGGCGCGCGGGCCAAGACTGATGCACCCGCCGAGGAGACAACGCGGGCGAATTCAGTATCGATCGGCTGAGACCGGAAGAGCAAGTGTGAAAAAATTAAAAAGCTGCGCGCAGCGCGACGCACGACGTTTTGCTCGTTGTTGGTGCAATGGTGCCTATTTATAGCGCATCGTTGTGCGCGCATCCTTTGGCTCGCGGCTTCAACTGGTTCACCTTCCATTCTCGCGAAGCAATGAAAAGCGGGGATAAGACATACGTCTCATCCCCGCTCGATGTGCTGTTGAGTCAGCGAATCACACGCTGGATGCCTGGGCCGTCAGGTAACGATGATCTGCGGCACGCGTGTCATGCGGCGTTAGAACGGAATATCGTCGTCCATCTCGTCGAACCCGCCGCCGGCCGGTGCGCTCGGGCGGTTCGAACCAGCGCCGCCACCGCCGCCGCTGCCGCCGCTGCCACCACGCGCGCCACCGGACGCCGCGCGGCCACCGCCGCCGCTGCGCTCAGACGGCTCGCCACGGCTATAGCCACCTTCGTCGCCACCGCCGCCCATCGAGCCACCGCGGCCACCCAGCATTTGCATCTGCTCGGCGACGATTTCCGTCGAATAGCGGTCGGTGCCGTCTTGCGCCTGCCACTTGCGCGTACGAATGCGTCCTTCCAGATACACCGACGAGCCCTTTTTCAGATATTCGGACACGATTTCGGCGAGCCGGCCGAAGAACGACACACGGTGCCATTCGGTGGCTTCTTTCATTTCACCGGACGCTTTGTCCTTATACCGGTCGGTCGTCGCAAGGCGGATGTTCGCCACTGCGTCGCCGCTCGGAAGATAACGGACTTCCGGATCGGCTCCGAGATTGCCGACGAGAATGACCTTGTTCACGGATGCCATGAGTTTCTCCTGTTGATTCCATTGCGGGCAACGCGGCAATGCGCGATTCGCGTCTCATGGCCGGCGGCCCGAGACCAGAACTGCGCCTCAGCCCCGCTGCCGGGTGAGTTCTGGGTATGTCGTGAGAGCCTGCTACGCTTTACGCGGCGGCGGCTTCATGTTGGCGGCGATTATAAGCCAGCACAAAACCAGTCCCGAGCAAGCGAAGAACACCGCGCTTGCTCCATCCGCTTTCAGCAGCCAGCCGCCTGCCACTCCACCTAATGCAAGGCCTATTGACTGCGTGGTGTTGTACACGCCGGCGGCCGCGCCCTTGCGGGTTCCCGGCGCCAGCTTCGACACCAGCGAAGGCTGCGACGCCTCGAGAATGTTGAAGCCGAGAAAGTAGACGAAGAGGATCGCGGCCACAGTCAGAATCGTATGCGCGGCGACGCCTAATAACAACTGTCCGATCAGGATAAGACCGATAGCGGACAGCAGCACGATTTTCATCTTGCCGCGCTTTTCGGCGGCGATGATCGCGGGCACCATCATCACGAACGAAAGGCCCATGACCGGCAGATACACTTTCCAGTGCGACGCGACCGGCAGGCCGCCGGCTTCGAGAATGCGCGGCACGACGAGAAAGAGCGCGGTTTGCGTCGCATGCAGCACGAGCACGCCAAAGTTCAGGCGCAGCAGTTCGACGTTGTGCAGTACTTCGGCAAACGGCGCGCGCACGTGGACCGGCTTCGGCGCGTCGGGCACGACCCACAGCACTACGCCGATCGCGAGAATGGAAAAGATGCCGACCAGCGTAAACAGGCCGCTCATGCCGACCCACTGGAACACGATCGGCGCGCCGACGATCGCGACTGCGAACGACATGCCGATGCTGCCGCCGACCATTGCCATAGCCTTGGTGCGATGCTCCTCGGCGGTCAGATCGGCGATGAACGCGATCACCGCGGACGACACCGCACCCATACCCTGAATGACCCGCCCGACGATGATCCACGTCATGTCATGCGCGCCCGCCGCGACGAAACTGCCGAGCGCGAAGATGAGCAGGCCAGTCGCAATGACCGGTTTGCGGCCGATCTTGTCGGAAACCCAGCCGTAGAAGATATACAGCATGGACTGCGTGACGCCGTACGCACCGAGCGCGATACCGACCAGCAGCACGTTATCGCCGCCAGGGATGGTTTTCGCATAGATCGAGAACACCGGCATGATCATGAACAGACCGAGCATGCGCAGCGCGAAGATAGCGGCGAGCGACACGGTCGCGCGCATTTCAGACGCGCTCATGCGTGAGGAGGTGGCGGACGGATTGGACATCGGGAACGTTCTTAGATTGAGCTGGGCATGATGCCGGGAACGTGCCGGCCCGGCGAGACAGCCGCGCTTCACGCGGCCTGCCGCAGAGGCGGCGAAATGACGCGAAGCACGCGGCGCGGCTCGCGACCGGCGGCTTCGCTCTACACCTGCTACCGCTTCACGGGGTGCCTCGCAATGGCCTTGCAGTCGCGGAAAACGGCCCCAGTTAGACCTCTTCCCCGCGGCGCTGGACCGCTGTCTTACAGCACGCCTTTGGCCCTGTTCAGGCCGTCAGGAACCCGTAACGGCGGTCTTGAAAAGTCGTTATAGTAGCAGGTTTAGCCTTCCTCTCTCCCGCCAGTTCATGGAATGAATCCGTGGAACAAATCCGTATTCGTGGGGCTCGCACCCACAACCTGAAGAACGTCAATCTCGATCTCCCGCGTCACAAGCTCGTCGTCATTACGGGCCTTTCCGGCTCGGGTAAATCGTCGCTCGCGTTCGACACGCTCTATGCGGAAGGCCAGCGGCGCTACGTCGAAAGTCTTTCTGCTTACGCCCGCCAGTTCCTGCAATTGATGGAAAAACCCGACGTCGATCTGATCGAAGGTTTGTCGCCGGCCATCTCGATCGAACAGAAGGCCACGTCGCACAATCCGCGCTCCACCGTGGGCACCGTCACCGAAATTCACGACTATCTGCGGCTGCTGTTCGCGCGTGTCGGCACCCCCTACTGTCCGGATCACGAGATCCCGCTGCAAGCGCAAAGCGTTTCGCAGATGGTCGACGCGGCGCTCGCGTTGCCGGAAGAAACCAGGCTGATGATCCTCGCGCCGGTGGTGGCGAACCGCAAAGGCGAACACGTGGAACTGTTCGAGGAAATGCAGGCGCAGGGCTTCATCCGTTTTCGCGTGCGCTCGGGCGGCGGCACGGCCAATGAAGGCGAAGCGAAAATCTACGAAGTGGATTCGCTGCCCAAGCTGAAGAAGAACGACAAGCACACGATCGACGTGGTGGTCGACCGTCTGAAAGTACGCGGCGATATGAAGCAGCGTCTTGCCGAGTCGTTCGAGACCGCGCTGCGTCTCGCGGACGGCCGCGCGATCGCGCTCGAAATGGATACGGACAAGGAGCATCTGTTCAGTTCGAAATTCGCCTGCCCGATCTGCTCGTACTCGCTGCAGGAGCTCGAACCGCGCCTCTTCTCGTTCAACAATCCGATGGGCGCATGCCCGGAATGCGACGGCCTCGGCCAGATCACGTTCTTCGACCCGAAGCGGGTCGTCGCGCATCCTTCGCTGTCGCTTGCGGCGGGCGCCGTGAAAGGCTGGGACCGGCGCAACCAGTTCTACTTCCAGATGCTGCAAAGCCTCGCGGCGTTCTACGAATTCGACATCGACACCGCCGTCGAAGATCTGCCGGACAAGGTCCGCAAGATTCTTCTGTTCGGCTCCGGCAAGCAGGAAATTCCGTTTTCGTACATCAATGAACGCGGGCGCACGTCGGTACGCGAGCATGTGTTCGAAGGGATCATTCCGAACCTGGAGCGGCGCTATCGCGAAACGGACTCGGTCGCGGTGCGCGAAGAACTCGCCAAATACCAGAACAACCAGCCCTGCCCGCATTGCGCCGGCACGCGTCTGCGCCGCGAAGCACGTTACGTGCGCATCGGCGCCGACGGCGACGCGCGCGGTATCTTCGAAATCAGCGGCTGGCCGTTGCGCGACGCGCTCGGCTATTTCCAGACGCTGCGCCTCGAAGGCTCGAAACGCGAAATCGCCGACAAGGTGGTCAAGGAAATCGTCGCGCGGCTCATGTTCCTGAACAATGTCGGCCTCGATTATCTGTCGCTCGAACGCAGCGCCGAGACGCTGTCGGGCGGCGAGGCGCAGCGCATCCGGCTCGCGTCGCAGATCGGCTCGGGGCTCACCGGTGTGATGTACGTGCTGGACGAGCCGTCGATCGGCCTGCATCAGCGCGACAACGACCGGCTGATCGCGACGCTCAAGCATCTGCGCGACCTGGGCAATTCGGTGATCGTCGTCGAACACGACGAGGACATGATCCGCATGGCCGACTACGTGGTCGACATGGGACCGGGCGCGGGCGAGCACGGCGGCATGGTGATCGCGGAAGGCACGCCGAAGCAGGTGCAGGCGAATGCGGCGTCGATGACCGGCCAGTACATGTCCGGCGCACGCAACATAGAATTTCCGGACGAGCGCAAGGAGCCGGACGAGCGGCGTCTGCGGATCGTCGAGGCTTTCGGCAACAATCTGAAGAACGTGTCGCTCGATCTGCCGGTCGGGCTGCTGACATGCGTCACCGGCGTGTCCGGTTCGGGCAAGTCGACGCTCATCAACGACACGCTCTACCACGCGGTCGCGCATCACCTGTACGGCTCGGCCACGGAGCCCGCGCCTTATGAGTCGATCGAAGGATTGGAGCATTTCGACAAGGTCATCAACGTCGACCAGTCGCCGATCGGCCGTACACCGCGCTCCAATCCGGCCACTTATACCGGCCTGTTCACACCGATCCGCGAGCTGTTCGCCGGCGTGCCAGCGGCCAAGGAGCGTGGCTACGACCCGGGCCGCTTCTCGTTCAACGTGAAGGGCGGGCGCTGCGAATCCTGCCAGGGCGACGGCGTGCTGAAAGTGGAAATGCACTTTTTGCCCGACGTCTACGTTCCCTGCGACGTCTGTCACGGCAAGCGCTATAACCGCGAAACGCTCGACGTCCAGTACAAAGGCAGGAACATCAGCGAAGTGCTCGACATGACGGTGGAGAACGCCCATGAGTTCTTCAAGCCGGTGCCGGTGGTCGCGCGCAAGCTGAAAACCTTGCTGGACGTGGGCCTCGGCTATATCCGGCTGGGCCAGTCGGCCACCACGCTTTCCGGTGGCGAGGCGCAGCGTGTCAAACTATCTTTGGAACTGAGCAAGCGCGATACGGGTCGCACGCTATACATCCTCGACGAACCGACCACCGGTTTGCACTTTCATGACATCGCGCTGCTGCTCGAAGTGATCCACCGGCTGCGGGACCAGGGTAATACCGTCGTGATCATCGAGCATAATCTCGATGTAATAAAGACTGCGGACTGGGTGATCGATCTCGGACCCGAAGGTGGGGCGGGCGGCGGTCAGATCATTGCTCAGGGTAGCCCGGAGCAGGTCGCGAAGTCGAAGGCAAGTTTTACCGGCAAGTATCTGGCGCCTCTTCTGAAACGCGCCGCCAGTAGAAAGTAACGCAGCACAACTCGGTTGGAGACGGAACACGCCATGGCCAAGCGGATTCACGCGCGCGACGACGGGCAGGTGCAGGACCTACGCCCACGCCCGGTCAGGCTGACTAGCGACATGAGCCTGCCGAAGCTGTCGGCAGTCGAAATCGGCAGCTACGCGCTGATGCTGATCGGAATGTGGGGGGTGATCGAACTCAGGCTACTCGGCGCATTGCTCGCCGGGCTGCTGGTGTTCCAGCTCGTCCACACGATCGCCCCGCGTATCGAGAAGCACATGTCCAGCAAGCGGGCGCGCTGGCTCGCCGTGGTGATTCTCTCCACGGTGATCGTGGGCGGGCTCACCGGGCTCACACTCGGCATCATCGAGCACTTCGAGAACGATGTGCCGAGCGTGCACGCGCTGCTCGATCAGGCCATGCAGCTGATTGACCAGGCGCGCGGGCGCATTCCGCAGTTTGTCGCCAACTATCTGCCGGTCGACGCCGAACAGATGAAAAGCAAGGCGGCTGAACTGATGCAGACGCATGCGGGCATGCTGCAGCAAAGCGGCAAAACGGCGGCGCGCGCGTTCACGCATATCCTGATCGGCATGATCATTGGCGCGATCATCGCGGTCGGCGCCCAAAAGCAGATGCACCGGTTGCCGCTTTCCACGGCTTTCGTCACGCGCGTCACACGATTTGCCGACGCGTTTCGCCGCATTGTTTTCGCGCAGGTGAAAATCTCCGCGATCAATGCGGTGTTCACCGGCATTTTCCTGCTGATCATTCTGCCGATCTTCCACGACCGGCTGCCGCTCTCCAAGACGCTGGTGCTCGTCACGTTCATCATCGGTCTGCTGCCGGTGATCGGCAATCTGATTTCGAACACGATCATCGTCGCGGTCGCGCTGTCGGTGAGTTTTCCGGCGGCGGTGATGTCGCTCGTGTTCCTCATTCTGATTCACAAACTCGAGTACTTTTTGAACGCTCGGATCGTCGGCGGACAGATCGAGGCGCGCGCGTGGGAACTGCTGATCGCAATGCTCGTGATGGAAGCCGCATTCGGCATTCCGGGCGTGGTCGCGGCGCCGATCTTCTATGCGTATATCAAGCGGGAGCTGATTTACTTACGGCTCGTCTGAACATAGCGGCCTTGCGCGGACGCAGATGAGAGCGGCACTTCGGTGCCGTTTTTTTTGCACTTACGAAAGACTTGCAGCGCGGCGCGCGATTCAATAAGATGAGAACAATTCCCATTTACCTTTTCAAACGCTCGCCGTGATGTTCCGTCTTAATTTCCGCCTCTATTCGTTGGCTCGCGCATGAGGCGGCAGTTCGTGCGGCTTCATCGCTGGCTGGGTATCGCCACCGCGCTCTTCCTGTTTGTCGCCGGGCTGACTGGCGCGATCATCGCATGGGATCACGAACTGGACGCGGCGTTGAATCCGTCGTTTTTCAATGCGCGCACCGACGCGCCGGCGCTGCCTGGTCTGGTACTCGCGCGCCGGGTCGAAGCCGCCGATCCGCGCGTCCAGGTCACCTATCTCCCACTCGACGCGGAACCTGGCCGCACGCTTCTCATGATGGTGTCGCCGCGCGTGAACCCGGCCACCCGGCAGCCCTACCCGCTCGATTTCAATCAGATCGCCGTCGATCCGGCAACCGGCGCCATTCAGGGCCGTCGCGAATGGGGCGCCGTCTCGCTCGCCAGGATCAATCTGATTCCGTTTATCTACAAGCTGCACTACACGCTGCATCTGCCATTTACGGGCGGCATCGACATCGGCACGTGGTTGATGGGCATTGTCGGCATCGTATGGTTTTTCGACAGCATGGTCGCGCTGTGGCTTTCGTTTCCGAGCTTCAAGGCATGGCGTAAGTCGTTCGCGTTCCGCCTCCGGCGTGGCGGCTACGCGCTCACGTTCGACCTGCATCGTTCCGGCGGCGTCTGGATCTGGGGCGTGCTGATGGTGATTGCATTGACGTCGATCTCGATGAATCTGTCACGACCGGTGGTGCGGCCGCTCGTCTCGCTGCTTTCGCCGCTCACGCCGGACCCGATCAACAATCCCGAATTGCTGCGTCCCGCTCAACCCGGCGAGCCGGTGTTGAGCCGCGAGACCATCGTGCGGCTCGCGGAAGACGCCGGCAAAGCCCAACGCCTGAAAGTCGCGCCGGGCGGCCTCTATTACGCGGAGTTCATGCATGCGTACGGCGTCGGCTTTTACGCGACCGGCAACGACCACGGCGACTTCGGCCTCGGCAACCCGTGGATGTATTGGGACGCGGCGACCGGCCAGCCACTCGGCGCGTCGATTCCGGGCAAAGGCACGGCGGGTGACGTCTTCATGCAGGTGCAGTTCCCGCTGCATTCGGGCCGCATTCTCGGCCTGGGCGGACGGATTCTGATTAGCGCGATGGGCGTTGCGGTCGCCGTGCTGAGCGCGACCGGCCTTCTGATCTGGTTGAAGAAGCTCAATGCGCGCCGCCGCTCGGCGCACAACGCGCAGAATGCGCGGAAGACACGAGACAGCGCCCGCTCGACCGCGCGAACCTGATCCTGGACAGCATGCAAAAAGGCGCGGGGCTCAACCAGAAGCCCCGCGCCTTTCTTCCTTGCGCGCGAATCAGCACGCCCGCCTTTAGCTCACGTCGCCTACCGGAACACGACCGTCTTGCTGCCGTTCAGCACGACACGATGCTCGACGTGCCACTTCACCGCGCGCGCGAGCGTCACGCACTCGACGTCGCGGCCAATCGCCGTCAACTGTTCCGGCGTCATGCTGTGATCGACGCGCTCCACTTCCTGCTCGATGATCGGACCTTCGTCCAGATCCGTGGTCACGTAATGCGCGGTTGCACCGATCAGCTTCACACCGCGATCGAACGCCTGGTAATACGGCTTCGCGCCCTTGAAGCTGGGCAAGAAAGAGTGGTGAATGTTGATCGCGCGACCGGCCAACGCTTCGCACAGTTTCGGCGACAGAATCTGCATGTAACGCGCGAGCACGACCAGATCCGCCTGATGTTCGTCGATCACTTCGAGCACGCGCGCCTCTTGCGCGGCCTTCGCTTCGGGCGTGCCGCCCAGCAGCGGGAAGTGGTGGAACGGAATGTCATAACTCGCGGCGAGTTGATAGAACTCCTTGTGGTTCGAGATGATTGCTGCGATCTCGATGGCCAGCTGCCCCGTGCGGTAACGGAACAGCAAGTCGTTCAGACAGTGACCGATCTTCGACACCATGATTACGACGCGCGGCTTCACCGACGCATCATGCAATTCCCACCGCATGCCGAACTGCTCGGCAAGCGTTGCGAACGACTCGCGCAGCGCCTCCAGACCCGGGTCGCCGCCCACCTGCTGAAAATGCACGCGCATGAAAAACTCGCCGGTGCGGCTGTCGCCGAACTGCGCAGAGTCGAGAATGTTGCTGCCGCGCTCGAACAGAAAGCCTGACACCGCGTGGACAATGCCGGGCCGGTCGGCGCACGACAGTTTGAGGATAAAGCTGTGATCGGTCGACATGACCTGGGTGACTCCCTTCTTCAATGCGTGGTTTCGTTCAGTGTGCTGCTTTGCTGCGGGCCATTGCCGCGTGCTTCTCACGAGCGAGTGGGAAAACGCGTGTGCAGTCAGCCTGGCTCACGCGAACACGGGCGGCGCGAATAGCGCGTCGATCCCTTCGCACGCCTCTTCGTCGATCCAGCGACGCCGCAACATGCAATCCAGCGTAGCCAGACTCGCGTCGACGGTCATTGCGCCCTCTTCGATCCAGCGCGCGACTTCGCCGATGCGTGCAAGCCGATGTTCACCCACCTCGCCGTCCTGATTGCGCGGTGCGAAATCGGCCGGCAACGTGAGGTCGTAGATGAAAATCTGTTCGGCCTGCGTACCTTCCGGCAACGACTGCAGCACGTGCGCGGTGCGGCCTGCCACGGCGCGTGCGGCGATGTCCTCGGGAATGCCGGCTTCTTCCCAGCACTCCTTGATGATGGTCGCTTCGATGCCGAAGCCCCAGCCAATTCCACCGGCCACGACGTTATCGAGCATGCCGGGGTCGGTGGCCTTGGTATCGCTGCGGCGCGCGATCCACAGCTGCGGCGCACCGTCCGCGTATTCTACGACGCCGTTCAGATGCACCGCGTACGTCATCGTGCCGAAGAAGCGCGACGCCGCGCGCTCGATGTATGCGAGCGGCGGCGAGTCGAACGCGTTGCGGATCGCGTAGGTCTCGTTGCGCCAGCCTGGAATGCGCCCCTCGGCAGCGAGCGCACCGATTACGGAGCCCAGCGCCGCGCTGCGCAGATCGACGGTGTTGAAGGTGGGCGCCAGCTTGACGCCGGCGTGGTCAATGTCGAATACATCCGGCCAGCGTGTGAGCAACGGCACATCGCCAGTGCGAATCCAGCCGACCTGTTCAGCGTCGATCCAGAACGGAAGATGCGCATGAACGTCGAAACGGCGCGCGGCGGTGATGCAAGGCAAAGTCATGTCGAGCTCCAGACGGTTTCGCTGCGGTGCAAGGCCATGCGTGCAGCTTTGCGCTAGTCGCGCAACGCAACGCGAATGCCGATCGCGATGAAGGTCGCGCCCGCGAGGCGGTCGAGCCACACGCCCACGCGCGGGCGCCGCTTGAGCCAGCTGCCGATCATCCCTGCGCACACGCCGAACAGTGAAAACACCATGACGGTCTGCAACATGAACAGCACGCCGAGTTCGAGCATCTGTACCGTCACGCTTTGCGGTCCAAGGGGTTTGACGAATTGCGGCAGGAACACGACGAAGAACAGCGTCACCTTCGGATTCATCAGATTGCCGAGCACGCTCTGGCGAAACACTGCCATCAATGGTTGCGGCGCGCGTTCGTGCGCGGTGGCAAGACCCTGGCTGCGTAGCGCCTTGATGCCGATCCAGATCAGATACGCCGCGCCCGCGAGCTTGATGACCTCGAACGCGACCGGCGACGAACGCAGCAATGCGGCCACGCCTAAGGCGGCGAGCGTCGTGTGAAACGTGATGCCGGCGGCAAAGCCGAGCGCGGCGACGAGACCGGCCGCGCGGCCTTGCGAGATGCCGCGCGCGAGCACTTGCAGATTGTCGGGTCCGGGCGCCATCGTGATGGCAACCGACGTGACGAGGAACAACACAAAATTCGGCATCGCTGCGCCCCTTCTGATGAGCAGGAATCGCCGTTCTCGACGAACGGTCGAAAACGGGTTAGTGGCCGCCGAACTGCGTCACCGTATAAAGCGCGAGTCCGCCTTCGCCGAGCAGCTTCGAGCCGCCCAGTTCCGGCAGATCGATGATTGCAGCGCCCTCCACGACCACCGCGCCCAGGCGCTCGAGCAGAATCTTGCCGGCCATCATCGTGCCGCCGGTCGCGATCAGGTCGTCCATGATCACCACGCGGTCGCCGGGCTTGCAGGCGTCCTCGTGAATCTCGACGGTCGCGGTGCCGTATTCAAGCTCGTATGACTGCGCGACACGCTTGTACGGCAGCTTGCCCGCCTTGCGGATCGGAATGAAGCCGAGGTTCAGTTCGTACGCTAGAATCGGCCCGATGATGAAGCCGCGCGCGTCGAGGCCTGCTATGTAGTCGAGCTTCGCGCCGATGTACCGCTGCACGAACAGATCGATCAGCACGCGAAATGATTTCGGCTCCTGCAGCAGCGGCGTGATATCGCGAAACTGCACGCCCGGCTGCGGCCAGTCCGGCACCGTGCGGATGTGGCTTTTGATGTAGTCGGCCGCATCGAGCGGCGCGCTCGTGAGCGCGTTGGACATGATGTCTCCGGATGGACCAGACGGTCCGATTAAATCTCAGTCAGGCAAGCCGGGGCGGACATGCCGTGCAAAGGTAAGAGAGCGCCGCCGGCGCAACAGGCCGCGCGCAAGCTCAGGCCGCTGCTGCGCCGGCGCGCCGATGCTTCGACAGACGCTCCTCGGCTTCGGCCAGTTGTTCGGGCAAGCCGCGCAGCACCACGATGTCGCTCGCGCGCAGCTTGGTAGACGGGTCCGGCTCGACGCCGCGAATGCCGTGCCGCCGGATCGCTGTCACTTCGACGCCCATTTCGAACAAACCCAGATCGGCGAGCGTGCGACCCACCGCATCCGCGTTTTCGTCGACCGGCACCGATTGTAGCCGCACCTGTTCGTGGCCGTCGTCGTCTTCCACGTCGTCGGCGCCGTGGAAGTAGCCGCGCAGCAGTGCGTAGCGCTCGTCGCGCATTTCCTCGACTCGCCGCACCACGCGCCGCATCGGCACGCCCATTACGACCAGCGTATGCGACGCCAGCATCAGACTGCCTTCGACGATCTCGGGAATCACCTCGGTCGCGCCGGCGGCCAGCAGCTTTTCCAGATCGGCGTCGTCGACCGTACGCACGATCACCGGCAGCGTGGGTTCCAGTTCATGGATGTTATGAAGTACGCGCAACGCGGACGGCGTGTTCGCGTAGGTAATCGCGATCGCCGCCGCACGGTGGATACCGGCGGCGAGCAGCGACTCGCGCCGCCCGGCGTCGCCGAACACGACCGATTCGCCTGCTGCGGCGGCCGCCTGCACGCGATCCGGGTCGAGGTCGAGCGCAACGTAAGACAGCCCTTCATGCTCCAGCATGCGGGCCAGATTCTGACCGGCGCGCCCGTAGCCGCAGATGATCACGTGGCCGCTTTGCTTGAGGCTCTGCGTCGCGATACGGGTCATTTGCAGCGATTGCATCATCCATTCCGACGACGACAGCCGCAGCACGATGCGATCCGCGTTCTGAATCAGGAACGGCGCGGCGAGCATGGACAGCAGCATGGCGGCGAGAATCGCCTGCAGCAGGGTGGCGTCGACGAGGTGTTTGTCGAGAATCAGATTGAGCAGCACGAAGCCGAATTCGCCCGCCTGCGCGAGACCAATACCGGTGCGCATGGCCACGCCCGGCGATGCGCCGAAGAGCCGCGACAAGCCCGTGATCATGACGGCCTTCAGCAGCAGCGGACCGATCAGGAAGCCGAGCACGATCAGCGGGTGCTCCCAGATCACACGCGGATTGAGCAGCATGCCGGTGGTCACGAAGAACAGACCGAGCAGCACGTCGCGAAACGGCTTGATGTCCTCTTCCACCTGATGACGATACGGCGTCTCGGCAATCAGCATGCCGGCGATGAACGCGCCGAGTGCGAGCGACAGGCCGAACTTGTCGGTGATGAACGCAGCGCCGAGCGTGACCAGCAGCAGATTCAGAATGAACAGTTCCTGCGAACGGCGCCGCGCGACCACGTTGAACCAGCGCGTCATGAAGCGCTGGCCGACGATCAGCAGCAGCGCGAGCGCGACGACGATCTTCACCGCGGCAATGCTCAATGCGTTGACGAGATCTTTCGAGTCGCCGCCGAGCGCCGAAATGACGATCAACAGCGGGACCACGGCCAGATCCTGAAACAGCAGCACACCGAAGATATTGCGGCCGTGCTCCGTTTCGATTTCGAGCCGCTCCGCGAGCATCTTGCTGACGATCGCCGTCGACGACATGGCGAGCGCGCCGCCCAACGCGACGCTCGCCTGCCACGTGATATGCACCCAGCGTTGCAGCAAAAAACCGAGCGACACGGCTACCGCAATCGTGCCGATGACCTGCAGCAGGCCGAGGCCGAATACGAGACGGCGCATGGAGCGCAACTTGGCGAGCGAAAACTCCAGCCCGATCGAAAACATCAGAAACACCACGCCGAATTCGGCGAGATTCTGTGCGCCCACCGAATCCGGAATCAGACCGAATGCGTGCGGTCCCACGACGATGCCGACCGTGAGATAGCCGAGCATGGGAGGAAGATTCAGGAAGCGAAAGATCACCACGCCCGCTACCGATGCCAGCAGCAGGAACAGCGTCATTTCGAGTGGGGAAATCATCGGCAAAAACGCATACGTGAAGCGTCCTCGTTCGTCAGCGGAACCGCGCACGCAAACCGCCGTGCGACAAGGTTGAGGGGCCGTTAAGACAGCAGTAAAGAGAGCAGCTTGGCACAGCAGGCCCGGCGCGGCGAACAGGCGCCTTTTGCTATACTCCGCGAATGATAGCGAAAATCAATGGCGACCGGGCACTTGCGCTCGCTCGTGACGTGCTCGACATCGAAGCGGACGCCGTGCGCGCGCTTCGCGATCAACTCGACGAGGGTTTCGTCGGGGCGGTCGATTTCATCCTGGGGTGCCGTGGGCGCGTGGTGGTTTCCGGCATCGGCAAATCCGGTCACGTGGCACGCAAGCTCGCGGCCACGCTGGCGAGCACCGGCACGCCGGCTTTCTTCGTGCATCCCGCCGAAGCGAGCCACGGCGATCTCGGCATGGTGACCTCGGACGACGTCTTTATCGCCCTCTCCAATTCAGGTGAAACCGAAGAACTCGTGGCGATTCTGCCGCTGATCAAGCGGCTCGGCGCGAAGCTGATTGCAATGACCGGACGCCCGTCGTCGAGTCTCGCACAACTGGCCGATGTCCATCTGAATTCCGCGGTCTCGAAAGAAGCTTGCCCGATGAATCTCGCACCCACTGCCAGCACCACCGCCGCGCTCGCGCTCGGCGATGCGCTCGCAGTCGCGGTGCTCGACGCGCGCGGCTTCGGCCGTGACGATTTCGCGCGCTCGCATCCGGGCGGCGCGCTCGGCCGGCGTCTCCTGACCTATGTTCGCGACGTGATGCGCACGGGCGACCAGGTGCCGAAGGTCACAACGGAGGCCACCGTGCGCGACGCGTTGTTCCAGCTGACCGCCAAGCGCATGGGCATGACGGCGATCGTCGATCATCAGGACCGCGTGGCCGGCATTTTCACCGACGGCGACCTGCGCCGCGTGCTCGAACGCGATGGCGACTTCCGCGCGTTGTCGATCGCTTCGGTCATGACCGCTGGTCCGCGCACCATCGGTCCGGACCAGCTCGCGGTGGAAGCCGTGGAACTGATGGAGCGCCACCGCATCAATCAGATGCTGGTCGTCGACGAAGCAGGCACGCTGATCGGCGCACTCAATATGCACGACCTGTTCTCGAAGAAGGTGATCTGATGGCTTCCGTGTCCCTGTCCGCTACTGAACGCGCAAGCCGCGTGAAGATGATGATTTTCGACGTCGACGGCGTGCTGACCGACGGCGGCCTCCTCTTCACCGCGGAAGGCGACACCATGAAGGCCTTCCACTCCATGGATGGTCACGGCATGAAGCTGCTGCGCGAGGCCGGCATCGAGACGGCGATCATCACCGGGCGCAAGTCCGGCATCGTCGCCGTGCGGGCCAAAGAGATGAACGTCGCGCATCTCTATCAGGGCGTGCAGGACAAGCCGGCGGCGTTCGCCGACCTGCTCGCGAAGACCGGCCTCACGGCGCAAGAGTGCGGCTACATGGGCGACGACTGGGTCGACCTCGCCGTCATGCTGAAGGTGGGCTTTGCGGCCGCGCCCGCCAACTCGCATCCTGAAGTGATCGCGCGCGCTCACTGGGTCAGCGAGGCGCGTGGCGGACACGGCGCGGCGCGCGAAGTCGTCGACACTTTGCTGCGCGCACAGCACAAATACGACGCGCTGCTCGCGGCCGCGTGTAGCGGCGAACAGCGAGGCCTCGTCGGATGAATCAGTTTCGCCTGACTTCGCTGATTCCGCTCATTGCGATGGCGGCGCTCGCGGGCATCACCTGGTGGCTGCTTCAGGCTACGCTGCCGCGGCAGAACGAAGGCGTGGTGCGTCCCAAGGAGCACACGCCGGACTATTTCGCCGACAACTTTTCGGTTTCCGAACTCGATCAATCCGGTTCGACGCAATACCGGCTGACCGCCCAGTCGCTGATTCATTATGAAGACGACGAACTGAGCGATCTGGTCAAGCCGGCCATGCGCGCGTTCCAGCCGGGCAAGCCGATCGTCACCGCGACGGGCGACACCGGCACGGTGAACGGCGACGCTTCGATCGTCGATCTCTATGGAAATGCGCGCATTCTGCGCGCGCCCGGCAATGGCGATCCGCAGATGCAGGCAGATTCCGCGCATTTTAAAGTGCTGGTCAACGACGATGTGATCGAGACCGAAAAGCCGGTTAAACTTCAGCGCGGCATGTCGGTGATGACTGCCAGCGGCATGAACTACAACAACGTCACCCGGGTGATGCAACTGTTCGGCAATGTCAAAGGCGCGATCGCCGCGTCCGATGCCGGTGGCAGCTCGCCCAAGTAACCCGGGTAAATCCACTCCAGGCGTGACTGCATGAACGAATCGTTCCCCCGTTTTGAAACCGGCCGCTCGCGCGCCTTGTCCGCGTGCCGCGCCGGGCTCGCCGCACTGCTGGTCGCGTTGCCGCTCGCCGGCTTTGCGCCGCTCGCGCACGCGGACCGCGCCGACAAGGACAAGCCGCTGAACATCGAAGCGGACAACATGACGTACGACGACCTCAAGCAGGTCAACATCTTCACCGGCCATGTGGTCGCCACCAAAGGCACGATCGTGATCAAGGCCGACCGTGTCGAAGTGACGCAAGACCCGCAGGGTTACCAATATGCAACCGGCACGTCGAGCGGCGGCAATCTGTCGTACTTCCGCCAGAAGCGCGAAGGTCTCGACGAGTACATCGAAGGCACGGCCGTTCGCATCGACTACGACGGCAAGCAGGATCTGACCACGCTCACCACCAACGCGACCGTGAAGCGCCTGCAAGGCCTGTCCACCGTGATGGACCAGGTGCATGGCAGCGTCGTCACGTACGACGGCCAGAACGATTTCTATACCGCGAAGTCCGGCAAGGACGTTGCCGGTCCGGGCAACCCGACCGGCCGCGTGCGCGCCATGCTCGCTCCGCGCAATGGCGGCGCCGCGCCGCTGAACGGCGCGTCGGCCACGCTCGCGCCGTCCACGACCCTCCAGGGAGCGCCGAATCAGTGAGCACTTCAGCGTCCCTTCCCAATCGCAAGCCGGCCGGCACCAGTAGCTCGCTGGTGGTGCGCAATCTGAAGAAGCGTTACGGTTCACGCACGGTCGTCAAAGACGTGTCGCTCGACGTCAAAAGCGGCGAAGTGGTCGGACTGCTCGGCCCGAACGGCGCGGGCAAGACCACGTCGTTCTATATGATCGTGGGCCTCGTGCCGCTCGACGCAGGCGAAATCGATCTGGACGGCAAGTCCATCAGCCTGCTGCCGATTCATAAGCGCGCGTCGCTGGGTCTGTCGTATCTGCCGCAGGAAGCTTCGGTGTTTCGCAAGCTTACCGTCGAACAGAACATTCGCGCGGTGCTCGAACTGCAGCATGAAGACAACGGCAAGCGGCTCAGCAAGGACACGATCACGAGCCGCACTGAAGCGCTGCTCGATGAGTTGCAGATCGCGCATTTGCGAGAAAACCCGGCGCTGTCGCTGTCGGGCGGTGAGCGCCGGCGCGTCGAAATCGCACGCGCGCTGGCCACCAACCCCAGCTTCATTCTGCTCGACGAACCCTTTGCCGGCGTCGATCCGATTGCAGTGCTCGAAATTCAGAAGATTGTCAAATTCCTGAAGCAGCGCAATATCGGTGTGCTCATCACCGACCATAACGTGCGTGAAACGCTGGGCATTTGCGATCACGCGTACATCATCAGCGACGGCAGCGTGCTGGCCGCCGGCGCGCCGAGTGAAATCATCGAGAACGAGAGCGTACGGCGCGTTTATCTCGGCGAACACTTCCGCATGTAAGTGCGCAAAGGGCCGTCGGCGCAGTCCGGCGGCCACGGCCAGCTTGCCAGTGGACATTCCGGCCAGCCTGCTCGCCCGCTTTGCGGCGACTCCGTCGGCCCCTTCGCGGCGCCGCACATCAGCATTTTTGACCTGGGCACCACTGTGCCTGGCATGAGCAAAAATCGGGCTCACGCGTGATTGCGGCTGTCGCAATGTATCGCGGTCGTGGCAAACTCTCTACAATGAATCTCAATTTGCCATGAAAGCCAGTCTCCAACTCCGCCTATCGCAGCATCTTGCGCTGACCCCGCAGCTGCAGCAGTCCATCCGGCTGCTGCAGTTGTCTACGCTCGAACTGCAACAGGAAGTCTCCATGGCGATCTCGCAGAATCCGCTCCTCGAGAACGAGGACGACTGGATCGCGAGCCCGCTTCGCGTGGCGGCGGACGGCTCGCTGATCGCTCAGGCGCCTGGCTCATCGGCGCCGCCCGACCAGATGGGCGGCAACGTTTCGTCATCGTCCAGCAGCGGCGATCGCGCCGAAAACGGCGAACCCCAAGGCGTGGATGAATACAACGGCCTCTCGGGCGACGGTAACGGCGATGCTTCGCAGTGGAATCTGGATGACTACGGCCGCTCCGGCAACGCTTCCGACGACGACGATCTGCCGCCTCTGCAGATCCACGAATCGAGCACTTCGCTGCGCGATCATCTGATGGCGCAATTGCGCGTGACTTCGGCGGGTCAACGCGACCGCGCGCTGATCACCTTCCTGATCGAATCGCTCGACGACGATGGCTATCTTTCCGCCACGCTCGAAGAGGTACAGGCCGATCTGCCGGAAGAACTCGAAGTCGATCAGGACGAACTGAACGCCGCCCTGGCGCTGTTGCATAGCTTCGACCCGGCGGGTGTCGGCGCGCGCTCCGCATCCGAATGCCTGAGGCTGCAATTGTTGCGGCTTCCGGGGTCGCCCACGCGCACACTGGCGTTGGAGATCGTTGCGCATCATCTGGAACTGCTCGCTGCGCGCGACTTCACGCGTCTGCGCAAACACCTGAAGGCAAGCGACGACGATCTGCGCGATGCGCATGTACTGATTCGCTCGCTCGAACCGTTTCCCGGCGCGGCTTACGGCAAGGCCGAAGCAGACTACGTGGTGCCCGACATCATGGTGCGCAAAACGGCTCAGGGGTGGCAGGCGGAGCTGAACCCCGAGGTGGTGCCGAAGCTGCGCATCAATCACCTGTATGCCAATATTCTGCGCAATAACCGGGGGGACCCGGGCAGTGGATCGTTGCGCCAGCAACTGCAGGAAGCACGCTGGCTGATCAAGAATATCCAGCAGCGTTTCGAGACTATCCTCAGGGTCGCGCAAGCCATTGTCGAGCGTCAAAAGAGCTTTTTTGTGCACGGCGAAATTGCCATGCGCCCCTTGGTTTTGCGGGAAATTGCTGATACGCTGGGTTTACACGAGTCAACTGTCTCGCGTGTGACAACCGGTAAATACATGCTGACCCCATTCGGGACGCTTGAATTCAAGTACTTTTTCGGATCACACGTTTCGACTGACACGGGCGGCGCAGCCTCTTCCACGGCCATTCGCGCGCTCATCAAACAACTGATAGGAGCGGAAAACTCAAAATCGCCTCTTTCAGACAGTCGCATAGCCGAACTGCTGGCGGAACAGGGCTTCGTCGTCGCACGGCGTACCGTCGCGAAGTATCGTGAAGCGCTCAAGATTCCAGCAGTCAACCTGCGCAAGTCTTTATAGCGCGTCGCTTCCTGCGGCGGGCATTTACCGGCCGCTCCGCAAGTTGGCGGACAGGCCGGCCGACGCGACCTGCCAGAAGTCAGTCAACGGGGAACGACTCAGGCAAGCCGACAGATCGACCGGACCTACGTCATCGTGCGGACCAGGCGGCCACTAGCTTGGAGAAGCACTATGAATCTGCAGATCAGTGGACACCACCTCGAAGTAACGCCTGCGTTGCGCGAATACGTGATCACCAAACTGGATAGGGTGCTAAGACATTTTGATCAGGTCATCGACGGCAGTGTGGTCCTCTCGGTCGACAACCACAAGGAAAAGGAAAAGCGTCAAAAGGTTGAAATCAACCTGCATCTCAAGGGCAAGGACATCTTTGTCGAGAGCTGCGACAGCGACCTTTACGCTGCAATCGATCTGATGATCGACAAGCTGGATCGGCAAGTGTTACGCCACAAGGATCGTCTGCAGGGCCACGCGCACGACGCCCTGAAGTATCAGCCGGCGCCGCAACTGGACGTGCCGCCGCAATAGGGAAATTAGAGGGTTTTACTCATTTCTCGTGTAGTCGCCAAACCGCCCGCAACTGGGCGGTTTTTCGCTTCTGGGGCCCGTTTTCGCGCAGCTTCGCGACGCGTGGACTAAACCGTTAAAAACCTGTTGCGCATGGATGGCGCGCCGCACCATCGGTGGCAACCCTGTTCTATAATGTTCCGGTTACCATCGGGGTCTACCTGATTTTTACGGAAGTCGGCCGGAGTCCTGCATTTCTGAACTCCCAGGCATGTCACCGCGAGCATCAGTCGAATGGAACGCCACCCAAACGCCCCAGCGAGGAGCACCCAGGCCACGTTTTCGCCTGTCAACATGAATCGTTTAGCCAAATTTCTTCCCCTCGAGAACGTCGTCGTCGGACTATCGGTCACCAGCAAGAAGCGCGTGTTCGAGCAAGCGGGCCTGATCTTCGAGAACCAGAACGGCATTGCCCGCAGTACGGTCACAGACAATCTGTTTGCGCGTGAGCGCCTCGGGTCCACCGGGCTCGGCGAAGGCGTTGCCATTCCGCATGGCCGGATCAAAGGCCTGAAGCAACCGCTCGCTGCATTCGTGCGTCTTGCTGAACCCATCCCCTTCGAATCGCCCGACGGTCAGCCGGTCTCATTGCTGATCTTTCTGCTCGTGCCGGAACAGGCCACGCAGCAGCACCTCGAAATCCTCTCGGAAATTGCGCAATTGCTGTCCGATCGCGAGGCTCGCGAGCGTCTTCATACAGAAGAAGACCGTGAAGCATTGCATCGCCTGCTCACTCAGTGGCAACCTTGATGCATCGGCGGTTATCCGCACGCCGGTTAGCCGCATGCCGCTCACGCGCGCGCATGCGGTAACGTCAGGCAAGCGGCGGCGCTTGCCTGGCAAAGCGGCCCACACTGGAGTCACTGACTCATGGATACGTCCAGCATCAACGCCCAAAGCATTTTCGACGATAATGCAGCCACACTCAAACTGAGCTGGCTGACAGGGCATGAAGGCTGGGAACGCGGCTTTTCTTCGGAATCGGTCGCCAATGCCACGTCGAGCGCCGACCTTGTCGGCCACTTGAACCTGATCCACCCGAACCGGATCCAGGTGCTGGGCGACGCCGAAATCGACTACTACAAACGCCAGACGGACGAAGACCGCTCGCGCCACATGGCGGAGCTGATCGCGTTGGAACCGCCGTTCCTGGTGGTGGCGGGCGGCGTCGCGGCACCGCCGGAACTGGTGCTGCGTTGCACGCGCTCCTCCACGCCGCTTTTCACCACGCCCATGTCAGCCGCCGCGGTGATCGACAGCCTGCGGCTCTACATGTCGCGCATTCTGGCGCCACGTGCCACGCTGCATGGCGTATTTCTCGACATTCTCGGCATGGGCGTGCTGCTCACCGGCGACTCAGGCCTTGGCAAAAGTGAGCTCGGTCTTGAGTTGATCAGCCGCGGCCACGGCCTCGTGGCCGACGACGCGGTGGACTTCGTGCGTCTGGGCCCTGACTTCGTCGAGGGGCGCTGCCCGCCGCTTCTGCAGAATCTGCTGGAAGTACGTGGACTGGGCCTGCTGGACATCAAAACGATTTTTGGTGAAACGGCTGTCCGGCGGAAAATGAAACTGAAGTTGATCGTGCAACTGGTACGCCGTCCTGACGGTGAATTCCAGCGGCTGCCGCTGGAAAGCCAGACCGTCGACGTACTCGGCCTGCCGATCAGCAAGGTCACGATCCAGGTGGCGGCCGGCCGGAACCTCGCGGTGCTCGTGGAAGCCGCCGTGCGTAACACAATCCTGCAATTGCGCGGTATCGACACGTTGCGCGACTTCATGGATCGCCAGCGTCTGGCGATGCAGGACCCGGACAGCCAGTTCCCCGGCAAGCTGATCTGATCGTGCGACGCTCGCGGCGCTCCCAGTGCCCGCAGCGATCGCCTGACCCGGAAAAAGCGCATGAACGGCCTTGCCCCAACAGGCCGGAGCGCCCCGCTCAACGCGCCTTACGTGCGACCGTCAAAGCTGGCGAGCCGGTACGCGCACGCGGGCCAGATGCTATGATGAAACGTACACATCTCTCGACTCCATGCGCATAATCCTGATCACCGGTATATCCGGCTCCGGCAAGTCAGTTGCTCTGAACGCGCTTGAAGACGCGGGCTATTACTGCGTCGACAATCTGCCGCCGCGCTTTCTCCCGGAACTCGCCGCCTATCTCGCCGAAGACGGCCAGGAGCGCCTCGCGGTCGCGATCGATGCGCGTTCCAGCGCGTCGCTCGACGAAATGCCCGCGATGATCCGCGACCTGTCCCGCTCCCACGATGTTCGCGTTCTGTTCCTGAATGCCAGCACGCAGGCGCTGATTCAACGCTTCTCCGAAACGCGCCGCCGCCACCCGCTCTCAGGCTCCACTGCGTATGATGCCGATGTCGGCCTGCTCACGTCGCTTGCCGAAGCGATCGAACGTGAACGCGAACTCGTTGCAGGCCTTGCCGAGTTCGGCCAGCAGATCGACACCAGCAATCTGCGCGCAAACGTGTTGCGCGCATGGGTCAAGCGTTTCATCGAACAGGAGTCGGCGGGACTCGTGCTGATGTTCGAATCGTTCGGATTCAAGCGCGGCGTGCCGCTCGACGCCGATTTCGTTTTCGACGTACGCACGCTGCCCAACCCGTACTACGATCGTGAATTACGGCCTCTTACGGGCCTCGACAAACCGGTAGTGGATTTTCTCGATGCGCTGCCCGTCGTGCATGAAATGATCAGCGACATCGAAGCGTTTCTCGCCAAATGGCTGCCGCATTTCCGTGACGACAACCGCAGTTATCTGACGGTCGCGATCGGTTGCACGGGTGGGCAGCATCGCTCGGTGTTCATTGCCGAGACGCTCGCCGCGCGTCTCGCATCGGCGGCGAATGTGATTGTGCGGCACCGCGATGCGCCGGTGGACCCCAGCGCATCCTCGAAGTTAGTGGCTTAACCGGCCGCGTCGCGCGGCCTTAACTCGAAGCGTTGCGCCATGTCTACCACTTCTACTGTGCTTGCCGATGTGCCGCTTTTTCCACTGCACACGGTGCTGTTTCCCGACGGGCTCCTGCCGCTGAAGATTTTCGAAGCGCGCTATCTCGACATGGCGCGCGACTGTCTTCGGGAAAAAACGCCGTTCGGCGTGTGTCTGCTGAAAAGCGGCGCCGAGGTGGCGCGTGAAGACGAGCCTTCGGTGCCCGAAACAATCGGCTGTCTCGCCGAAATCGAAGAGTGTGATGTCGAAGCATTCGGCATGCTGCTGATCCGCGCGCGAGGCACGAAGCGCTTTCGCCTGCTGTCGCATCGTGTGGAATCCAGCGGTTTGCTGGTCGGCATGGCGGACCCGCTCGGTGACGACACGCCGCTCGAAGGCAACGAACAACTGGCGAAGTTCGGCGCGTGTGCTGAAGTACTGGAGCGGATCATCGCGACCATCCGTGAGCGCGACCCCGACAGCTTGCCGTTCGCCGAACCGTTCAGGCTGGACGATCCGTCGTGGGTGTCGAACCGTCTCGCCGAAGTGCTGCCGATCGCACTGCGCGCGCGGCAAAAGCTGATGGAACTGCAGGACGCCGGCGCGCGGATCGACGTGGTTCATCACTACATGCAGCAGCATCAGCTGCTATAAACCGCGGGCTCGCGCTGCGCCGCCCGGCCCAGTCAGATCGAATCAGATCAGATCAGCGAGCCTTGCAAACCATCCAGCAGTTTGCGCACCGGCGCGGGCACGCCGAACGAATCGAGATCGTCCAGCGCGACCCATGCGGTGTCGGCGTCGCCAAGCGCCGTTAGCGCGTCGATACCACGGTCCAGCTCGGTCATTCGCGGTTCGATGTCCAGCCTGAAGTGCGTGAACACATGCGTGAGCGGCGCGAGCCGCGACACCTCGCCGCCGCCGAAAGCACGCGCGCGCTTGGCAAGCGCGGCTTCATCCGGCGCTTCAGGCAGGCTCCACAGACCGCCCCAGATGCCCGAGGGCGGACGCTTCTCCAGCATCACCGCGTTGCCGTCGCGCAGCACGAGCATCCATGTACGACGCGTGGGCACCGTCTTCTTCGGACGCGCCGCGGGCAATTCACGCTGACGGCCGGTCACGTTGGCGACGCAGTCGGCAGCGAACGGGCAACGCAGACAATCAGGTTTGCCGCGCACGCATAGTGTTGCGCCGAGATCCATCAGCCCTTGCGTATAGGCGCTAACTTCGTCGTCCGATGCATTCGACGGCAGCAATGATTCCGCCAGCGTCCACATCCCGTTTTCGACTTTCTTTTCGCCCGGAAAGCCTTCGACGCCAAACACACGCGCGAGCACGCGCTTCACGTTGCCGTCCAGAATCGTCGCGCGCGCGCCGAACGCGAACGACGCGATCGCCGCCGCCGTCGAGCGGCCGATGCCGGGCAATTCCGCGAGTGCGTCGACCGATGCCGGGAACGCACCGCCATGCTGTTCGACCACCACCTGCGCGCAGCGATGCAGGTTGCGCGCGCGCGTGTAATAGCCAAGGCCGGCCCACAGTGCCATCACGTCGTCCACCGGCGCGGCGGCCAGCGCGACGACCGTCGGAAAACGCGCAAGAAACTTCGCGTAGTACGGGATCACCGTCGACACCTGAGTCTGCTGAAGCATGATTTCAGACAGCCAGATGCGATAAGGATCACGCGTGTTTTGCCACGGCAGATCATGGCGCCCATGCTGACGCTGCCATGCGATCAGCCGCGCGGAAAAATCGGGCATGGCGCTGCAGGCGGGCGAGACAGCGGCGGCGGACGAAGTGGAGGGTGCGGACAAACGGGAGGGCATTGAACTCTAACGCTGGCAGGTAGGGCAGAAATACGTGGAACGCTGTCCCTGGACGATCTGTTTGATCGGCGTTCCACACACGCGGCACGGCAAACCCGCGCGATCGTAGACGAAATAGTCGAGCTGAAAGTAGCCGCTCTCGCCGTCGCTGCCGACGAAATCGCGCAGCGTGCTGCCGCCCTTCTCGATCGCAGCGGCGAGCGTCACGCGCACGGCGTCGGCGAGCAGATCGTAGCGCACGAGCGAGACGCGGCCCGCCGCCGTCGTAGGACGAATGCCGGCGCGGAAAAGGCTTTCCGACGCGTAGATATTTCCCACGCCTACGACGATTACACCCGCCAGCAGCGCCTGCTTCACCGACACCTTGCGCCCTCGTGTAAGCCGATGCATGAGCGCGCCGGAAAACGCCGGCGAAAACGGCTCGACGCCGAGACTGGCAAGCAGAGGATGGTCGAGCACGTCGCCGGACTCGCGCGGATGCCAGAGGATCGCGCCGAAGCGGCGCGGGTCGCGAAAGCGCAAAATGAAGTCGTCGAAGATCCAGTCCACGTGATCGTGTTTTGCCGCCGCCGGCGGATGCGGCACGTGGCGCAGCACGCGCAACGTGCCGGTCATGCCAAGATGGACGATGAACCACCCGGCGTCGATTTCGAACAGCAGATACTTGCCGCGCCGTTCGACTTTGCGGACGACGTGACCACGCAAGGTTTTCGCAAGGTCGGCGGGAATCGGCCAGCGCAACGCGGGCGTGCGCACATCGACGCTCTCCACTTTGCGGCCGGCGACATACGGCTCGATCCCCCGTCGGGTAACCTCAACTTCTGGCAACTCTGGCATGTCTAACTGGTCTGCAACTTGCGTGAGTGGTTGTGCGCGTATTGTAGCGAGCGCGTTACAATCGTCCGAAACATTGAACGGATTTCCATGAACTTGTCCTTCGTGAAGCTGTTTTCAAAGCGCCCGGCTAGCGCATCCCGCGTGCCGCACACCGTGTCCGCCCGCCGGATGCTGGGTGCGGCCGCGCTCGCCGTCTGGGCGCTGGCGGCCGTACCCGCACATGCGCAGGACCCTTCGCCGGACTCCGATGACACGTCCGTCACGCTGCCCGAGCCGCTGGGTCCGGCCACGGCGGAAGATCAGAAGTCTTTGCCCAGCGTGCCGCTGACGAGCCAGATCGTTTTCCAGGTGCTCGCCGCTGAAGTCGCGTTGCAACGTGATCAGCCGGCGCCGGCCTATCAGACCTACCTCGCGCTCGCACGCGACACGCACGATCCGCGCATGGCGCAGCGCGCCACCGAGATCGCGCTGGCTGCGCAGAGCCCGTCGGACGCACTGACCGCTGCGCAGTTGTGGCAGCAGTATGCGCCGAGTTCGGAGCGCGCCGCGCAGCTGGATGCGTCGCTGCTGGTGCTCTCCGGCAAGCCCGACGACGCCGAGCCGCTGCTTGCGAACGAAATGACGAAGGTGCCGCCCGACAACCGCGGCAATGCGATCCTCGCGTTGCAACTGCTGCTCGCGCGCGGCCCGAATCGGGTCGGCGGCCTGCATGTGCTGCAAGACCTGCTGAAGAACGACATGAACCGTCCGGAAGCGCAGTTGGCGATCGCACGCCAGCAGCTTCTCGCAGACGATCAGCCCGGCGCGCGCAAGTCGCTCGAACAGGCGCTCACGCTGAAGCCCGACTTTTTGCCGGCGGCGTTGATGTTGTCGCAGATGGGTCCGGAGGAGCGCAAGGAAGGCATTGCGTCGCTCGAAAAATACGTGCAGCAGAACCCGAAGTCGCATGACGCGCGTCTTGCGCTTGCCCAGCTGTATCTCGCGAGCGACCGTCTCGACGACGCGCAGAAGCAGTTCGAGATCATGCACAAGAACAACGCGAACGATCTCACGCCGCTCATGGCGCTCGCGTTGATCAAGATTCAGCAGAAGAATTACGACGACGCACAGAGCTATCTGACGCAGTATGCGTCTCAGGCCGAAAAGACGCCGGGCGCCGATCCGGGGCAAGCGTATATCTATCTCGCGCAGTTGTCGCTGGAGCAGAAGAACGAAGCGGCGGCTAGCGACTGGCTGAACAAGATTTCGCCGTCGAGCCAGCAGTACGTGCCTTCGCAGATCACGCGCGCGCAACTGCTCGCGAAGCAGGGCAAGACCGACGACGCGCGCAGGCTGCTCGCCAATCTGCAGTCGCCCGATCCGCGTGACCAGGCGCTGATCGCACGCACGGACGCAGCAATCCTGTTCGACGCGAAGCGCTATCCGGAAGCCGAGTCGCGCCTGCAGCAGGCCACGGCCATGTTCCCCGACGACCCCGACCTCGCCTATGACTACGCGATGTCCGCGGAAAAGAACGGCCATTACGACGTGATGGAAGCGCAATTGCGCAAGCTGATCCAGACTCAGCCGGACAATCCACAGGCGTACAACGCGCTTGGCTATTCGCTCGCCGATCGCGGTCAGCGTCTGGCCGAGGCGGACAAGCTGGTCGAGAAGGCATCGTCACTGGCGCCAAACGACGCGTTCATCATGGATAGCGTCGGCTGGGTCAAATACCGGATGGGTGACACGTCGGACGCGATCAGGCTGTTGCGCAAGGCTTATGACATTCAGCCGAATGCCGAAATCGGCGCGCACCTCGGCGAAGTGTTGTGGAAAACCGGCGCACAGGATCAGGCGCGCGCCGCGTTCCGCGATGCACGCAAGCTCGAACCCGATAACGACACGCTCGTCAAAACGCTCCAACGACTTCAGGTGAACGATCTTTGATGCGCCTTTCCCGCTTAATTTCCTTTCCCCAGGCGCCGCGTGGCGCGGCGCTTGGCTTCGTAGCGGCGGCGGTTGTCGCGCTTGCCGGGTGTGCTTCGGTGAAACCACAGGGGCCGTCCACGTCGAACGCGGCGACCTCCGTCACCGCACAGACGAGCCGCAGTTACCAGGGCCGCTTTGCCATTCAGTACAACGACCAGAACGGCCAGCAGCGTAACGCGTACGGCAATTTCTCGTGGCAGGAAATAGGCGACACCGTGACCTTGCAGTTGCGCAACCCGTTGGGGCAGACGCTGGCGATCGTCACGTCGTCGCCGGCTTCGGCCACCCTCGAGTTGCCGAACCGTCAGCCGCTTACCGCCGACAATGTGTCCACGCTGATGCAGAACGCGCTCGGCTTCGCGTTGCCCGTCGAAGGGCTGCGTTACTGGTTGCAGCCGTCGCCGGCGCCAACGTCGCGCGCAAAGACGGAGAAAGACCCCGAACAACCTGCGCGGCTCAAGCAGATTACCCAGGACGGCTGGACGATCGACTATCTCGCGTATGCCGACGCCCCCGCCACCGGTGTGAAGCGGCTCAATCTGAGCCGTTCGGAACCGCCGCTCGACATCAAGCTCGTGCTGGATCAGTAACCGCGTTCACTCGCGCGTGCGGCCTGCCGCACTTTTAGCGCCTCGTGGCGCACGTAGCCGACTCATGATTGAAACTACCGACTCGCTGCGCGATTGTCTCGCGCCAGCGAAACTCAACCTGTTCCTGCACATCACGGGCCGTCGTCCCGATGGCTATCACACGCTGCAAACCGTTTTCCAGTTGCTGAACTGGGGCGACACGCTGCACTTCACGCGGCGCGACGATGGGCTTATCACGCGCCGCACTGAAATCGCCGACGTCCCGGCCGAGCACGATCTCACCGTGCGCGCTGCGACGCTTCTGAAAGCGCACACGGGTTCGCGGCACGGCGTCGATATCGAAATCGACAAGCGGCTGCCGATGGGTGCGGGCCTCGGCGGCGGCAGCTCCGATGCAGCCACCACGCTGTTGGCATTGAACCGTTTGTGGAAGCTCGATTTGCCGCGACTCGAATTGCAGGCGCTCGCGTTGAAACTCGGCGCCGACGTGCCATTTTTCGTCTTCGGCAAAAATGCGTTTGCGGAGGGTGTCGGAGAGGCTTTAGACGTTGTACAATTGCCGCCGCGTCATTTCCTGGTAGTGACGCCGCGGGTTCAGGTTCCAACCGCAGCGATTTTTTCCGAAAAAGCGTTGACACGGAATTCAAAGTCCCTAATAATTACGGACTTTCCTGCAGAACTTAGCTGCAACACTGAATGGCCGGAGAGTTTTGGCCGGAATGACATGCAGCCGGTTGTCGTGGGAAAATACGCGGAAGTAGCGCAAGTGCTGCGATGGTTTGAGAACGTCGCACCAGCGCGGATGTCCGGATCAGGTGCAAGTGTCTTTGCAGCGTTCCGTAGTCAAGCTGAGGCAGAAGTGGTGCAAGCCAAACTGCCTCGCGAATGGAACAGCGCAGTGGCAGCAGGCCTCGATCAGCATCCACTCTTCGCTTTCGCGTCATAAGTTTTGCATCGTCGAACGAAACTCCACGTTCGGCGGGGCTCAAAGTTAGTGTAGGGGAGTCGCCAAGCTGGTTAAGGCACCGGATTTTGATTCCGGCATGCAAAGGTTCGAATCCTTTCTCCCCTGCCAAATTTTCTCGCAGTTCCCCTCGCCCCCAGCCTGAAATAGGTGCACGATGAGCAGCCATGACGGCCTGATGGTTTTTACTGGCAACGCAAATCCTGCGCTTGCACAGGAAGTCGTCAAGATCCTCGGTATTCCCCTCGGCAAAGCAATGGTTAGCCGTTTCTCAGACGGCGAAATTCAGGTCGAGATTCAGGAAAACGTGCGTGGCAAGGATGTTTTCGTCCTGCAGTCCACGTGCGCACCGGCGAATGACAACTTGATGGAGCTGATGATCATGGTCGATGCGCTCAAACGCGCATCTGCTGGCCGGATCACCGCAGCCATTCCCTACTTCGGTTATGCACGTCAAGATCGTCGCCCTCGTTCGGCGCGCGTCGCCATTTCGGCGAAGATCGTGGCGAACATGCTGGAAATCGCGGGCGTCGAGCGGATCATCACAATGGATCTGCACGCTGACCAGATCCAGGGCTTCTTCGACATTCCGGTCGACAATATCTACGCTACGCCCGTGCTGCTCGGCGATCTGCGCAAGCAGAACTACGAGAACCTGCTGGTCGTTTCGCCGGACGTCGGCGGCGTGGTACGTGCGCGGGCGTTGGCAAAGCAGCTGAACTGCGATCTCGCGATCATCGACAAGCGTCGTCCGAAGGCGAACGTCGCCGAGGTGATGAATATCATCGGTGAAGTCGAGGGCCGTACCTGCGTGATCATGGACGACATGGTCGACACTGCCGGCACGCTTTGCAAGGCAGCACAAGTTTTGAAGGAACGTGGCGCGAAGCAGGTTTTCGCTTACGCTACGCACCCGGTTCTGTCCGGCGGCGCAGGCGAGCGTATTGCAGCCTCCGCGCTCGACGAACTGGTTGTCACGGACACGATCCCGCTCGGCGAAGAAGCCCGCTCGTGCGCAAAGATCCGTTCGTTGACCAGCGCCGGCCTGCTGGCCGAAACGTTCTCGCGGATTCGCCGCGGCGATTCGGTCATGTCGCTGTTCGCTGAAAGTTAAGTATTTGCGAAGGCGCAGCGTCTGCATCCGTGCAATGCTGCGCTTTTGCACAATCGGCGCGAACGAACGAAGGTTCGTGCCGCAGTTCTGGGGCCTCAGCCATTACGGCTTGGAGGCCCCGTTTTTACTGCCTGGTCGCGGGCAGTGCAATGGAGATTCAAAATGAAAGTAGTCGCTTTCGAGCGTTCTTTGCAAGGTACGGGTGCGAGCCGCCGCCTGCGTAACTCGGGAAAGACCCCGGGCATCGTATATGGCGCTGGTGCTGAAACGCAATTGGTCGAACTGGACCACAACGCACTGTGGCACGCGCTGAAGAAAGAAGTTTTCCACTCGTCGATTCTCGAACTGGAAGTGGCAGGCAACACGCAACAGGTGCTGCTGCGCGACGTGCAATACCACCCGTTCCGTCAGCTCGTTCTGCACGTGGACTTCCAACGTGTCGACGCGAAGAAGAAGTTGCACACCAAGGTGCCGCTGCACTTCATGAACCAGGAAACCAACCCGGCAGTGAAGCTGTCGAGCGCGGTTATCACGCACGTTCTGAACGAAATCGAAGTCGAGTGCCTGCCGTCGGCACTGCCGGAATTCATTGAAGTCGACTTGGCTTCGATCGAAGCAGGCCACTCGATTCACGCGAACGACATCAAGCTGCCGGAAGGTGTGGCGCTGGTGGCTCACGTCGCGGCAGAAAACCCGGTTCTGGCTGCAGCTACGATCCCGGCTGGCGTGGTGTCGGAAGATGAAGCCGCTGGTCAAGCTGAAGGCGAAACGCCGGCTGCTTAACTTGCCAGCAAGGCGACAAGCAACGCAATCCTCTCGATCCGTCTCAATGAGACGGTCGATGTCACCCGCCGAGGTTCGCCCCGGCGGGTTTTTTTTCGGCTTCTTTCGGCTTTTTGGGCTCGGTATGTTCGACTCCTGAGCCAGATGGATCTACGCAATCATGATCAAGCTGATCGTCGGCCTCGGCAATCCGGGCGCCGAATACACCGTGACGCGCCATAACGCCGGCTTCTGGCTGGTCGATCAACTGGCGCGCGAAGCAGGAACGACACTGCGCGACGAGCGACGCTTCCACGGTTTCTATGCCAAAGCCCGCCTGCACGGCGAGGAAGTACATCTGCTGGAACCGCAAACCTACATGAACCGCTCCGGTCAGTCCGTCGTCGCGGTTGCACAGTTCTTCAAAATTCTTCCCGACGAGATTCTGGTCGTGCACGACGAACTCGACTTGCCGCCCGGCAGCGTCAAGCTGAAGCTCGGCGGCGGCAGCGGCGGCCACAATGGGTTGAAAGACATCACCGCTCATCTGTCATCGCAACAATATTGGCGACTGCGGATCGGCATTGGCCATCCTCGTGACCTGATTCCGGAAAGCGCCCGCGCCGGCGCCAAGCCGGACGTCGCCAACTTTGTGCTGAAACCGCCGCGGCGCGAGGAACAGGAAGTGATTGACGCTTCCATTGAACGTGCGCTCGCCGTAATGCCACAGGTCATCAAGGGTGAACTCGAGCGCGCGATGATGCAACTGCATCGCAATGGCTGATGGATTCCAGCGCGTCGCACTGTCTCACGTTGCCGCAGCTTTACAGCCACACGAACAGGAGAACCGCTTGAGCCGCTTTTGGAGTGACGTCGTTCACCATCTGACGCCGTATGTGCCAGGCGAGCAGCCCCTGGTCGCGCATCCGGTGAAGCTGAACACCAACGAAAATCCCTATCCGCCGTCGCCGCGCGTGCTCGAAGCGATCCGTCAGGAATTAGGCGACGCGGCCGAATCGCTGCGCCGTTATCCGGACCCGACTGCGCTGAAGTTGCGCGAAACGGTCGCGGCGTACCACGGCATCCTTACAGCGCAGGTTTTCGCAGGCAATGGTTCGGACGAAGTACTCGCGCTCACCTTCCAGGCGCTGCTCAAGCACGACAAGCCGCTGCTGTTCCCGGACATCACTTACAGCTTTTATCCCGCTTACGCCCGGCTGTTCGAGGTCGAATACAGGACAATTGCGCTCGACTCCAGCTTCGCACTTAACGTGGACGACTACGCAACGCCCAACGGTGGCGTGCTTTTCCCGAACCCGAACGCACCGACCGGCCGCCCGCTGCCGCTCACCGATATCGAACGTCTGATTGCGCGAAACACGGAGTCGGTCGTCGTGATCGACGAGGCCTACGTCGACTTCGGCGCCGAATCGGCGATAGGTCTGATCGACCGCTATCCGAACCTGCTGGTGATCCAGACCGTGTCGAAGGCACGCTCGCTGGCCGGCATGCGTGTCGGCTTCGCGTTCGGCAACCCGGAACTGATCGACGCGCTGAATCGCGTCAAGGACAGCTTCAATTCCTACCCGCTCGACCGCCTCGCTCAAGTCGCCGCCACCGCCGCGTATGTCGATGAAGCCTGGTTCCGCGACACGTGCGCGAAGGTGATCGCGAGTCGCGAGCACCTCGCTGCCGGACTGACGGCACTTGGCTTCGACGTGGTGCCGTCGGCGGCAAACATGCTATTTGTGCGACACGACGGCTACGATGCCGCGATGCTTGTGCAGTGTCTCAGGGAGAAGGAGATTTTCGTGCGCCACTTCAAGGCGCCGCGCATCGATCAGTACTTGCGGATTTCGGTCGGTACCGACGCTGAGTGCAACGTGTTGCTCGACGCGCTGCGCGACATTTTTGGCGCGTACGTCGGTTAAACATAAACGAGGCGAGAGCGCGCCCGCGACGCAAAGAAAGAAGCGCGAAAAAAAGGCGAGGCAGGAAGCCTCGCCTTTGTCACATCTGCGAACCCTCAGGCGCCCTTCGCAACCTGCAACGCGTGATACTTCGCCATCAAACCCTCGGGTGTCTCCAGATGCTCAGGGTCACGCGGAATGCACTCCACTGGACACACCTGAATACACTGCGGCTCGTCGAAATGGCCGACACATTCCGTACATTTCTTCGGGTCGATCACATAGATTTCCGTACCCATCGAAATCGCGTCGTTCGGGCACTCAGGCTCGCACACGTCGCAATTGATGCACTCGTCGGTAATCATCAGGGCCATACTTCTCTCGCTTCGCGCCGGTCAGAGCCGGCTTTGATCCGTCAAACCGACAGTTTACGCCGGTTACGGCTGGCCCGCCGAAGCGCTGTTCGCGTCCAACGCGGCAACCTTTTCCTTCAGCCGTTTTTCGACCGATGGAAACACGAATTTGCTGACATCGCCGCCGAGCTGAGCGATTTCGCGGACGATGGTGCCCGAGATGAACTGATATTGATCCGATGGCGTCATGAACATCGTCTCCACATCCGGCAACAGGTAGCGGTTCATGCCCGCCATCTGGAACTCGTACTCGAAGTCGGACACGGCGCGCAAACCCCGCACGATCACGCGCGCATTGTTGGTTCGCACGAAGTCTTTCAGTAGCCCTTTGAAGCTCATTACCTGGACGTTTGGATAATGTCCGAGCACTTCGTGCGCGATGTCGAGGCGCTCTTCAAGCGTGAAAAATGGCTTCTTGTTGCGGCTGTCGGCGACGCCGACCACCAGCGTGTCGAAAATGCTCGACGCGCGCCGAACGAGGTCTTCGTGACCGCGCGTCAGCGGATCGAACGTGCCCGGGTACACGGCGACTACCATGAGAATCTCCTCTCTTCAGACAAATGGGCACGTCAAAGCGTCCACGTGACGCATTGTGGCACCCGCCGCGCACGTAACAGCAACCGCCCGGCGCTTATTTTGAACGCGCATTATTCCTTATTTTCGCGTTGCAGCAAATGAAAGTGGACCGCACCCGCTTTGCCCTGCCTCACGATTTCCCAGCCTGCAAGCGACTCATTGCCTGCCAGTTCGAGCGCTGCGCCGGATTCGACGTACAGATAGCCGTCAGCGTCTAGCAGCGGCGCGGCCAGCGCCAGCGCCTTGTCGAGCAGGCCGTCACCGAAGGGCGCAAAGGGCGGGTCAAGAAATACGACATCGAACGAACCCGGGGCGAGACTCGCGGCAAGGCGCAAGCCGTCGGCCTCCACTATTTCGATCGTGCGCGCGGTGAGGCGCTCCTGATTGGCGCGCAATTGCGAGGCTGCCCGCGCGTTGCGCTCCACCATCACCACACGTGCCGCGCCGCGCGACGCGGCCTCGAAACCCAGCGCGCCGCTGCCGGCGAACAGGTCGAGGCACCGCTGGCCGTCCAGCCGCTGACCGAGCCAGTTGAACAGCGTTTCGCGCACGCGGTCGGGCGTAGGACGCAGGCCGTCGAGATCCAGTACGGGCAAAGGGGTGCGTTTCCAGTCGCCGCCGATGATGCGAATGGCGTGCGGCTTGCCGCCTTTGGACGAGGCGCCGTGGGCGCGAGAGGGTGTGGAGCGAGGCATGCAGTATCAATGACGTGGTGGGCGCCCGCGACGAGTAGGCACGCCTGAAAACGAAGCCTGGGCGCCGGGGCCGGAACGCCAACGTTACCACAGGGCCAGGCCGCGTCCACCCTGGCCGATCGGCCGATACGACGGTCGGCGGCGCGCCTGATAAAATGCGGGACTTCCAGCGCCTTGCATCCCGCATCGCAACGCCGCCTGCCGCTTCCGCCGGGTTCACGCCGGCCGTGCGCATCGGCGCGCGCTCTCACCATGCCAGATCATGTTCAGCTTTTTCAAACGATTCAAGGGTTCGAAAGAGTCCGATAACGCGCCGGACGAATCGCCGTCGGCGTCAGACGACCTGACACCGGACAGTTTTGAAGACCCGCGAGTCGTACCTGCCGTGTCACAGGCACCTGCGGCCGACTTTCCGCACCCGGTCGCGGCGCCGGTCGAGCCGGAAGCCGGGATCGAAGCCGAAGAGTCCATTGAGATCGTTCCGCCTCCGCAGCAGGACGCCGGCACGAAACGCTCGTGGCTCACGCGCCTGAAAACGGGATTGTCGAAGACAAGTTCGAGCCTGACCGGCATCTTCGTCGGCACGAAGATCGACGAAGATCTTTACGAAGAACTCGAAACCGCGCTGCTGATGTCGGACGCGGGTATCGACGCCACCGAATTCCTGCTCGAATCCTTGCGTGAGAAAGTGCGCACCGAGCGCCTCACCGAGCCGCAACAGGTGAAGGCCGCGCTGCGCGCACTGTTGATCGAGTTGCTCAAGCCGCTCGAAAAATCGCTGATGCTCGGCCACGCGCAGCCGCTCGTGATGATGATCGCGGGCGTGAACGGCGCAGGTAAAACCACCAGCATCGGCAAGCTTGCCAAGCATCTGCAAAGTTTCAATCAGTCCGTGCTGCTGGCAGCGGGCGACACGTTCCGCGCGGCCGCTCGCGAGCAGCTTGCGATCTGGGGTCAGCGCAACAACGTGACGGTGGTGTCGCAGGAAAGTGGCGACCCGGCAGCGGTGATTTTCGACGCGGTCGGCGCGGCGCGCGCCCGCAAGATCGACGTGATGATGGCCGATACGGCCGGCCGTCTGCCAACCCAGTTGCATCTGATGGAAGAGCTGCGCAAGGTCAAACGCGTGATTGGCAAGGCAATGGACGGCGCGCCGCACGAAGTGCTGCTCGTCATCGACGCGAATACCGGCCAGAACGCGCTCGCGCAGGTCAAAGCATTCGACGACGCGCTCGGCCTCACCGGTCTGGTCGTCACCAAGCTCGACGGCACGGCGAAAGGCGGCATTCTCGCCGCGATCGCACGCCAGCGCCCTATCCCGGTGTACTTCATCGGCGTTGGCGAGAAGGTGGAAGATTTGCAGCCGTTCAGCGCCGAAGAGTTTTCGGACGCGTTGCTGGGCGGTTGAGCGACGTCCCGAAGCTTTCCGCCGCGCCGGCAGGCTGTGCTGCGGTGCGACCGAGCGGCGCGTCGCCGGTTTCAAGAAATTCAGATAAAGAAGGGCGCTCCGGTCAAACGAAGCGCCCTTTTTTCATCGCAGGAACGCGCGCTTATTCCGCGTCCGGCTGCGCGCCCGGCGCGGCGCGCGCGAACGCATCAATCTGCATCGCGTGATCGTAAATGCGCTGGATGGTCGGAAATTGGGCTGTGTCGATCTTGAAGCGCTGTGCGTTGAACACCTGTGGAATTAGACAGGTATCTGCCAGCGTGGGCGTGTCGCCGAAACAGAGCTTGCCGGTGCGGCCGTCGCCGGCGAGGTGCGCTTCAAGCGTCGCAAAACCGGCCTCGACCCAATGCTTGTACCACGCGTCTTTCGCGTCGTCGTCGACATGCAAGGTGTGCTTCAGATACTTCAGCACGCGCAGATTGTTCAATGGATGAATCTCGCACGCCACCTGCAACGCGACGGACCGCACATAAGCACGATCGACCGCCGAATCGGGCAGCAGCGCCGGCTTCGGATGCGTTTCCTCCAGATATTCGATGATCGCCAGTGACTGCGGCATCACGTCATCGCCGTCGACGAAGGTCGGCACAATGGCGTCCGGATTCACCTTCCGATACTCCGGTTTGAGCTGCTCGCCGCCGTCGCGCACGAGGTGAACCGGCAGGTACTCGTAAGGCAGGTTCTTGATGTTGAGCGCAATGCGCACCCGGTACGACGCCGAGCTGCGGAAGTAGCTATAGAGCTTCATATCGTGTCTCCTCCGGCCGTGCGTCAGACGACGCGCACGCTGAGTTCGCCCAGGCCGTCCACGCCGCCTCTCATCAGATCGCCCTTCGCCACGGCGCCGACGCCTTCAGGCGTGCCGGTGAAAATCAGGTCGCCTGGCCGAAGCTCGAATAACGTCGACAGATAAGCGATCGTTTCGGCCACCGACCAGATCAGTTGCGACACGTCCGATTTCTGTTTTTCTTCGCCGTTGACCGACAGCCAGATTGCGCCCTGGCCGATGTGCCCAACCGTCGCGACTGGATGGATCGGCCCGAGCGGCGCGGAATGGTCGAAACCCTTCGCCGTGTCCCACGGACGGCCCAGCTTTTTCGCCTCGCCCTGCAGATCGCGGCGCGTCATGTCGAGCCCGAGCGCGTAGCCGTACACGTGGTCCAGCGCGCTTTCGGCCGGAATGTTCTTGCCGCCCTTGCCGATCGCCGCCACCATTTCCATCTCGAAGTGAACGTTTTTCGATTGTGACGGATACGGAAATTCACCCGTGTTGCCCGGCGCGACATACAGCACGGCGTCGGCCGGCTTGGCGAAGAAAAACGGCGGCTCGCGGTCCGGATCGTGGCCCATTTCGCGCGCGTGCGCCTCGTAGTTGCGGCCCACGCAGTAAATGCGCCGCACCGGAAACTGCTCGCTGGACCCGACCACCGGCACCGCGACCTGCGGTGCGGGCGCAAAGACGTAACTCATCCGATTCTCCGTTTTCATGACTGGGGGCGACTGACAGCGCCAGCGCTTGCGGCCGGCACCGCGCTAAAACAACGAGTGTAACGCGCGCCCAGGCGCCGTGCGTGCGACGCGGCAGAGCGGCCGAACATCCGGTCGCCTCGTGCGACACCTTGCCGGGCCGCCATAGATGCGATACTCATAGGCGACACTATCTTCGATCGCGGCGGCTGGCGGTTCACCACGAGACGCCGCACCGCCCTCTTTGCGCCCATGACCGACTCCGCCGACACCGTCACGCCGTTCCCCTGCGCCCGCTTCATCAAGGAAATCGGGCGCGGCCCGAATGGAGCCCGCGCGCTCACCGCCGACGACACACGGGCGCTCTATTCAGCCATGCTGGACGGCCGCGTCGCCGAACTCGAACTAGGCGCCGTGCTGTTGGCCTACCGGGTGAAAGGCGAGACCGCCGACGAACTCGCGGCCATGCTGGCCGGCGCGCACGCATCGTTCGAGCCGATTCATGCGCCGAACGGCGCATTCCGGCCGGTTGCGATCCCGACCTACAACGGCGCGCGCAAGCAGCCGAACCTGGTGCCTCTGCTCGCGTTGCTGCTTGCACGCGAGGGCGTGCCGGTGCTGGTGCATGGCGTGACGGAAGATCCCGGCCGTGTCACGAGCGCAGAAATATTCACACATCTGCACATTCCGCACGCGGGCTCGCACGCCGATATCGAAGAGGGTCTTGCCGCGCGCCGGCTCGCGTTTGCGCCAATCGACGTGCTCGCGCCGAAGCTCGCGCGGTTGCTGTCGCTGCGTCGCCGGATGGGGGTGCGCAATTCCACGCATACGCTCGTGAAAATCCTTCAGCCGTTCGCGCCCGCGGGCCTGCGCCTCGTCAACTACACGCATCCGCCATATCGCGACAGCCTCACGCAACTGTTCAATACGCATCCGGACGCGGCCGCGGGTGGCGCACTGCTCGCGCGCGGCACCGAAGGGGAGGCGGTGGCCGATACGCGCCGCCAGGTTCAGGTGGACTGGCTGCACGACGGCGTGTGCGAAACGCTCGTGCCGCACGAACGTTCGTCGTCCGATGCGCCGGAGGTCGAGTTGCCCGAAGCGCGCGACGCCGCCACCACGGCCACGTGGATCGCCGCCGTGTTGCGCGGCGAAGCACCCGTTCCAAGCGCGATCGAGCGGCAGGTCGAGCTGATTGCGGGCGTGGCGAAAGTCGCGCGTTAAAGCGCGCCAGCCGCTCAACGGAAGGTGCGGCGTTACGCTACGTTTTTCAGGTATGTTGATTCGCGCGCGGGTTGGCAACGCGGTTGCGGCGGCAAGTCGATCGGCGCGTCGACGCAAAAAGCGACAGGCACGCTGCGTGATGAAGCCCTATTCGATTGCGCAACGCGTCGCCTGCCACGCGATCAGCCGCCAATGCCCTTCTTCCTGCGCATGAATCGCGATGTACGCGATCGGAAACAGCAAGGCGCCGTTATTCGCTTCCATCTCGATCAGCGCGCGGCCCGTGACGACGCAGGTTTCACGGCCAACCGGCAGCACGTCCTGGGACTGGACTTCGATCTGCCGATAGCGGCGGCGCCCGGCCGTGATTCCGTCGATGAACTGCCGCTTCGTCTCGCGCTTGCCGTTGGTGTGCACGTAGCTCACGTTGTCGGCGATGAGGGCGTCGAGTGAGGGTCCGTCGCCGTCGACCATCGCACGAAAACGCTCCCGCTCCAGCCCGCGGATCGCTTCGATCGTCTTTCCAGCCATTGCTCAGCCCCTTGCACCGGTCAGCCGAACATGGCCACGGTCGTCAGAAGTTATATTGCAAATATAGCTGGTGGAAATTTATACCAGGATTCGGCTCTTTGATACCGCCGTTGGAAATATGCTGGAAACGGTAACCCACCTGGTACTGCTGGTGGTTCCCGATCTGCAGGCCGACCCCGGCCGTCGGCGTGAACTGGAACGCCGTCGACATCGTGAAGTCAGAAGTAATACGCGGATGGGTCAGCAGCCGCACGCCCACGCCCGCCTCGACAAAAGGCCGGACATACCCCGCGCCCCTGATGAAGCGGATGAACGGCGTCACCCCGAATTCGCCGATGTTCTCGTGCACATCCCCTTCGTCGGTATGCCACCAGGCTGCGTGCGCTTCGCCGATCAGCGCGAAGTGCCATGAGCCGATGTGCCACCACGTCAAATCCGGATCCCAGACCAGACCCAGATCGAGCTTCTTGACATGATGGTCGGCTGTACCCGCCGCAACCTGCACGCCGAATTGATCGGCCGAGGCCATTCCTGCGGCACCGAACAGGACAGCGGCAACTGCCCCTTTTAGAGCCAGGCCACGCAATGCTTTCTTTTTGTTGTCCATCTAACACCCGAGATCCGTCGAAAGTTGAACAATCTGTAACAGTTTTTTGGCTATTCTAAAGACAAACTGGCTCGCGCGGATCATCTGAAGAAATCTAATTTTCTGCAATTAGTTGCTTCAAATTTTGGAATTGTCGGTCAATTATTATCGTGAAGGCCAATTGTCAGGTAAATAATACGGCTACCACATGTTTGGGCGCAGAAGCGTAAAATGACTATCGAAACCTAAATTTCAATAGGAATCTACGGAACTTGGATGCCCCTACGGCCTCTAAGTATTAGCACTCGGCAATTCAGAGTGCTAACATCCAACGCTGGAGTCGTTTAACTGAATACGCTTTTGTCTGATTCCAAAGGAGTTTTTCACGTGAGCCATGCAATGACCCTTCCGAGTACTTTGAGCCCGTCGTCGGCTAAGGCCGCTCCGGCAGGTGCGCTGGCGCTCTCGCATTCCTCGCTGCTGCCCGGCCAGCTGGGCAATATCGACGCCTACATCCAGGCCGTTAATCGGATTCCGATGCTGACGCCGGCGGAAGAACGCCAGTTCGCCACCGAATTTCGCGAGCAGGACAATCTGGAGTCCGCGCGCCGTCTCGTCCTGTCGCACTTGCGGCTGGTCGTGTCGATCGCGCGCAACTATCTCGGCTATGGTCTGCCGCACGCCGATCTGATCCAGGAAGGCAACATCGGCCTGATGAAGGCCGTCAAGCGCTTCGATCCGGAGCAGAACGTACGTCTCGTGTCGTACGCGATGCATTGGATCAAGGCGGAGATCCACGAATACATTCTGCGCAACTGGCGGATGGTGAAAGTGGCCACCACCAAGGCGCAGCGCAAGCTGTTCTTCAACCTGCGCAGCCACAAGCAAGGCCTGGGCGCTTTCACGCCAGACGAGATCGAAGGTCTCGCCAAAGAACTGAACGTGAAGCGCGAGGAAGTCGCAGAGATGGAAACGCGCCTTTCTGGCGGCGATATCGCGCTGGAAGGTCAGGTCGAAGACGGCGAAGAGTCTTACGCGCCGATCGCTTATCTGGCCGACTCGCACAGCGAGCCGACCGCCGTGCTGGCTTCGCGTCAGCGCGACAAGCTGCAAAGCGACGGCATTGCAAGCGCGCTGGACGCGCTCGACGCCCGCAGCCGCCGCATTATCGAGGCACGCTGGCTGAAGGTAGAAGACGACGGTTCGGGCGGCTCGACGCTGCACGAACTGGCGGACGAGTTCGGTGTGTCCGCGGAACGTATTCGCCAGATCGAAGCAAGCGCCATGAAGAAAATGCGCGGCGCATTGACCGAGTACGCATAACGCCAGAGCATAAACGCACGCCGGACCTCCCGGCGCGCAGCCAGTTAGAAAGCCCCGCCTTCGCAAGATGGCGGGGCTTTTTTTCGTCTGCCGCGCGGCTTGCCCGGCGGCCCACCTGGCAACGCTTTCGCGTGTGCTCGCCTTGGGTTGCGATCGGGCAAAGAAAGTGCACTTTCTTGACGTATCTCAAACTCCCTACCAATACTGTTTGAAAGGGATGTCGTTCGCGACGCAATGCCGCACGGTCGGATCACGCGCGTCGCGTCGATCCTCTTAATATCGGGACGCACTCGCCAGATCGTTCACGGTCTGGGGCCAGCCGGAATTCCGGTGTGAAGTTGCCTTCGACCGATCATGACCATAGTCCTCCATCGCCGCAACACGCTCCGCTCGACCCTACGCAAGCGGTTTGCGGCGTGGGTACGCGGTCCGACATTGGCGCGGGATATCGCCATCGTGCTGTCCATCAAGTTCGTACTGCTAATGGCGCTCAAATACACATTCTTTAACCATCCACAGGCGCAGCACATGTCGCTGCCGCCTGAGCAAGTCGCACAGGCGCTGCTCTTCGCGCCCGCCGCGCATCCGTCTCAAGGTGACCAACATGCCCGTTAGCGATGTCGTAGAACTGTCGCGCCTCCAGTTCGCCATCACGGCGCTTTACCACTTCCTTTTTGTGCCGCTCACGCTCGGTCTGTCGTGGCTGCTCGTCATCATGGAGTCGGTCTACGTGATGACCGGCAAACAGATCTACAAGGACATGACCCAGTTCTGGGGCAAGCTTTTCGGTATCAATTTCGCGATGGGTGTCACGACCGGTCTCACGCTCGAATTTCAGTTCGGCACCAACTGGTCGTACTACTCGCACTACGTGGGCGACATTTTCGGCGTGCCGCTCGCGGTCGAAGGGCTCATGGCGTTCTTCCTCGAATCGACCTTTGTGGGGCTGTTCTTTTTCGGCTGGAACCGGCTCTCGCGCGTGCAGCACGTGATCGTCACGTTCCTCGTGGCACTCGGGTCGAACCTGTCCGCGCTATGGATTCTCGTGGCCAACGGCTGGATGAACAATCCGGTCGGCGCGACCTTCAACTACGAAACCATGCGGATGGAACTCGACAGCATTTTCTCCGTGCTGTTCAACCCGGTTGCGCAGGTCAAGTTCGTGCACACCGTTTCCGCCGGTTATGTGACGGCGTCGATGTTCGTACTGGGGATTTCGTCGTGGTATCTGCTCAAGCGCCGCGACACTGAATTCGCGCTGCGTTCGTTCGCGATCGCCGCGGGCTTCGGGCTCGCGTCGACACTGTGCGTGATCGTGCTCGGCGACGAATCCGGCTACCGCACCGGTGAAGTGCAGCAGGTGAAGCTGGCCGCGATCGAATCCGAGTGGGAAACCGCGCCCGCACCGGCGCCGTTTACGATCATCGGCATTCCGAACCAGCAGGAGGAGCGCACCGACTATGCGATCCGCGTGCCCTACGCGCTCGGCCTGATCGCAACCCGTTCGATCGACGAGCCCGTAGTCGGCCTGAAGGATCTGATGGCACACAACGAAGTGCGGATCCGCAACGGCATGCTGGCCTACGCCGCGCTGCAAAAGCTCAAGCAGGGCGACGTGACCGACGAAACCAAAACCGCATTCGAAGCGCACAAGGCGGACCTCGGTTACGGTCTGATGCTCAAGCAGTTCACCGCCGCCGTCACCGACGCCACGCCCGCTCAGATCAGGCAAGCCGCGAAGAAGACCATCCCGCCCGTCGCGCCCGTGTTTTTTTCGTTTCGCGTGATGGTCGGGCTCGGCGTGCTGTTTCTCGCCACGTTCGTCGCGGCCTTCTGGTTCTGTGCGCAACGCTCGTTGCTGCTCGACAAACGTCGCTGGTTCCTGCGCTGGGCCGTGTGGGCCATTCCGTTGCCGTGGCTAGCGGCGGAGTTCGGCTGGATCGTCGCCGAGGTGGGCCGTCAACCGTGGACCATCGCGGGCATTCTGCCGACCAACCTCTCTGCTTCGAGTCTCACCGCGAGTGATCTGTACCTGAGTATTGCCGGCTTCGTGGTGTTTTACACCGTGCTGTTCATCATCGAAATCACGCTGATGTTCAAGTACGCGCGGCTCGGGCCGTCGTCGCTGCACACGGGCCGCTATCACCACGAACTCAACCAGCCGCTGCATCAGCCGCTGCCGTCCAACTCGGCTGCCTGATTCGCCGCCACACCGCATCGAGGACAAGATCATCATGGATTACGCAACCCTCAAACTGATCTGGTGGGTGCTGATCGGCGTGCTGCTGATCGGCTTTGCGCTCACCGACGGCTTCGACATGGGCGCCGCGATTCTGCTGCCGTTCGTCGGCAAAACGGATGGGGAAAGGCGCATCGTCGTGAACACCGTGGGTGCCACGTGGGAAGGCAATCAGGTGTGGCTCATCACGGCCGGCGGCGCGATGTTCGCCGCGTGGCCGCTCGTGTACGCCGCGTCGTTCTCGGGCTTTTACTTTGCGATGCTGCTGGTGCTGTTCTCGCTGTTCTTCCGCCCGGTCGGCTTCGACTATCGCGGCAAACGCGACGACCCGCGCTGGCGCACCGCGTGGGACTGGGCGCTCTTCGTCGGCGGCTTCGTACCGGCGCTCGTGTTCGGCGTCGCATTCGGCAACCTGCTGCAAGGCGTGCCGTTCTCGTTCGACACCGATCTGCGCGTGTCCTATCACGGCGGCTTTTTCGGACTGCTCAATCCGTTTGCGGTGCTATGCGGTCTGGTCAGCGTGTCGATGCTGGCCGCGCACGGGGCAGCCTTCATCAAAATGAAGACGGACGGCATCGTCGCCCAGCGCGCGTCGCTCGCATTGCGAATCGCGGCGCTTGCGGGCGTGGTGCTGTTCGTGATCGCCGGGGCGTTGATCGCGACGATGATCGGCGGCTATCAGGTCATCGACGCGCCGCCGCTCGACGCGGTAGCCAATCCGCTCGAGAAGAATGTGATCGGCGCACCGGGCCTGTGGCTCACGAATTACGCCAACTATCCGTGGATGGCGATCGCACCGGTGGCGGGAATCGTCGGCGGCGTGCTGGCGTTGCTGCTGGCGCGCTCGCGCTTCGAGAAAAGCGCGTTTCTGTCCACGTCGCTGATGATCATTGGCGTGATTCTGACGGCCGGCTTCTCGATGTTTCCGTTCATCATGCCTTCGTCGCTCGACGGCCGCAGCAGTCTCACCGTATGGGATTCGACGTCGAGCCGCATGACGCTGCAAATCATGCTGGTCGCGGTCGTCGTGTTTCTGCCGATCGTCCTGATCTACACGAGCTGGGTGTATCGCGTGATGCGCGGCAAGGTCACGGCGGCAGCCATCGAAGAAAACCATCACACGATGTACTGACCGGGCAGCCGGATCATAGGAGTTAAAGATGTGGTACTTCAGCTGGATTCTTGGGATTGGCGTGGCGCTGGCGTTCGGCGTCATCAATGTGATGTGGCTGGAATCGCGTAAGCCGTTGGACACGACGGCGCCGAAAACGCGCACATCAGCGCACTAGGTAGAGGTGGCCTGACTGCCGCGTACGTCTGTCAGGCGGTAATCGCAAAAGCGGCACGCTGGATTCAATCCGGCGTGCCGCTTTTTCATGGCTGCTTTTTCATGGCTGCCTTCTCACGACTGCCGTATCACGGCTACTACTCCAGCGCTCTACGGCCAAGCGATTGACAGTAGCGCAAAGGCGCAAGCCGCTCCTTCGGTGTCCGCTCAGGCAGGCAACGGCGTGGCGCCGCCGCCGGCCGGCGACACGCGCGTCGCCAGCTGTGCGGCGTAGCGTTGCGCCGCTTCGCCGACCACCACATGAAACGTATCCGCCGACACCCAAGCCGTGTCGAGCGTCGACAGGCGTTGGCGATCCACCGCCGTCGGATCGCTGACGACGATGCGCAGACGCGTCGCCGCCACCGCATCCAGCGAGACCACGTTGCCCGCGCCGCCGAACACGGCGAGCCAGCGCAGCGGATCGGGATCGAGCGGACCGCCTTGCGCGCCGGTTGCCACATGTGCCTGCGGCGTCGCGACGGCCGGAGCAGCGGCCCTCGCAGGCGCAACGGCAGCGCCACCAGCAGCGGCAGGCTTGCCCACCGCATCGCCACCCTGTGCAATGACCGTCCGCATTTCATCGGCGATGATGTCCGCCTCCGGCCCAATGATCACCTGCACGTTGGTCGCGCCGCGCTTGAGTAATCCGCGTGCGCCGATCGTCTTCAGTTCGCTTTCCGAGACCTTGTTGGAGTCCACCACCGAAAGACGCAGACGCGTCGTGCAGGCATCCACTACAGAGAGATTCGCTGCGCCGCCCAGCGCCGCGATATAACGCTGCGCGCGCGGCACTGCGGCGCCCGCTACCGGCGAAACGAAACCGCCGGCCGCTGACGATTCCACCGGTTCGTCCGCTGCTGCCGGCTCCCGGCCCGGCGTCGCCATGTTGAACTTGCGGATGAAGAAGCGGAACAACCCGTAGTACACGACCATGTACACGAGGCCAATCGGAATCGCCCACCAGCCGCGGGTCGAGAGGCCGTAATTCAGCACATAGTCGATTGCACCAGCCGAGAAGGTGAAGCCGAGGTGAATGCCGAGCGCCGAGCAGATCGCGAGTGACAGACCCGTCAGCAATGCGTGGATCACATACAGCACCGGCGCGAGGAACATGAAGCTGAACTCGATCGGCTCGGTCACGCCGGTCAGGAAGGAGGTCAGCGCCATTGAGAACAGCAGGCCGCCCACTACCGCGCGGCGCTCCTTCGGTGCTTCGTGGAACATCGCGAGACACGCGGCCGGCAAGCCGAACATCATCACCGGGAAGAAGCCCGTCATGAACGTGCCCGCGGTCGGATCGCCCGCGAAGAAGCGATGCAGGTCGCCCGTCACCGGCGCGCCGCCGGGCGGCGTGAACGTGCCGAACACGAACCACGTCAGCGAGTTCAGGATGTGATGCAAGCCGGTCACGAGCAGCAGGCGGTTCAGCACGCCGAACACGAATGCGCCAAGCGCGCCCGCCGTGGTCAGCCAATGGCCGGCCGTGTCGATCACGCCCTGCACCGGCTGCCAGACGTAGCCGAACACGATACCGAGCACCAGACACACCACCCCGGTGACAATCGGCACGAACCGCTTCCCGCCAAAGAACGCGAGGTAATCCGGGAGCTTGATGTCCTTGTACCGGTTGTACAGCAAGCCCGCGACAATACCCGCCACGATCCCGGACAACACGCCCATGTTGAGCTTGTCGTTGATGTCCTTCATCACCGCGACTTCGACCAGATAACCGATCGCGCCCGCGAGGCCCGCCACGCCGTTGTTGTCCTTCGCGAAGCCAACCGCCACGCCGATGGCGAAAAGCAGCGGCAGGTTGTCGAAGATCGCACCGCCGGCGTCGGCGATCATCTTGATGTTGAACACATCGGGCTGGCCGAGGCGCAGCAGCAGGCCGGCCACCGGCAGCACCGCGATCGGCAGCATCAGCGCGCGTCCCAGGCGCTGAATTTTCAAAAACGGATTCCCATCCATTGATACCTCCAATCCTTGTCTCTTCGTTAAACGTCGTTGTTGGACGACGGCCGTGACCGACCGCCGTCGTTAGGTTTTGTCGCCATGAGCGTCTGGTAAGCGAAGCTGGCAGCCGACCGTGCGGACTTCAGTCCAAAGGCCAGGTTTCGCGACTTGCTGCTCTTACCGCCTGTGCCGATTCGAGCGCCAGGGCATCCTGGGCGCGCTGGCGGCACAGCTGATAATCGAGATTGCGCACACGTGCCTTGATGCCCGGCACGGAAACCGGGTCAACCGACAGCTCGGTCACGCCGAGACCGACGAGCAGCGGCACCGCGAGCGGATCGCCCGCCAGCGCGCCGCAGACGCCGACCCATTTGCCGTGCCTGTCAGCGCCTTGCACGGTCGCCGAAATCAGGCGCAACACAGCTGGATGCAGACCGTCCGCCTGCGCGGCGAGGTCCGCCTGACAGCGGTCCATCGCAAGCGTGTACTGCGTCAGATCGTTGGTGCCGATCGACAGGAAATCCGCGTGCTTCGACAACTGATCGGCGAGCAGCGCCGCCGACGGCACTTCGATCATCACGCCGACTTCGATCGGTTCCGTGCGGCCCATTTCGCGCGCGAATTGATCGATGCGCGCGCGAATCCGGATCAGTTCGCCGACATCGGTCACCATCGGCAGCAAGATGCGCACTGCGCCGAGCGGCTGCACGGCCAGCAGCCCGCGCAACTGATCGTCGAGCAGATCGGGACGCACCTGCGCGAGGCGAATGCCGCGCAGGCCGAGCGCGGGGTTCGGCTCGGGCGGCAGCGTCAGATAATCGACTTCCTTGTCCGCGCCGACATCCAGCGTGCGGATAATCGCGGTACGGCCGCTCAGTGCATCCACGATGCCCTGATAACTCTGGCGATGCTCGTCGGTGGTCGGCGCCGCCGCACGGTGAATGAACAGCAGCTCGGTGCGTAACAGACCGACCGCGTCGGCGCCGTTTGCGACAGCGGCCTTCGCATCGTCGAGCGTGGCGATGTTCGCGGCCACTTCGATCGCGCGCCCATCCGACGTGAGCGCTGCCTGCTGCGAGGTGCGGCGATTCGCTTCGCGCACGTCCGCAAGGCGCGAGCGTTCAGCGCGCGCGCGTTCCACATCGAGTTCGGTCGGCGCGAATTCGAGACGCCCGGCCGTGGCGTTCACTACCACTTGCGAGCCTGGCGGAATCGCGTGCAACGCATCGCCCACGGCGACCAGTGCCGGAATGCCCGCCTGGCGCGCGAGAATCGCCGCATGCGAGGTCGCGCCGCCGCGTGCCATCACCAATGCAGTCACGCGCGACCGGTCGAGCGACGAAAGGTCGGAGGGCGTGAACTCGTCGGCCGCCAGTACCGCTTCATCGGGCAGCGTGCGCGCCGCCGCGTTCGTGTAACCAAGCGCGCGCAGCACGCGTTTTTCAATGTCGCGCAGGTCCGCCGCCCGCTCCGCGAGCAGCGCATCTTCGATCCGGGCGAGGATCGCGATCTGTGCGCGGATCGCTTCGCGCCACGCAAAGCCGGCGCTCTTGCCGAGGCTGATCAGATCGCGCGCGGCATCGAGCAGCGTCGGGTCTTCCAGCAGCACGCGATGCACCGCGAAAATGCCCGCCTCGCCAACCGCGCCGCGTTGCGACGCATCGCGCACCGTGGTGCCGAGATCCGCGTCGACAGTGGCAATCGCCCGGTCGAGCAAACGGCTTTCCGCTGCCGACGTACCGGTTGCCTGCTCGGGCGGATCGATATCGGCGTCGTCCCAGCGCACCAGCTTGCCGAGCGCGACGCCCGGCGCCGCGCACACGCCCGCGAGCGTATTCGGTGCAAGCGTTTCGCCGGACGGACGCGCCGCCGCTTGCGGCGCAGGTGACGGCGTGCGCGCCGGCTTCTCTTCCACTTCGCCGTGCGCTTCACGCGTGAGTTCGTGCGCGATCGCATCGACCGCGGCGCGCGCTTGCGGACCCACGCCGAGCAGCTCGACAGTCGCGCCTTGCCCAGCGCCCAGTCCGAGCAGACCGACTACGCTTTCGATCGCCGCCTTGCGTCCTTCGTAGCGCACTTCGACGCGCGCGTCGAAGCTGCGCGCCGCTTCACGAGCCCGTGCCGCCGGACGCGCATGCAAGCCGCCGGCGTGAATCAGCGTCACGTTGGCACGGGCCTCCTCCGTCACGTTGGTCGCGCTCGCCTCGCGCGACGCCTTGGCTGCCGCGCCGTCACGCGCGCGGAGGATCAGCATGGGCGTTTCACCCGCCTTCAGCACGCCGCCCTGCACGCGCTCAATGATCTCGAAAGCGTCCGAATTCGCGATTGCGATCACCGACACGAGGCTTGGCGCATTCAGCGCGATCTGGTCCTGGTCGAACTCGATCAGGATGTCGCCGGCACGCACCCGGGCGCCCTGCTCGACCATCGGCGCGAAACCCTTGCCGTTCAGTCCGACTGTGTCGATACCGATATGCAGCAGAATTTCTGCGCCTTCCCCGGTCGCAATCGTGACCGCGTGGCCGGTGCGCGCGAGATGCGTGACGATTCCGTCGCACGGCGCGACGAGGCGGCCTTCGAGCGGATCGACGCCTATGCCGTCGCCGAACATGCCACCCGAAAACACAGGGTCGGGCACGTTGGCGAGCGGCACGACCGGACCGGTCATCGGCGCGAGCAAAACAATGTGGCCTTCAGAATGGCTCTTCAAGCGGGACTCCTCGACACGTCGCATCTGATGTCTCGTCAGTGAGTTTCGGTGACTTTGTTGAGATGGCGCGGCGCGTCAGGATTGCGCCCGCGCGCGGCGGCAAGGCCGGCGGCCATCACGTAAAAGGACAGGATTGCGGCGATCGGATCGAGCGCCGCGTGGGCGGTAGTGGCGAGCGGCAGCGTCGCTTCGGGCACGTCGGCGGGCGCGGCGAGCAGCACGCGCGCGCCACGCGCCTGCATGTCGCGGGCGAGTTGCAGCAGGCCGGCCTGCTCCGGGCCGCGCGGTGCGAACACCAGCAACGGGTAATCGCGGTCGATCAGTTCCATCGGACCGTGCCGCACTTCCGCGCTCGAAAACGCTTCGGCCTGGATGCCGGACGTTTCTTTCAGCTTGAGAGCGGCTTCCTGCGCGATCGCGAGGCCCAAACCGCGGCCAATCACGATCATGCGTTCCACGCCGCGCAGTTCTTCGACAGCCGTCGACCAGTCCAGCTTGCCCGCGGCTTGCAGCGCCTCAGGCAGCGTAGTCAGCGCGGCGAGCAGTTCGGCGTCTTTCTGCCAATGCGCGACCAGTTGCGCGGCGATCGACAGCATCGCGATATAGCTTTTTGTCGCCGCGACGCTCAGCTCAGGTCCGGCAACGAGCGGCAGATGGAATTCGCAGGCGTCGGCGAGCGGCGAGCCCGGCGCATTGACGGCGGCGACGGTCAGCGCGCCGGCTCTGCGCAACGCCTCCATCGTGCCGACCAGATCCGGGCTCTTGCCCGACTGCGAAAACGCGAGCGCGAGCTGATCGCGCACCTGCAACGGCGCCTGCTGGAGCGTGGCGACGGACATCGGCAGCGACGCGACGGGAACACCCAGGCGGCTCATCGTCAGGCTGGCGAAATAGCTTGCCGCATGGTCCGAGCTGCCGCGTGCGACTGTCAGCGCCACGTGGCGCGGCTGCTGCGCGAGCCTGGCTGCGAGCGCCTCGACGCGCGAGGTGTCCGAGAGTTGCGCGGCGACCGTTTCAGCGGACGCCAGCGCCTCTTTAAGCATATTCGACAATTGCTTCTCCTTCGACGTAAGTCGCGGTCAACGCCAGTTCACGATCGAACACGACAACGTCGGCCCACGCACCGCGCGCGATGCGGCCGCGGTCTTCGATGCCGAGATAGTCGGCGGCGTAGCGCGACAAACGGTGTGATACGTCGTCGATCGGCAGACCGATCGACACGAGATTGCGCAGCGCCTGATCCATCGTCAGGGTGCTGCCGGCGAGCGTGCCGTCGGCAAGGCGCACGCCGCCGAGGCACTTGGTCACGTGCTGGCTGCCGAGACGGTATTCACCGTCGGGCATGCCGGTGGCCGACGTGCTGTCCGTCACCACGTACAGACGCGGAATCGCGCGCAACGCAGCGCGAATCGCGCCCGGATGGACGTGCAGCAGATCGGGAATGATCTCGGCGAATTCAGCGTGCGCGAGCGCCGCGCCGACGAGGCCAGGATTGCGGTGATGCAGCGGCGACATTGCGTTGAACAGATGCGTGAAGCCACACGCGCCATGTTTGAGCGCGGCGACTGCGTCGTCGTAAGTTCCGAGCGAATGGCCGAGTTGCACGCGCACGCCGCGCGCCGCCATTTCGGAGATGATCTCCATGTGCCCTGCGATTTCCGGCGCCAGCGTGACCACGCGAATCGGTGCGATCGACAGGTACTTCAGCACTTCGTCCATCACCGCGGAGACGGCCGCGTCCGGCTGCGCGCCGAGCTTACCGGGGTTGATGTACGGCCCTTCCAGATGGACGCCGAGCACGCGCGAGCCGCCCGGCGTGCGAACCCGCGCGTTGTCGCCGAGGCCCGCCACGACGCTCATCAGTTCGTCGCGCGGCGCAGTCATCGTGGTGGCGAGCAGGCTCGTGGTGCCGTGGCGCGCATGCGTGCGCGTGATGGCCTCGATGGCGTTGCCGCCTTCCATCACGTCGGAACCACCGCCGCCATGCACGTGAAGATCGATGAAGCCAGGCAGGATGTACGGCGCGTCGTTCCTGGACGGATCGACGGGCTCGCCCGTCAGCGACGTGATACGGCCGTTTTCGTATTCGAGCGTGCCGTGAATCCAACCGTCGGTAGTGAGTATGTTTCCGGTCAGCATGTGTCTCTCTGATGAGGCGTGATACGTGATGTGACTGAATCGGGTTGGCTGGCGCCGCTCGGGCGGCAGGCGTCATGGCCGGGTCCGCTTGCCATTCAGGCGCGCAGCCCGGGCGCCAGGTTCAGAGGTGTCGCTTCAGGTGCGCAGTTCGGCGACGAAGTCGTAGTAGTCGTCGCGGCAATAGGTGTCAGTCAATTCGATTGCGCGCTGGTCCGCGCTGTAGCCAATACGCGTAATGACCAGCAGCGCCGAGCGGGGTTCGATATCCATCAACGACGCGATTTCGCTCGACGCGTTCACCGCCCGAAAGTGTTGCAGCGCGCGCACCACGGCTGCACCGCGCTGTTCCAGATAACTGTAAAGAGATACGCCGATCGCCTGCGGATCCGGCACGATCGCGACCGGCAGCGCCGAATGCTCCACCGCCATCACGATGCCGTCCGCACGGCGCAGCCGCCGCAGACTCGCTACCACGGCGCCGGGCGACAGCCCGAGATGCACCAGTTCGTCGCGATTGGCGGCGCGGATATCGCGCTCGAGCCACACTGAGTCCGGCCGGAAGCCGCGCTGCTGCATCTTTTTCGTGAAGCCGGTGAGGCGGGAAAGCGGATCCTCAACGCGCGGCGTAATGAAGCTGCCCGCGCCGCGCGCCCGCCGGATCAGCCCCTGCTCGACCAGTAGCTCGATCGCCTTGCGCGCCGTAATGCGCGAGACGCCGATGGCGTCCGACAACGTACGCTCCGACGGCAGCGCCTCACCCGCTGACCACACGCCGCAATGGATTGCCGTCGCAAGATTGCGCGCGAGCTGCAAATAGAGCGGCGTGACGTTGCGAGCGTCAGGCATAAGGGCGGACCAGCGAGTTTCCATGGGGCTCCGGCGGTCGACAGAAGAAAAGCGGCGCAACGAAATGAGAGCCCATTATATAACCAACATAATACCAGTCAATCTAGTGGTCTCATGTTGGTATGATGGGGCTCAAATCCTTGCTGGACGGGCGTTCCTGCGATTATTCGGGCGCCCGGCAGGGGGTTTTGGTTGACCAGGATTTACCCGTACACACCGTACCGGCCCGCACGGAAACGCATTTTTTCGCTGCGCAAAACGAGAAGCGCAGTCATTGCGAAGACCTCTTTAATACCAGTGGAGGCTGCGCAGCGCTTGCGTGCCTTTTTTAATCACCGCGGTTCCAATATAGTGCTGTGTACCCAAGCCATAACAATTCCGGGGGAGCCGCATTTGACAGATTCCGAGGCGCTACGACGCGCTCAGGCCGTCCGCCATTTCAACCGCTTCTACACTCAGCATATTGGTGCTTTGCACGAGCATCTGGCGAAGAGCGAGTTCTCGTTGACTGAAGTGCGTGTGCTGCACGAGCTCTCCCGTGGGCGGGCGCAGACGGCTTCTGTGCTTGGGCGATCACTGGCACTCGATAGCGGCTATCTCAGCCGCCTGCTCACCAACTTCGAACGGCGCAGTCTGATCACCCGGCGTCCGTCGGAATTCGACGCGCGTCAGTCGCTGATCTCGCTTACCGAATCCGGCCACGCCGCCTACGCGCCGCTCGACACCGCCGCCATCAAAGAGGTCTCATCGCTCCTCGCCGGACTCAATCCGCTTGCTCAGGAACAACTGATCACCGCGATGAAGACCATCGAACGGCTTCTCGGTGCAGAGCCGTCGCACGAACTCGTCGTGTTGCGGCAGCCTCAGTCCGGCGAATGTGGTTGGCTCGTGCATCGGCAGGCGCAATGGTTTCGCTCACAGCACGGCTGGGATCAATCGTTCGAAGGGCTGCTTGCCAGGGTGGTCGCCGACTACACGCAGCGCAGTGATCCGGTGCGCGAAATGTGCTGGGTCGCCGATCAGAACGGACTGGTGGTTGGCTCCGTGTGTCTCGTCAGTGTTTCGACGACGGTCGCCGGTGTGCGTCTGCTGTGGGTCGAACCGGACATGCAGCGGCTCGGTATTGGTACACAGCTCATCAACGCGTGCCTGCGTTTCGCTCGCCGTGCGGGCTACACCAAACTCACGCTGACCACGGCGAGCAGCCTGATCGAGCCGCGTCAACTGTGCGAGCGCACCGGCTTCAAGGTTGTTGCGGCGTCACCGGAGCGACGCTTCGGCAAGGATCTGACGATCGAGCGTTGGGAACTGAATCTTTAGAAAGTCACGCTACAGCACGCGACGGGCGACGGGCGACGGGCGACGGGCGACGGGCGACGGACAACGGGCAAAAAAAACGCCACGGATTTGCCGTGGCGTTTCTGATCTGACTGCGGCCAGCTATACCTGGCTGTTCAGCCGCGTTCTTCACGCCCGACTGGGCGATCCGCTTAGAACGACGGCACCACCGAACCCTTGAACTGCGTGTTGATGAACTGCCGCACGTCTTGCGACTGGTATGCGGCCACGAGTTTCTTGACCCACGGCTTGTCTTTGTCCTGCGTGCGCACGGCAATCAGATTCGCATACGGGCTGTGGATGTCTTCCAGCGCGATCGCATCTTTGGTCGGCTGCAGACCGGCGGCGAGCGCAAAGTTCGTGTTGATTGCGGCCGCGTCGACGTCCGACAATGAGCGCGGCAGTTGCGCGGCGTCCAGTTCGAGCAGTTTGATCTTTTTCGGATTCTCGGCCACGTCGAGCGCGGTCGCGTTATTGCCCTTCGTGCCCGCGCCGGCTTTGAGCTTGATCACGCCTTGTGCCTGCAGCAACAGCAACGCGCGATTTTCATTCGATGGATCGTTCGGCACCGCGACCTTGGCGCCTTGCGGCAAGTCCTTCAACGACTTCAGTTTCTTCGAATAGATGCCGAGCGGCGAAATGTAGGTGAGACCGGCGCTCACGATCTTGTAGCCGCGTTGCTGGATCTGACTGTCGAGATAGGGTTGGTGCTGGAAGCTGTTGGCGTCGAGATCGCCGGCATCGAGCGCGGCATTCGGCTGCACGTAATCATTGAATTCGACGACCTTCACGTTCAGGCCTTCACGCTTCGCTACTTTGGTGACGACTTCCCAGATCTGCGCATCCGGGCCGCCGATCGTGCCGACCTTGATCACCTTGTCGTCGGCGTGCGCGCCGACACTACTGAAAATCGCCGCACCGGCGATGACTGCGGAGAGGGCTTTGATGATGTTTCTGCGCTGCATGTGATTCTCGCGTTCTCTCTGATCGATGTCAGATTCGGTTGAAGCCGGCGGCGGTCTGGCTGATGGCCTGCGCCGCCAACTGGACCGCAAATGGTCTCATAAGCGCAACGCAATGGGAAATATCACGATCGCATATGGGTATGCCACGCGCTGCAACGCGCGTTGCGCCCGGCACCCATTTGCCGGTCTTTGGCTGACCGGCGGCACGTTGCCGCGTTTGAGCGAATCAGTCGAGCAGAAGCTTGATGTCGTGCACCCAAGGCGTTGCGCCCTGGCCGTCTCGCGCGAAAAGACGCAGTTTGCCGTCCGTGTCGAACACGTAGCTCGCCGCCGTGTGGTCCATCGTGTAGCTGTCGGGCGTCTTGCCTGGCACCTTCGCGTAATACACGCGGAAGTCTTTGGTGATCTGCGTGAGTTGTGCCTGATTGGCAGGACGCAAGCCGACGAAACTCGGGTTGAACGCCGGCACGTATTGCGCGAGCAGAGCGGGCGTGTCGCGATCCGGATCGACGGTGACAAACAGCACCTGCACGCGCTTCGCGTCTTCGGGACCGAGTTGCTGCAGCGCTTGCGACAGTTCGGCCATTGTGGTCGGACACACATCCGGACAATGCGTGTAGCCGAAGAACAGCACCACCACTTTGCCCTTGTAATCCGCCATTGTGCGAATTTTGCCGGACGTGTCGGGCAGCGAGAAGTTGCTCGCGAATTGCGTGTTGCCGGTAATGTCGAGATTCGTGAAAGCAGGCGGCTGCTTGCCGCAACCCGCCGCCAACACCGCGCCGCCTAGCGCGCAGGAAATCAGAACGGCACGCACGAGAGCACGTGCCGAACGCGCCGAACGCGTGAAACGGTTTGTCAGCATGGTGTTACGCGCCGATCACGACGCGCGCATAGTGGTCGATCAGCAGTGCGGCGAACAGCAACGACAGATAGACGATCGAATAGCGGAAGGTTTTGCGTGCGAGATCGTCAGAGTATTCGCGATAGATCTTCCACGCATAAGCGAGGAAGACCGCGCCGAGCAACACCGCGGCCACGAGATACACGGCCCCGCTCATGCCGGAGATGAACGGCATCATCGTGACGGCGAACAGGATCACGGTGTACAGCAGAATATGCAGACGCGTGTATTTCTCGCCGTGCGTGTTCGGCAGCATAGGCAGGCCGGCGTTTTCGTAATCTTTGCGGCGATAAAGTGCGAGCGCCCAGAAATGCGGCGGCGTCCACACGAAAATGATCAGTACCAGAATCCACGCGTCGCCCGGAACATGGCCTGTGACCGCGGCCCAGCCGAGCGCCGGCGGCATGGCGCCCGACGCGCCGCCGATCACGATGTTTTGCGGCGTGGCCGGCTTGAGCAGCAACGTATAGATGACCGCGTAACCGACGAACGTGGCGAGCGTCAGCCACATGGTGAGCGGATTGGCATAGGTGTAAAGCGTCCACATGCCGAGGCCGCCCAGCACCGCCGAGAACAGCAGGATCTGCGAAGTGGTGATCTCGCCGCGAGCGGACGGCCGCCACGACGTGCGACGCATTTTCGCGTCGATCTTCTGCTCGACGAGACAATTGATCGCGAAGGCCGCACCGGCCAGCAGCCAGATGCCGACCGTGCCGCCGATCAGAACGGTCCAGGGCACCATGCCGGGCGTTGACAGAAACATACCGATGACGGCGCAAAAGACCGCGAGTTGCGTGACGCGCGGCTTGGTCAGGGCGATGTACTGGGAGACCCGGCTACCGGGCGTTTGGGAGAGTGTTGTGCTGTCCATGTGGGTCACGCTGGCGCGGCGTCGCGCGCAGGAAGCGCAGCACGGCCGGGACGGCTATAAGCGATCCGAAAGTTTAACATAACGAGCAGAAGCAGCAGGATCGCGGCTCCCCCGTTATGCGCGACAGCAATGGGCAACGGCCATTGCAGAACGATGTTCGACAGCCCGGTCACGAACTGGATCAACACCACCAGCAGCACGCCGTTCGCCGGCCGCCGCAGCGACTCGAAGCGGCGCAGTTTCAGCGCGAGCCATACGAGATAGGCGACCACGACGATCGCAAAAGTGCGGTGCGTCCAGTGAATGGCGACAAGAGCGTCCTGCGTGATCATGTCGCCGTCGCCGGTCATGCCAAGCGCGCGCCACAGGTGAAAGCCGTGCGCGAAATCCATCGACGGAATCCATTGGCCGTTGCAGGTCGGGAAGTCCGTACAGGCCAGCACCGCGTAGTTCGTGCTGACCCAACCGCCCAGCGCGATCTGCGCGATCAGCAGGATCAGACCCGCTATGGCTGCCGCGCGCCAGTGCGCGGCCTCCGGTTCATGCGCAGGCAACGGCGTCTGGCGCGCGGCCAGCCAGCCGAGCGTGCCGAGCAGCGCAAGACCGAGCAGCAAATGCGTGGTCACGATGACCGGCTGCAATTTCATCGTGACGGTCCACGCACCGAACGCGCCTTGCACGAGAATCAGCAGCAGCAACGAAGTGGGCCACCACGGCGACACGTGCAACGGGCGGCGCCTGATGCGCGCCGTCCACGCAATGATGGTCTGCGCGATGATCAGCACGCCGATCGCCATCGCAAAGTAACGGTGAATCATCTCGATCCACGCCTTGGTCATACTGACCGGGCCGGTGGGCATGGCCTGATGGGCGGCGGCGATCGCGGCATGCGCAATGAACGGCGACGACGTGCCGTAGCAGCCCGGCCAGTCCGGACAGCCGAGCCCCGAATCGGTGAGGCGCGTGAAGCCGCCGAACATCACCAGATCGAGCGTGAGAAAGGTGGTGAGCCAGACCAGCTTGCGGAATTTGTTGTCGTCGGCCTTGACCCACACGTAGGACAGCGGCAACAACGCGATACACAAGCCGATCAAGGCCAATTGCAGTACGAACATCTCTTTTACCTGGATTGCGGCATCAACCGATGCGCGACCACTTCAGCAGCTTGGTCAGGTCACCCTTGATCTTGCTCGGGTTCGGGTCTTTCGGAAACCGCATCATCAGATTGCCGTTTGGATCGACCAGATAGATGTGGTCGGTGACTTTCGTGCCGGCGTCAACGGGCAACCATGCAGACACCTGCGCCGGATCGGCGATCAGCATGTCGGTGTCGGGATACGCCTTTTGTATCACGTCGGGGACGTTGTGTGCATCGGTGCGCAGCCACACTTCCACGACACGCTCGCGTTCCGGGCCCTGAGCTGCGCGGATTTGCCGCATGAAATACAGCTTCGTGGCGCAGGATTTATCGCACGCGCTGCCGTCGACGGAAATCATCAGCCAGTGTCCGCGCAGCGACGCGAGCTTCACGGGCTTACCGTCTTCGCCCGTCGCCACGATCGCTTCGGGGATTGGCCGCTGCGGCTCGACCAGCGAGCCATAGCTCGTAGTGCCGCCCGTCGGCTTAATCACGTAATACGTGAAGTACGACACGGCAATCGGCGCCGCGCAGATGATCGCGACCAGCAGCAGCACCCAGCGGCCGCGCTGCCACGAGCCTTTGCCATTGGGCTGGCCCGGCATTGCGTTCGACGATGCAGGCGCTGCGCGCGAAGCGGCCGCAGCGGGCTTGCCGGCTTGCGGCGAACGGGGAGATTGCGTCGACACTACATGGACCTCTTTCAATGATTGCGCGACGCGTGGCTCTGGTTGAAGCCATACGCCGCGTGCCTGCATCACACGCCCGGCGCGTGCTGTTTCTTCGCCGCACGGCGCGCGGCATACAGGCCGAAGCCGAGCGCCGCGAGCGCCATGCCCCACCACTGGAGCATATAGCCATAATTGCGTTCGACGCCGTTCGTCGGCGCAGGCCAGTCACGTACGAGCTTGTCGCCGTCGTCGCTCAGTTGCTGGATCACGAATGGCTGTAACGGCAAGCCGGTTTCCGCAGCGTAGGCCGCCGTGTCCAGATTCTGACGGATCGGCTGATGCGCGGCCGAACCGCCGTTTCCCAACTCGAAAGCGCGCGACGCGTCGGCGCGCGCAATGCCTTCGATTTCGATCTCGCCCTGCGGCGTCGTGTACGGCGCGATCGTCTCGCGATTATTCATGTTGCGCGGCAGCCAGCCGCGGTTGACCAGCACATAACCGCCGCTCGCGAGTTTAAAAGGCATCACGACGTAAAAGCCCGGCTGATCGTTATACGGACGATTATCCAGATACACGACCTTATCCGCGACGAAGCTGCCGCGCGCCTTCACGCGATGAAACTCGATCTGCTTCAACGGGACCGGCACAGCGCCGACCGTCTGCGCGGGCCCATGCTCGAACTGGGTGATCTGTGCTTCGAGTGCTTCCTTCTGAAGCGCGCGACTGCGTTGCCAGAATCCGAGCCGCACCGTCACGGCAACCACCAGCAGTATCAGCAATACCGGAACAAGGCGAAACTTCATTGGGCACGCCCTGCCGCCACGTTCGGCATCATCGGCAACCTGCGGCAGAGCCCCGCGCGCGGTGCGATAATGAACTTCCTGCCGCTGCGCTTTCTGGTTTCAGTTGGTTCCATGCACATTCTCGTTCCCATCGCCTTCGTCCTGATCATCGCCAGCATGGTGTCGGCGTTGTACTTCATGATGCATGACAAAGGCAAAACCAAGCGGATGGTCTGGTCGCTGGCCACGCGTGTTGGCCTGTCGATCTCGCTGTTCCTGTTCATCCTGTTCGCTCACTGGATGGGCTGGATCCAGTCGACCGGCATTCCTTACGGACGCTGAGCCTGGTCCTTCTTTCAGCCGCCATTCTCGCCGGCCAACGCGGCGCGGACGCCGCACAACCTCTCCACCAGGCAAGACCGCCGCCAAACAAAACGCCGCCCTGACAGGGTCGAGGGCGGCGCTGCATCATGTTCCGTCTACTGCCCTCGCGCTGCGCCCGCATCGAGCGTTAGCGAGGGAAGCCTGCAGTTGCATCCGTTGCCGGGAGTGCAGGCCAGACTGCGTTACAGCCAGTACACCACGACGTACAAACCCAGCCATACCACGTCGACAAAGTGCCAGTACCACGCGGCGCCTTCAAACGCGAAGTGATGATCCGCCGTGAAGTGTCCGCGAATCATGCGGACCAGCACCACGGCGAGCATCGTGCCGCCGAGAAACACGTGAAAACCGTGAAATCCGGTGAGCAGGAAGAAGGTGGACCCATACACGCCCGAAGACAGCGTGAGGTTCAGTTCGTTGTACGCATGGAAGTACTCGAACCCTTGCAGGAACAGGAAGCAGACGCCCAGCACCAGCGTTGCCGCCAGCCAGATGATCGCTTTGCGGCGATGATTCTCCCGCAGCGCGTGGTGCGACACGGTGAGCGTCGCGCCCGACGACAGCAGCAGCGCCGTATTGATGGTCGGCACCGGCCACGGCTGCATCGACTTGAAGGTGGAGACCAGTGCAGCTGGGCCATTGTTCGGCCACACCGCCGAGAAGTCCGGCCAGATCAGTTTGTAGTCGAGGCTGCCGAGTTCATGCAGGGCAATTTGACGCGCGTAGAACAGTGCGCCGAAGAAGGCGCCGAAGAACATGACCTCGGAGAAAATAAACCAGCTCATGCTCCAGCGGTACGACTTGTCGACGTTCTTGCCGTACATGCCGCCTTCGGACTCGGCGATTGCGTCGCCAAACCAGTGCCATAGCGTGAAGAGCAGCCACAACAGACCGACGACGACGCCGACCGGCGCCCAGTCATGTTCGTTAATCCAGGCCGCCAGCGATCCGAGCATGACCAGCAACCCAAGGGCGGCGCTGATCGGATGCCGCGACGGATGCGGTACGAAGTAGTACGGGCTCTCGTTTTGACCGCTCATTCTTGATTCTCCACTTCAGTCCAGTTGTTCCGGAAATTCCGGCTGTGTCTCGGCGGCGCGTCGATACCGCGCCGCGTCTCTCTAATTCGTGGGCCTTGCCTGGCCCGATGCATCAACCGACGACCACACGCACGATCAGAATCAGCGCCACGATGAAGATTGCCGCACAGATCAACGCGGCTGCGATTACATGCAGCGGATTGAGCTGCGTGGCGTCCGCCTCCAGATCGCGGCGCTTGCGAACTCCAAAAAACGACCAGAACACAGCGCGCATCGACTGACCGAAACTGCTCTTGCGCGGCGTGCCGCCGTTATCGCCCATCTTGTCCTGTCTTCCTTCGCCTTCGGTTCGCACCGTCATGCGGGATTGGCGGGGGTGGCCGCAGCCGTATTGTTCGCCGCGGGTGCCGCGCCGCCGGCTTGCGCCGCCGCCGGCGTGTTCAGTTCGAAGAACGTGTACGACAGCGTGATCGTCTTCACGTCCTTCGGCAGCTTCGGATCGACCACGAACACCACCGGCATCCGCCTCGTCTGGTTCGCCGTCAAAGTCTGCTGCGTAAAGCAAAAACACTCGATTTTCTTGAAGTACTCAGTGGCCTGCTTCGGCGCATAGCTCGGAATCGCTTGCGCCTGAATCGTGCGTGCCTGTTCGTTGCTGACCTCGTACATCACCGTTGTGACCTCGCCCGGATGCACGTCCAGACTCCGTTGCTCCGGCTTGAAACCCAGCGGGCCGCGCGCGTTCGCATCGAACTCGATCGAAATCGTGCGGCTCGTGTCGACCTGCGTATTCTTCGCCTCGCGCGCCGTGGCGTCGCGCTGCACGAGATTGTTGATGCCGGTGATCTGGCAGATCGCGCGATACATCGGCACCAGCGCAAAACCGAAACCGAACATCATCAACGCGACGATGAACAGCTTGATCAGCATGGACCGGTTAAAAGAGCGATCGGCCTGGGCCGGGGGTTGCATCGACATCTCGTTCCTCAACAAACCTGCAAGCAAGCCTGGTTCGCCCGATCAGGAAAACCAGACCTGTTTGATGATGACGCTCGCGAAAAAGAACGCCGCGATAGCCAGCATCACCAACCCTATCCGCCTGTTGCCCGCGCGAATCTGCTCCGGCGACCGTCTTTCCTGTGGATTGCGCGTCATGCCTGAATATCTGAATGCGAGTTTCTGGGTGCCAGTTTTGGGTCTTTCATCGCGCCGGGCTCGCCGCCGCGGCGGCTGCCCGGTTCCGCTGCTGACCGCACAGTTCGAACGCTCTGCAAACATGTCGACGGATCGGCACCGGAACCGGCTCACTCGCTGACCGCTGTCATTCGACGGTCGGCGGGTTTTCAAATGTGTGGAACGGAGCCGGGCTCGGCACGGTCCATTCGAGGCCCGTTGCGCCGTCCCACGGCTTGTCGCTTGCCTTTTCGAGCTCGCCGCCGCCGCGATAAGCCGGCAGTGCGACCGCGAACAGAAAGTACACCTGGGCCAGACCGAAGCCGAACGCGCCGATCGAGATGACCTGATTCCAGTCGGTGAACTGCGCCGGGTAGTCAGCATAACGACGCGGCATACCTGCGAGACCGACGAAGTGCATCGGCAGGAACGCGAGGTTGAAGAAGAACAGCGACGCCCAGAAATGGATCTTGCCGCGCGTTTCGTTGTACATCCAGCCGGTCCATTTCGGCGCCCAGTAGTACCAGCCGGAGAACAGCGCGAACAGCGAACCCGCCACCAGGACGTAGTGGAAGTGCGCCACCACGAAATAAGTGCCGTGGTACTGGATATCGAGCGGCGCCATGGCCAGCATCAGCCCCGACAGACCACCGAACGTGAACACGATCAGGAAGCCTACTGCGAACAGCATCGGCGTTTCGAAGCTCAGTGAACCGCGCCACATTGTCGCGACCCAGTTGAACACCTTCACGCCCGTCGGCACGGCGATCAGCATGGTGGCGTACATGAAGAACAGCTGGCCCGTGACCGGCATGCCGGTCGCGAACATGTGGTGCGCCCACACCATGAACGACAGGATCGCGATCGACGACGTTGCGTACACCATCGAGCTATAGCCGAACAGCGGCTTGCGCGAGAACGCCGGAATCACCTGCGACACGATCCCGAACGCCGGCAAGATCATGATGTACACCTCGGGGTGCCCGAAGAACCAGAAGATGTGCTGGTACATGACCGGGTCGCCGCCGCCTGCCGCGTTGAAGAACGACGTGCCGAAGTGACGATCGAACAGGACCATGGTAATCGCGCCCGCCAGAACCGGCATGACGGCGATCAGCAGGTACGCGGTAATCAGCCACGTCCACACGAACATCGGCATTTTCATCAGCGTGAGTCCGGGTGCGCGCATGTTCAGGATCGTCACGACAATGTTGATCCCGCCCATGATCGACGACGCGCCCATCAGGTGGACCGCGAAAATCGCGAAGTCCATGCCGGGGCCCATCTGCGTGGAGAGCGGCGCGTACAGCGTCCAGCCTGCGGCGGTCGCGCCGCCGGGTGCGAAGAACGAACCGACGAGCAGCACCGCGGCAACCGGCAGCAGCCAGAAGCTGAAGTTGTTCATGCGCGCGAAGGCCATGTCCGATGCGCCGATCTGCAGCGGCACCATCCAGTTCGCGAAGCCGACGAACGCCGGCATGATCGCGCCGAACACCATGATCAGCCCATGCATGGTGGTTAGCTGGTTGAAGAATTCGGGACGCATGATCTGCAGGCCCGGCTCGAACAGTTCAGCACGGATCATCAGCGCCATCACGCCCCCTGAGAGGAACATGGTGAACGAGAAGATCAGGTACAGCGTACCGATGTCCTTGTGATTGGTCGCGAACAACCACCGACGCCAGCCATGCGGCGTTTCGTGGGCGTGGTCGCCGTGTACGTGCTCGTGGCCCGCTGTTACATCGTGTCCGATGCTAGACATGACAATCTCCTAATGCGAATACTGCGGTGCTGACCAGGAACACGTCAGGCAGCCGGACTGATCTGAACACGCCGGGCTTCTTTCGCGTCGCTGCTGCCCGTGATCGTTTCCGGCTTCTTCAAGATAATATGATCTTCGGCGATGCCGGCTGCTTTCATTGCGTCGCGCACGGCTTCTGCACGGCTCTTCGCAAGCTTCGCGTTGAGGTCGGCGGAACCGGTGGCGTCGGTAAAGCCCGACACGGCGAATCGTGCATCCGGGTGCGCCTTCGCGTAGGCCGCGGCCGCCTCGACCGCCGCTTTCGCGTCGGCCGGCAACGTGCTCTTGCCCGAGTCGAAGTAGACGCTGGCCGGCAAAGCCGCCTGCGACGCCGCGCTGTCCGACCCCGCCCCGGCCGCTTGCGCGCCGGATGCGTCCGCAGCCGCCGCCGCGCCGGATGCCGCTTCGGCACCGCCTGCCGCCGCGCCGCTCGCCGCACCCGCCGCGCCTGCGTCCGCCAGATGGTTGCCGCCTTCCGGCAGTTTGCCATTGCGGGCGTCCGCCACCTGCTTCGGCTGGAGCATGTCACCCGTGTGGTTGCCCCACGAATTACGTTCGTACGTGATGACCGACGCAATCTCGACGTCGTTCAACGTAGGCGCCCACGACGGCATGGCGTTCTTGCCCTTCAGCACGAGACTCACGTGTTCGGCGATCGCGCCGTTGGCGATCTTGCTGCCGTCGAGCGCCGGGAATGCGCCCGCGCCCTTACCGGTCGGCTGGTGACAGACCGCGCAGTTCGCAGCGTAGACCTTACCGCCCCGGTCCATCAGTTCGGCCATGGTGTACGTCTTGTTCGGATCGTCCTGACCCGCCGCCATTTTTTTCTTCTGCGCGTCGACCCACTTCGCGTAGTCGTCTGCCGACAGCACTTCGACTACGACCGGCATGAACGCGTGTTCCTTGCCGCAGAGTTCAGTACAGAAGCCGCGGAACGTGCCGGTCTTGTCGGCCTTGAACCAGGTGTCGCGCACGAAACCCGGAATCGCGTCCTGCTTCACGCCGAAGGCGGGCACGTACCAGGAGTGGACCACGTCGTTCGCGGTGGTAATGATGCGGATTTTCTTGTTGACGGGGACAACGAGCGGGTTGTCCACTTCCTGCAGATACGTAGTGGAAATCGGTTCACGACCGTCGGTCTCGGCACGCGGGGTGGCCAGCGTGGACAGGAAGTTGATGCCCTCGCCCGGGCCCTTCACGTAGTCGTAGCCCCACTTCCACTGATAGCCGGTGACCTTGATGGTGACGTCGGCATTCGTGGTGTCTTTCATTGCGACCACCGTCCTGGTGGCGGGCAGCGCCATCAGCACGACAATGATGAACGGCACGATCGTCCAGATGATTTCGACCGTGGTGCTTTCGTGGAAATTGGAAGCCTTATGGCCTTTCGATTTGCGGTGCGCGAAGATCGAATAGAACATCACGCCGAACACGCCGACGAAGATGACGAGGCACAGAACCAGCATGAACATGTGGAGGCTGAAAAGCTCCTCAGCGATTTTGGTCGCAGGCGGCTGGAGATTGATCTCGTTGACGGCAGGGCCGCCCGGAACATCGCCCACTGCCAGGGCCGCGCCGGCGAAAAGCAGTCCGCTCATCGCCAGCACACCCATGAGGGCTCGCTTGATTGTTTTCATAGCTTCCTTACCCAAAATTTCCATTCAAACCCTCGACCCCGCCGGCAGGCACTCCCGCGCTCCCCGTGAACGGCGCGTGCCCGGCACGTTCTAACAACGTGCGAGCCACATGCGCAGTTCGCCTGCGAACTGCGCGCGCCGATACTGCGCGAGATGTTGCCCGATCATGATCGTCTGCCCGCGCGAGACCAGTTTGATCTGGTCACGCGGCGTTGCGCCCGCCTCGATCCGCACCCAGCGCGGATTGAATTCGAACTGCGTGAGCCGATCGGCGCTGACCTGCTCGATGACGAGCCGATTTGGAAACAGCCGGATACGCTCGTAATCCACCGCATGACGCGCATAAATGGCAAACGCAATGCCTACCGCAAGCAATTCGACGCCGGTGAACGGCAACACCAGCCACGCGCCGACCAGTACCAGCATGAAAGCAATGGCCAACGAGAACAACGCAAGCGACACATAGAAATACACGAACTGCCGCGGCGATATCGAACAGTTGCGTTTCATCGTCCAGTCTTGCAGAACCGGTTCCGAATTCGCCAGCAGATCAGATGCACCCACCGCTGCCTCCTGCCGATTGTCTCCAATCCACGCACTGCCTGCGACATGTTTTGCAGCCCCGGACACCGGGCCCGCTCGATCACTGCCGCGCTTCTCCTGCTGCAGCCCTTAGCCTCGGGCCTGTCGCCCCAAATGTGGGAACGCCGGGCGACAAACTGACGCATTATAGGCGCGATCCATAGCATCCACAAGCAAGCGCCGATCGGCCCACAAGCCCCTTGCGACAAGCCTCCGCGCCATTTTGACGCGGCTTTTGTGCGTCTGTCGAAGCGGTAATTTCAGGCATAACAGATGCCCTCTTTACGCCTCGCCGATTGCTCACCGATTGCTCACCGATTCCTTGCAGAACCCCTGCCGATATCCTCGATCCGTACGATTCCGTGACCTTCCGCCGTGGTGCGCGGCACAGCCTTCCATGCGTGTCCGTAGATCACTTCGAACGTCAGCGCGATCGTGCCGTCGGCGCGCCGGCCCGCCTCGAGCGCTGCGAGCAATGCCTTGTGCAACCGGCGCGCCGCCGCGCCAGGCACGGCTTCGCGCTCGAACGGATAAGCGCCCCAGCGACGCACGTCGGCAAGCAGCGACCCGGGTGACTTGTAGGTGATGGTGAGCGTCTCCTGGTCCATCACCGGGATTTCGAAGCCGCTTTCCACCAGCATATCCCCGAGATCATGCATGTCGACGAAGTCGATCACATGTTTGCGCGACGTGACGCCATGCGCGGCCTCGACCTCCGCATACGCGCCGCGCAACTCCTTGAGCGAGTCGGGGCCGAGCGTGCTGAACATGAGCAGGCCGTTCACTTTCAGCACACGCTGCCATTCGGGAAACACGAGATCGGGGCGCGAATGCCAGTGCAACGCGAGATTGGACCAGACGAACTCGAACGCGCCGGCCGCGAACGGCAGCGCCGAGAAATCGGCCTGTGCGAAGCGGGGCCCGCGCGCGCCGAGCGCCTTGCCGATCGATGCGGGCAGAAAGCGCCGCCAGCTCGTGTCGCCCGAGTCATGCTGCAATGCACGGACGAGCATGCCGTGCGACAGGTCGGAGCCGAACACCGGCGCTTCCGGGAAGCGTTCGCGCAATGCGGGGATGTCCTCGCCGGCGCCGCAGCCGGCGTCGAGCACGCTCGATGGCGCGACCTTGATGTAGTCGAGACGCTCACGCATGCGCTGCGCAATCTCGCGCGGCAGGAACGCGACGTCGTCGAAAGTCGCGGCACGGCGGTCGAAAATCCGCCGCAGGCGCCGGGAATCATAGGCCGGACGGCCAGATTGAGCGGTTGTTGGGGACATGGGTGTCGTGCTGGCGTGAAGCAGGAAGTATACTCGTTCGCTTCCTTCCATTCAGCGTGATAGGCCCTCGCGGGCGGTCCACACATGCCATTGCGGCAAATTTCGTCGTCGTGCGGTCGATCCATTGCGCAGTTCGCGCGCAGGGTGCGTTCGGCCTGGCCCCGCGTGATGCACGCCGCGCTGCCGAATCTGTGCGCGTTATGCGGCAATTTGTCGCATAACACGTTGTGCGGGGATTGCGACGACGCTCACTGGAACGAAGGCCGGCTTCGCTGCGTTGCTTGCGCGCTGCCGCTCGCGTCCGGGCGGCGCGTGGCGCCTCTGAAGTATCTGTGCCCTGACTGTACGCGCGAGCCGCCGCCGTTCGACGCGACATTCGCGCTCGCCGACTACCGTGCGCCGCTCGACACGCTCGCAGTCGGCCTGAAATTCCGCGCCCGGCTGATGCTGGCCGACGAATTCGCACAACGTCTCGCGCGCCTCGCGCTAGACACCTGGCAAACCGCCGACGAGCGCCCGGATGTCATCGCGCCCGTTCCGCTTGCACGCAGACGTCTGGTCGAGCGCGGCTACAACCAGGCGTGGCAGATTGCCAGACCGCTCGCTCGCGCGCTTCAGGTTCGCGGCGAAGCAACGCTGGTGCGGCGCGTGATCCACACGGCGCCGCAATCCCGGCTCGACCTCGACGCACGCCGGCTCAACGTGGGCCGCGCGTTTCAGGTGGCGGTTGCGGTGCAAGGCTTGCACGTGGGTATCGTCGACGATGTGATGACGACCGGCGCCACGCTCGAAGCGCTGGCCCGCACGCTGAAGGCGGCAGGCGCGCGACGCGTCACCAGCTTCGTCGCGCTGCGCACGCCAAAAAACTAGTTTTCAACCAATCTCGCCATGTTCAATGTCGTTCTCGTAGAACCCGAAATTCCGCCGAACACCGGCAATGTCATCCGCCTGTGCGCGAATACCGGCGCACGTTTGCATCTGATCGAACCGCTCGGCTTTCCACTCGACGACGCCAAGCTGCGCCGCGCGGGCCTCGACTATCACGAGTACGCGCAGATGAACGTGCATGCCGACTGGTCGGCGTTCATCGCGAAAGAGTCGCCTGACCCAGCCCGGATGTTCGCCTTTACCACCCGCGGCGCCGGGCGTTTTCACGAGCACGCGTTTCACGCCGGCGACTGGTTCGTGTTCGGCGCTGAAACGCGCGGCCTGCCCGACGGCGTACTCGACCAGTTCGAGAACCCGCAGCGCGTGCGCTTGCCGATGCGGCCGGGCAATCGCAGCCTGAATCTCTCGAATTCCGTTGCTATCGTGGTATTCGAAGCGTGGCGTCAAATGGGCTTCGAGGGCGGCGCCTGACGCCTTTTCAGTTCGGTTTCATAGCGCGCCAACATTGCTTCGTCGAAGCAGGCGAAGATTACCCGCTCGATTTGCGGCGTGTGCGGCAAGGTTTCGAGCACGGTGCTGACCGCGATCGGCACGGCTTTGTTGGCGGGAAAACGGTACACGCCACAGCTGATCGCCGGAAACGCGATGCTCGTGCAATGCGCGGCCCGCGCCGCCTCCATTGAACGCTGGTAGCAGGAGGCGAGCAGATCGGCCTCGCCATGCGCCCCGCCGCGCCACACGGGACCCACCGCGTGAATCACGTGCTTTGCCGGCAGGTCGTAACCGCGTGTGACTTTGGCGTCGCCGGTCGCGCAACCGCCGAGCGTCTCGCATTCGCGCACCAGCTGCTTGCCGGCCGCGCGGTGAATCGCGCCGTCCACGCCGCCGCCGCCCATCAGCGACGTATTCGCCGCGTTGACGATGGCATCCACGTCGAGCGTGGTGATGTCCACCACGCGGGCTTCCAGCGTGCACTGGTTGAATCTGAGCATGAGAACCTCGCTGATCCGAAGCGTCGATGAAAACGTGGACAGCGACAGAAAGCAGCCGTTCAGCGCAATACAGCGCTAAACGGCTGATCGACAACGCTTATTCAGCTTTTGAGTCGCGCCGCAACAGCGCGCTGACGGCGTCGCGGGGCGCCACCGCGTCGAATAGCACGGCGCAGACCGCCTGTGTGATCGGCATCTCGATCGAATGGGCGCGAGCGATGCCAAGTACGGCCTGCGCGCAACGCACGCCTTCGGCGACATGGCCCAGCCCGCCGAGAATCTCGTTCAGCGAACGACCGCTGGCAAGCTGCACACCCACCGTGCGATTGCGCGACAGATCGCCCGTGGCGGTGAGAATCAGGTCACCCAAGCCGGTCAAACCCGTGAACGTCTCCGCGCGTCCGCCGAGCGTCACGCCAAGCCGCGACATTTCCGCGAGACCGCGTGTGATCAGCGCGGCCCGGGCATTCAGGCCAAGCCCGAGACCGTCGGCGATACCCGTTGCAATGGCCAGCACGTTTTTCACCGCACCGCCCACTTCCACGCCGACGAGGTCGTCGCCGGTATAGATGCGCATGGCGCCGTGATGAAACGCCGCGACCGTACGCTCGCGACAGGCCGCCGACGCACTCGCGATGGTCAGCGCAACCGGCAGGCCCTGCCCCACTTCCCGCGCGAAGCTCGGACCGGACAGCACGCCGTTGCTGGCGTGCTCGGGCAGTTCGGCGGCCACCACCTGATGCGGCAGCAACTGCGAGTCCGCTTCAAAGCCTTTGCACAACCACACGATGTTCGCCGGCACCTTGCCCGCGGCACGCATGGCCTGGAACAGACCTCGCAATCCCGCCACCGGCGTGGCGACGACGCAGAGCGCACTTTCGCCAGGCGCGTGGCCGAGCGCGGCGGCGAGGTCCGCTTCGTAGCGAAGCGACGCCGGCAAAGCAACGCCCGCCAGATAGCGGGCGTTTTCGTGCGAAGCGGTGAGGTCGGCGACGAGTGCGGGCTCGCGCGCCCACAGCACCGTGTCGTGACGCGCGGCCAGATGGCCGGCGAGGGCTGTTCCCCACGCGCCGGCGCCGAGTACAGCCACCTTCATAGCCGGCACTGCCTGTGACCGGTTAGTGCGCGACGCCGTTCTGCGCCGCGCCTTCCTGGCCGCCAAGCTGCGCAAGGCGCTGCTCGTACAGTGCCTGGAAGTTGATTTCGGCGAGGTGGATCGGCGGGAAACCGGCGCGCGTGATGGCGTCTGCAATATTCGAGCGCAGGTACGGAAACAGGATGGTCGGGCAGGCAATGCCGACGAGCGGATCGATCTGTTCAGCCGGAATGTTGCGGATGTCGAAAATGCCGGCTTGCTTGGCTTCGATCAGGAAAGCAACCTTGTCCGACACTTTGGCCGTGACGGTGCCCGTGACGAGGATTTCGAACACGGTGTCGGCGAGGCGCTCGGCCTTTACGTCGACTTCCACTTCCACCGACGGCATTTCCTGCTCGAGGAAGATGCCCGGCGAATTTGGCTGCTCGAGGGACATGTCCTTCAGATAGATACGCTGGATGTTGAAGAACGGCTGATTATTCTCGTCGGACATGATGGGGGATCCCAAATAGATAGGCGTAACGGCAGCCCATGATTTTCACGGGCCGCCAGATCGTTGCGACGCATTGCCGGCCTGCCAGGGCGGCGCTGCGCCAGTGTGTCGAGTCCGCCGGTCTGCGCGCCGGCTGGCGCGCGATTCAGGCAGTGGATTCAGCAATGACTTCCGGCAATGACTTCAAGCCGTAGCTTCGAGCAAAGGCGTCAGACCGCCCGCGCGATCGAGCGCGGACAGGTCGTCGTAGCCGCCGACATGCGTCTCGCCGATGAACACCTGCGGCACCGTGCGACGACCGGTCCGGGTCATCATTTCTTCACGCCGGGCCGGATCCTTGTCGATCAGTACCTTTTCGATGTGCTCGACGCCGCGCGACTTTAAAAGACGTTCGGCCATCTGGCAATACGGGCACACCTGGGTGCTGTACATGATCACTTTGTTCACTTGGCTGCTCCTTGTTTCACGACCTGCTGCTTCACGACCGGCATGCCGGCTTTCTGCCATGCGTCGACACCGCCGTCGAGAACGTGGACTTCCGCATATCCCGCATCCTGCACGATACGCGCTGCCTTGTTCGACTGCTGGCCATTCTGGCAAACCAGCAGCACCGGATTGGTTTTGTTCTTCACGAGCTGCGCGACTTTGGCCTGCAATTCCGCGAATTCGAGATGCCGTGCCGCGGGCAGGTGCCCCTTGGCATATTCCGCGGATGGCCGCAGATCGATCACCGCCGCATTGCGCCGGTTGATCAGTTGCGTGGCTTCAGCGGCTGACAGGCCGCCACGGCCGCGCCGGCTGATGGTCGGCCACAGCAGCAGTCCGCCGGAGATGAGGACGATCGCGATCAGTACAAGGTTTGTGTAATCAGTGAAAAACTTCACGGAAAATCCGCCGAAAAAGAGAGAAATCGAAAAGGGCAATCCAGCCATTATAAAATAACCACCTGACGCGATGGCGGCGCTCCTTCCACGGACCCCGCAACGCTTACTGCTTCCCCACTACCGACCGGCAATCTCATGTACAAACTCGTTCTCATCCGCCACGGCGAATCGACGTGGAACAAGGAAAACCGCTTCACGGGCTGGGTCGACGTCGACCTGACGGAGCAGGGTAATCGCGAGGCGCAGCAGGCGGGTCTGCTGCTGAAGCAATCAGGCTACGCGTTCGATATCGCCTACACCTCGGTGCTCAAGCGCGCGATTCGCACGCTGTGGCACGTGCAGGACCAGATGGATCAGATGTATATCCCGGTCGTGCATTCGTGGCGGCTGAACGAACGCCACTATGGCGGTCTGTCCGGTTTGAACAAGGCGGAAACCGCCGCCAGATTCGGCGACGAACAGGTGCTGATCTGGCGCCGCAGCTACGACACGCCGCCGCCGCCGCTCGACGCGTCGGACGAACGCGCGCCGTACAACGACCCGCGCTATGCCAAGGTGCCGCGCGAGCAGTTGCCGCTCACCGAGTGCCTCAAGGACACGGTGGCGCGCGTACTGCCGCTGTGGAACGAGTCGATCGCGCCGGCCATCAAGGGCGGCCGCAACGTGGTGATCGCCGCGCACGGCAATTCGATCCGCGCGCTGGTGAAGTACCTCGACAATATTTCGGACGACGACATCGTCGGCCTGAATATTCCTAATGGCGTACCGCTCGTGTATGAACTGGACGCCGACCTGAAGCCGATCAAACACTACTATCTCGGCGACCAGGATGCGATCGCGAAGGCGCAGGCTGCCGTGGCAAAGCAAGGCAAGGCCGCTGGCTGATCCGCCATCTCCCTGCCATGTTGGCGCCATGCATGCAGCGGCATGGCGTTCCTCGGGCTGCGCCAGCCGGCAATGCATACCGGCTTGCGTGGCCCGAGTCTCGTGGTCGGTCCGACAACGCGCCATGTCTCCCGTCCCGCCTGTTACCGCACATTACTTTGCAGCGAAGGTTACGATCTCACGAACCAGCTGCGGCCTCGGCTGTCGAATCTCGATTGCCTGCGCTGCGCCCTGAGTGGGCGGGTGTGCAGTTATACTTGTCCGTCCCTATCTCTATCGACGCTGCCACGCGCTTCCGACCGCAACAGACTCTATGCGAAAGAACCTGAAAAATATCGGCCTGATTGCCGCGGGCCTTGCTACCGGTGTATTTGCAACCCTGCAACTTTCCGCTTCGGCCCAGCAGCCCGCCAGCGCCGCAGCCACCCCGCTTCCGCTGGACCAGCTCAGGCTCTTCGCCGAAGTATTCGGGCAGATCAAGCACGAATATGTCGAACCGGTCGACGATAAAAAGCTCCTCACCGCCGCCATCAAAGGCATGGTATCGAGCCTCGACCCGCACTCGTCGTATCTCGACAAGACCGATTACGAGGAATTGCAGGAACAGACCAAGGGTCGCTTCGCGGGTCTCGGCATTGAGATTTCATCGGAAGACGGCCTGATCAAGGTGATCTCGCCGATCGAAGACACACCCGCGTTTCGCGCCGGCATTCGTCCGGGCGACCTGATCACGCGCATCAACGACAAGCCGGTGCGCGGCATGACATTGGACCAGGCTGTGAAACAGATGCGCGGCGATCCGGGTACCAAGGTCACGCTTACGATCTTCCGCAAGACCGACGACCGCACGTTCCCGCTCACCGTGACTCGCGCAATCATCAAGGTGCAGTCGGTCAAGATGAAAATTCTGGCGCCGGGCTACGCGTACATCCGTATTACGAGCTTCCAGGAGCGCACTACGCCTGACCTCGCAGCAAGACTGCAGGACATCGCGCGTCAGCAGCCGAATCTGAAGGGCCTCGTGCTCGACCTGCGCAACAACGGCGGCGGTCTGTTGCAAAGCGCGGTCGGCGTGGCCGGCGCGTTCCTGCCGCCGAATTCGGTTGTGGTGTCAACCAACGGCCAGATTCCGGATTCGAAACAGGTGTATCGCGACACCTACGACAACTACCGTCTGCAATCTTTCGACAGCGATCCGCTGAAGGACGAAGCGCCGATCTTCAAGACCGTGCCGATGATCGTGCTGACCAACGCGTACTCGGCTTCGGCGTCGGAAATCGTCGCGGGCGCGCTGCAGGACCAGCATCGTGCGCTGATCGTCGGCAAGACCACGTTCGGCAAGGGCTCGGTGCAAACCGTTCGTCCAATGACCGCCGACACGGCGCTGCGTCTGACCACGGCGTACTACTACACGCCGAGCGGTCGTTCGATCCAGAACAAGGGTATCCGTCCTGACATCGCGGTGGATCAATACGCGGAAGGCGATCCGGACGACGCACTGGTTACCCGCGAAGTCGACTACTCGAACCACCTGGCCAACACGCAGGATCCGAACGAGAAGAAGGAAGCGGAACAGCGCGAATCGGACCGCATGGAACAGTTGCGCATCCTCGAGGAGCAAAACGACAAGAAGACGCCCGAACAGCGTCAGAAAGATCGTGACCGCAAGCCGGTGGAATTCGGTTCAAGCGACGACTTCATGCTGCAACAGGCGCTGAACAAGCTGGAAGGCAAACCGGTTCAGGAATCGAAGTCGCTGAGCGAGCGCCGTCTCGCACAGAGCAAGCCGGGTACATCGGCGTCCGCACCGGTTGCGGTCAAGCCGACGCAACCGGTGCCGGGCGCGTCCGCCCCGGCCGGCGCTTCGGCAGCTACGCCGGCGAACTAAGCCTCGTTCGTTGGCTTCACGGGCCTTCGCAGCCTCGCTGCGAAGGCCCTTCCGCTCCTCGCAACACCTTCACCGTGCGCGATTAGAATAGCTATAACCAGCACACGCACCGCAGTCTCTCCGCCTGCGTCACACTGCGCGATTCACCCACGCGCTGCCGCCATGAACGACGATCAACTCCTTCGCTATTCCCGTCATATCCTCGTCGACGAAATCGGCATCGAGGCGCAGCAGCGTTTTATCGACGCACACGCGATCATCGTCGGCGCGGGCGGATTGGGGTCTCCCGCTGCAATGTATCTGGCGGCGGCTGGCGTCGGGCGGCTCACACTGGTCGATGGCGACACGGTCGACCTCACCAATCTGCAACGGCAAATCCTGCACGTGACGGCCTCGATTGGTCGCGCAAAGGTGGAGTCGGGGCGCGACGCGATCGCTCAACTCAATCCCGAAGTGAAGGTGAACGCGATAGCGGAGCGCATCGATGACGCATGGCTCGATCGCGAGGTGCCGCACGCTACCGTCGTGCTCGACTGCACCGACAACTTCGCGACGCGTCACGCGATCAATCGAGCATGCGTGAAGCACCGCGTGCCGCTCGTGTCGGGCGCGGCGTTGCGATTCGACGGCCAGATCAGCACGTTCAATTTTCGCGACGAAGCGTCGCCCTGCTACGCGTGCGTGTTCCCTGAAGATCAAGCGTTCGAGGAAGTCGCGTGTTCGACGATGGGCGTGTTCGCGCCGACGGTCGGCATCATCGGATCGATGCAGGCGGCCGAGGCGTTGAAGGTGATCGGCGGCATGGGCACGCCGCTGATCGGTCGCCTGATGATGCTCGATTCAATGCGTATGGAATGGAACACCATGCGCATTGCACGTCAGCCGGATTGCCCGGTGTGCGGGCAGCAGCATTGAGTCGCAGCGCTGAACGGCGCAATACGTGAGGACAAAAAACACCGCTCGTTGCGGTGTTTTTTACGTTTACACCCCAGCGTGGGCACTTTTCAAGCCTGCGCCACACGTTTGAGCGCCGCCTGCACCTCTTCCGGTTCGAACGAAGCCAGCACATCGGCAACCGGCTTCTCGAGCGTTTTCAGATGCGAACGCAGCACTTCCTGCTTCACGACCAGCAACTGGCTCGGGTGCATCGAGAACTCGGTGAGTCCCATGCCGAGCAACAGGCGCGTCAGTGCCGGATCACCCGCCATCTCGCCGCACACCGACACGGGCACGCCCGCGCGTTTTGCTTCACGCAGCGTGAATGCGATCAGATGCAGCACGGCCGGGTGAAGCGGATCGTACAAGTGCGCGACCGAGTTATCCGCGCGGTCGATCGCCAGCGTGTACTGGATCAGATCGTTGGTGCCGATGGACAGGAAATCGAGCCGCTTCAAAAATAGCGGTAACGCGATCGCAGCAGCCGGAATCTCGATCATCGCGCCAACCTGGACGTTCGGGTCGTAAGCGATGCCGGCGTCGTCGAGCTGACGTTTGGCCTCACGGATCAGATCGAGCGTCTGGTCGATTTCCTGCGCGTGCGCGAGCATGGGAATCAGAATTTTCACCGTGCCGAACGCGGACGCCCGCAAGATCGCGCGCAGTTGCGTAAGAAACATCTGCGGCTCGGAGAGGCTCCAGCGGATCGCTCTTAAACCGAGCGCAGGGTTGGCAGCCGTTTCGTAGCCGTCGCCGCCGCCCATCGAATCGAGCGGCTTGTCGGCACCCACGTCGATCGTGCGAATCGTGACCGGCATGCCGTTCATCAGCTCGACCGCGCGACGGTACGCGGCAAACTGCTCTTCCTCTTCCGGCAAGCTGTTCTTGTGATTCATGAACAGAAACTCGGTGCGGAACAGACCCACGCCCGTTGCGCCCGAATCGAGCGCCGCACGCGCGTCGTCCGGCAACTCGATATTCGCGCACAGCTCGATGCGCGTGCCACACAGCGTTTGCGTCGGCGAAAATTTAAGACGCTGCAGTTTGCGCTGTTCGAGCGCCTTTTCGCTTTGACGATACGAATATTCCTCGAGCACGATCGGCGCTGGATCGACGATCACAATGCCATGATCGCCGTCCACGATGATCAGGTCGTCCTGGCGGATCAGCGCGCTCGCATGCTGCACGCCCACCGCCGCCGGAATGCCGAGACTGCGCGCGACGATCGCCGTGTGCGACGTGCGACCGCCCAGGTCCGTCACGAAGCCCTGGAACGTCTGTGTCTTGAACTGCATCATGTCGGCCGGCGCAATGTCGTGCGCAACGACGATCATTTCGTCGCACGCACCATGCACGCCGTCGCCTAGCCCGGCCGACGCACCAGCCAACGCTTTCAGCACACGCTCCACCACCTGCTCGATGTCGGCTTTGCGTTCGCGCAGGTACTCGTCTTCGATATCGTCGAAGTGGCGCGACAGTCGTTCGAGCTGTTCGGTGAGCGCCCATTCCACGTTATAGCGGCGTGTGCGGATCAGATCGATGGTCTCCTGCACGAGCATCGCGTCGTTCAGAATCATGGAGTGCACGTTGATGAACGCGCCCATTTCGCTAGGCGCGTCGGCCGCGAGGTCCGCGCGCAAAGTGTCCAGCTCGTGATGCACATGTTGCTGGGCCGCGCGAAAGCGTTCGATCTCGCTCTCGATCTGAGCGGGCTCGATCAGATAGTGGTCAACGTCCAGTGCAGCCGGGGCGATCAGGTAAGCGCGCCCAATGGCGATACCGCGTGACACGGGAATTCCATGCAGCGTGAATGACACGCGCACCTCCTCTAGTTGTGTGATGCCGCGGCAAACCGCTGCAAAGCACTCAGACACTCGTTCTCATTATAAATTCCGTGCTCTGGGCAAGAGCACCGGCGGTATGTGCAGCGCAGCACGATTAGCACGAAGGCCGCTTTCCATTGCGCGCTCAATTGCGCTATAACACGCTCGGACCTGTTATCTGACTGCTGACTTGTCGCGAGCGCAAAGTGTGACGCGCTAAAAAAAACGCCGCGGTAAAGCCGCGGCGTGGGTGGGTTGGCGATGCACGCGCGCTTACTGCCCCTCGCCGAATTTATCAGCGATCAATTTCAACAATGCGTCCATCGCTGCTTTTTCGTCGGCGCCTTCGGTTTCGATCAGCACCGTGCTGCCGATGCCCGCGGCCAGCATCATGACGCCCATGATGCTTTTCGCGTTGATACGGCGGCCATTACGGCTCATCCAGATTTCCGACTGGTAGCTGCCCGCGAGTTGCGTCAACTTGGCCGACGCGCGCGCGTGCAACCCCAGCTTGTTCACAATAGTCGTTTCCTGTTGCAGCATATGTTGGTCCGAGAGCGCGGGTAAGCGTTGTCAAAAAATCGAATCAAAACCGTCGGGATCGCGCATCCTGGGCGCGATCGTCGTAGCTGGACGCGGACGACAGTCCGCCTGCCTGCGGCTAGATGCCCGTGGACGTCACCTTCTGCGTGAGGTCGGCGTCTTCGGGCAAAGCCGGTAAGCAATCGCCGGGCGCAGCGTCGGGCGGCAGTGCGGGTAGACAGTCCCCAGACGCTGCTGGGGGCGCCACCGGCGGCGGCGTGGCCGGCCCGATCGCATGCACACCCTTGGTAGCGCCTGCCAATGCCTTGTCAACCAGCGTGTCGAGCGGCGTGGCGCGATAACACACGGCGCGCACCAGCATCGGCAGATTGACCCCGCATAACACCCGCACGTCGGGGGCCGAGGCAAGCCGCCCGGCGATATTCGCGGGCGTCGCGCCAAACATGTCCGTGAGCACGAGCGCGCCGTTTTCTTCTTTCAACCTGTCGATCTCGGAGTTCGCGAACGACACCATCTGCGCAGGATCGCAATCCGGCGAAACGTCGATGACGCCGATCCGAGCCGGCAAGCCGCCATAGATATGCGAAATACAGTCGCGCAACGCGGTGGCGAACGGAGCGTGCGCAATGATCAGAATGCCTGCCATGTCAGCCTTACTGCAAAATAACGGCCACGAACCGTGGACCGGGACGATACCCGGTTCGCAAGCGCTCTCGACCGGCCGTGGGTCATGAGAGCCGGATTGCGCCCCATGCGCATTACGGCGAGCTGCGCGGCGCAAATCAGCCATTACGCGCGCAAACCAAGTCTCGCCAAAGTCCGTCAGCCCTGCTCGTGGCGCCTGACGGGCGCCGCGTTGCCGGCCTCGCGCGAACGAGCGGGCATTGTATCAGGCCCATTTTCACGCCAAAGCCAGTCTCAAGCTCAAAGCGGCCTTGCAACCGCGACTGACGCGGGGTTAACACACAGTTTGGGGACGAGGGCGGCCATTCAAGTGGGCCGATCGACCCCGCTCAGCCGGCCGCGCGCTCCAGCGCGTCGGTGAACATGGCGGCAACGTCGAATCCTGTCTGGTCCATGATTTCGCGGAAACACGTCGGGCTCGTCACGTTGACTTCGGTGAGCCAGTCGCCAATGGCGTCCAGGCCGACCAGCAGCAGACCGCGCGCCGCCAGAACGGGGGCGAGCGTGTCGGCGATCTTACGGTCGTGATCGGTGAGCGGGCGAGCCACGCCAAGTCCGCCTGCTGCCAGATTGCCACGCACCTCGTTGCCCTGAGGAATACGCGCGAGCGAATACGGCACTGCTTCGCCGCCGATCAGCAAGATGCGCTTGTCGCCTTCCTTGATTTCCGGGATGAATTTCTGCGCCATCACCGAACGCGCGCCATCGTGGCTCAACATTTCGATGATCGAGCCGAGATTCATGCCGTCGGCCTTCACGCGGAACACGCCCATGCCGCCCATGCCGTCGAGCGGCTTGAGGATCACATCGCCATGCAGTTCATGGAACGCACGCAGTCGCGCCGCATCGCGCGTCACCAGCGTGGGCGCAACGAACTGCGCAAATTCGCCGATTGCGAGCTTTTCCGAGTGGTCCCGGATTGCCTGCGGCTTATTAAAGATGCGCGCGCCGCCGCGCTCGGCCAGCTCCAGCAGCCACGTCGACGTGACGTACTCCATGTCGAACGGCGGGTCCTTGCGCATGACGACTGCGCTAAAGCTTTTCAGCGAACGCGGCGCGGCAGCCTCGGCCGCATACCACGTTTCACGATGCAGATCCGTCACGTCGCCGGTAATCTGGAAGCGCTGCACGTTCGCCTCGACGTCGCCGCCCGTCCACGCCAGATGCTTAGGCTCGCAGGTGTACAGCGTGTGTCCGCGACGCGCGGCCTCGGCCATCATCGCGTAAGTCGAGTCTTTGTAGATCTTGAACTGCGTGAGCGGGTCGGCGATAAAGAGAATGTCCATGAAAATTCCGGTGCGCCCTGTCGGGCTTGGCATTGATCGTCAATATAGTCGCTGGAAATGAAGATGGCGGCACGCATGCCGCCATCGGCCACCCAATGTGGCTAGACCTGGATCGCTTCCGGATCGGTCTTTTCCAGTTCAACCGACGCGGCCAGCAGTCCAAGCCGCGCGACTACGCCATACATGTAAAAGCGATTCGGCGGCGCGGCGCCAGGCTTGGCATGCGCGTCCGGCAGCGCCGTGTGTTCGAAGCCAAGCGGCACGAAGTGCATACCGGGCGCGTTCAGATTCTGGTCGCGTTCACGGCTGCCATGCACGCGGTAGAAACCGCCCACCACGTACCGGTCGATCATATAGACGACGGGTTCGGCCACTTCCTCGCCAATGCGCTCGAACGTGTACACGCCTTCCTGCACGATCACGTCATGCACGTCGAGTCCGTCTTTGGTAGCGGCCATCTTGGCGCGCTCGCGCTTGGTGAGCGCGGCCACCTCCGACGCGTCGTGCACGGTCATCACGCCCATGCCATAGGTGCCGGCGTCCGACTTGATCACGACGTACGGCTTCTCCGAGATGCCGTACTCGCGATACTTCTTCGCGATCTTCTTTAGTACGCCGTCGATCGCTTCGGTCAGCGCTTCTTCGCCAGTGCGTTCCTGGAAGTCGACGCCTTCGACGTGCGCGAAGTACGGATTAATCATCCACGGATCGATTTCGACCATTTTGGCGAATTTCTTCGCGACGTCGTCATAGCAGGAAAAGTGCGTGGACTTGCGGCGCACGGCCCAACCCGCGTGCAGCGGCGGCAGCAGATACTGCTCGTGCAGATTTTCGAGCACGGGCGGAATGCCGCCCGACAGGTCGTTATTCAGCAGAATCGAGCACGGGTCGAAATTCTTCAGACCGAGACGCCGCTGCGAGCGCTCGAGCGGTTCGAGCACCAGTTTCTGGCCGTCGGCGAGCGCGATCGTCACCGGCCCGTGGATGCTCTCGTCGAGCGTGCCGAAACGCACGTTCAGGCCCGCCTGGCGCATGATCGCGGCGAGCCGTGCAACGTTTTCAAGATAGAAGGCATTGCGCGTGTGGCGCTCGGGAATCACCAGCAGATTTTTTGCGTCCGGGCAGATCTTTTCGATCGATGCCATGGCGGCCTGCACGGCGAGCGGCAACACTTCCTCCGGCAGATTATTGAATGCGCCGGGAAACAGATTGGTGTCGACGGGCGCAAGCTTGAAGCCCGCATTGCGCAGGTCGACGGAACAGTAGAACGGCGGCGTGTGCTCCTGCCATTCGAGCCGGAACCAGCGTTCGATGGCGGGCGTAGCGTCGAGGATCTTCCGCTCGAGATCGAGCAGCGGGCCGTTTAACGCCGTAACTAGGTGCGGAACCATTGATCACTCGCAGACTGGAGAAAAAAGATTGTAGAGCAAATGCTTTGTCCATTTGGGGACGGTTTCTCCATTCGCAAGCGGACGCGAATGCATTCTGCCTATCGGCATGATAGGCAGGAAAAACTGCTGCTCCCAAGTTCTTTCCGCAAGAAAAAAGCCCGCCATGAAGGCGGGCCAAAGTCGCTGCGCTTATTTCAGATTCGCAGGCCCTGGAAACCTGCAAAACGATCTTTCGACGCGGTCCTTATTCGACGTGTTCGCCGTGCAGGCTCACGTCCAGACCTTCGCGCTCCTGTTCTTCCGTCACGCGGATGCCCATCACCATGTCGATGATCTTCAGCAGAATGAAGCTCACCACGCCGCTGTAGATCAGCGTCGTCAGCACGCCTTTGGCTTGCAGAACGATGCTGCCGTCCGCGCCGCCGATGTCCTTCACCGCGAACACACCCGTCAGCAACGCGCCGACGATACCGCCGATGCAGTGCACGCCGAACGCGTCGAGCGAATCGTCGTAACCGAGCTTGTGCTTGAGCCACGTGGCCGACCAGAAGCAGACCACGCCCGCCACGATGCCGATCACGAGCGAACCGGTCATGCCGACGAAGCCCGAAGCCGGCGTAATGGCCACCAGACCCGCCACTGCGCCCGACACGATACCGAGCACCGACGGCTTACCCTTGGCGGCCCATTCGGCGAACATCCACGCGAGTGCCGCGGCTGCCGTTGCGATCTGCGTCGCGAACATCGCGAAACCGGCACGGCCGTCTGCCGCCACCGCCGAACCTGCGTTGAAGCCAAACCAGCCCACCCACAGCATGGCGCCACCAATCAGCGTGAGCGTCAGGTTGTGCGGAGCCATCACTTCCTTGCCGTAGCCCACGCGCTTGCCGAGCACGAGGCAGCACACCAGACCTGCAATACCCGCGTTGATGTGCACCACCGTGCCGCCCGCGAAGTCCAGAATGCCTGCCGTAGCCAGCCAGCCCGTCGGTTCCCAGACCATGTGCGCGATCGGCGAGTAGACGATGATCGACCACAGCGTCATGAACACGAGCATCGCGGAGAACTTCATCCGGTCAGCAAATGCACCCGTGATCAGGGCCGGCGTGATGATCGCGAACGTCATCTGATAGACGAAGTAGACCGTTTCCGGGATCGTCGGCGCGAGATGGCTGACGGTCAGCGTCGTGGCCTTGTCGCCCTTGATGTAGTTCATCCCGCTCATGAAGACGCGCGAGAAGCCGCCAATGAACGAGCCGCCCGGCGTGAATGCGATGCTGTAGCCCACGACCGCCCAGATGATCGTCACGAGACACGTGATCGCGAAGCTTTGCATCAGCGTCGCCAGCACGTTCTTCTTGCGGACCATGCCGCCGTAGAACAGTGCGAGGCCCGGGATCGTCATGAACAGCACGAGCGCGGTGGAGGTCAGCATCCAGGCGGTGTCGCCCGAATTGATTTTCGACGAATCGACCGAGAACGGTGCGGTCGGTGCAGCCGGCGCGGCGTCCGATGCTGCCGAAGCGGCGGCCGGTGCCGAAGCCGCTGCGTTGGCGGTGCCTGCGGTTGCAGCCGGGGTCGACGCAGCGCTCGCTGTCGTATCGGACGCAGCTGCCGAGGCAGCGGCCGGGGCGGAAGCGTCGTCCGCGAGGGCGGCGCCGATACCGCCCGCGAGCAGCGAACCGGCCATCAGCAAGGACATCAATAATTTGCGCATCTTCGTTTCCTCTTATCGCTATCTGTGTCGCTATCTTTTGGTATTACAGAGCGTCCGCTCCGGTCTCCCCGGTGCGAATCCGGATCACCTGCTCGATCGGGGTGACAAAAATCTTGCCGTCGCCGATCTTGCCGGTGCGCGCCGCGCGTTCGAGCGCCTCGATCGCCTGGTCGACGATGTCGTCCGAGACAGCGGCCTCGATCTTCACCTTCGGCAGAAAATCCACGACATATTCCGCGCCCCGGTACAGTTCCGTATGGCCCTTCTGGCGGCCGAAACCTTTGACTTCTGTCACCGTGATGCCTGAGACGCCGATGGCCGACAAGGCTTCGCGCGCCTCATCGAGCTTGAACGGCTTGATGATTGCGGTAATGAGTTTCATGAAATCCCTCGCTAAGTTGCGTCACCCGTGCGTGACCCGTTCCGTAACCCGTTGCGTATCCGACTGCTAACTCATAGCCCGTTTGCGTGGTCTCTCCGCCGCCGGTAAAAAGCCCCGGCAGTGCGCGCGGGGCAGTAAAAGCAACCCCCATGCCATGTTGTGTCAGACTTTGCGCGGTGCGCGACGCAAAAGGGGCGCAAATACCCTTGGCCGAACGGCCAGCGTTGGCGACAGGCGGTGGCGCGGCTATTGGATCGTTGCTAGAGTGTCCGCAAGCTTTAATGAACGCGGCGCGCACCAAAGGCGCCCATGCGCGACCGGCATCGCAATAGCGAATGCACCACGAACGCTCATTCTCCGTAACAAAGCACAGACGTAACGAAACACGCACAAATCTTGTGCAACAAGAGGACACCATGAAACAACCGAACGACGTTTTTAATGACTTCCAGGCGCGCATGAGCGAGCTCTTCAAGAACTCGCCGGCCAAAGATGTCGAACGCAATGTGAAGGCCATGCTGTCGCAAGGCTTCTCGAAGCTCGATCTGGTCACGCGCGAGGAGTTCGATACCCAGACCCAGGTTCTGGTGCGCACCCGTGCGCGCCTCGAAGAACTGGAGCGCCGCGTGGCCGAGCTCGAACAGAAGCTGCCGGTGCCGACGCAGACGCCTTGAGCGAGGCGTGCTCCGCGCAGCGAATCAAGCTGCGCTAGCTGTACATCACTGGCAAGCGAGCCGTGACGTCATCAGTGTGTTAAGGGGATCCGCACGTCTTGCGCGACGGTCCGACGGGAGAAAACATGTCGCTTGCCGTGGTGCGCAGTCGCGCGCCGGCCGCTGGCCGCGCGCCTGAAGTAACCGTCGAGGTCCACCTCGCCAACGGTCTGCCCTCCTTCTCGATTGTCGGATTACCCGATCTCGAAGTGCGCGAAAGCCGCGAGCGCGTGCGCGCGGCGCTGCAAAACTGTGGCTATGACTTTCCGGTACGCCGGATCACCGTCAATCTTGCTCCGGCCGACCTGCCCAAGGAGTCAGGCCGATTCGATCTGCCGATTGCGCTGGGCATCCTTGCGGCCAGCGGGCAGATTCCTGCCGACTCGCTGCTCCATCGTGAATTTGCCGGCGAACTATCGCTGACCGGCGCGCTTCGGCCCATGCGCGGTGCGTTTGCAATGGCGTGCGGGACGGCGCGCGCAGGCGCTCCGACAAGCAACACATTGGGCATTGCGTCGGACACCGCGTCGCAGTTGTCGCGTGCGGATCACGGAGAGCGGTGCCCTGTCGGGGACGCACCGTCCGCGTGGTCGACGCCGCAGTTGTATCTTCCCGCCGCCAGCGCGTCGGAGGCGGCGCTGGTCCCGGGCGTCGATGTCTATGGCGCCGCCGATCTGCCGTCGCTGTGCGCGCATCTGGCCGGCGCGCCCGATGCGCGCCTCTCCCCTGTCGCCGCGCCGGACCCCGCGGCCGATGCGTGCGCGCCGGTCCCCGATATGTGCGACGTCATCGGTCAGCGCGGCGCGCGGCGCGCGCTGGAAGTTGCGGCAGCCGGCGGGCATCACGTGTTGCTGGTCGGTCCGCCTGGCGCGGGCAAGTCGATGCTTGCCGCGCGTCTGCCCGGCCTGCTGCCGTCCATGACAGACGATGAAGCGCTCAGCTCCGCCGCGCTGCTCTCCGCGAGCCGGCTGGGATTTTCCCCGTCCCACTGGCGGCGGCGGCCTTTCAGGTCACCGCATCATTCGTCGAGCGCGGCAGCGCTGGTGGGCGGACGCAATCCGCCGCAGCCGGGCGAAATCACGCTGGCGCACCTTGGGGTACTTTTTCTGGATGAGCTTCCTGAATTCGACCGCAACGTACTGGAGACCCTGCGCGAGCCGCTGGAAGCGGGGCGCATCACCATTTCACGTGCCGCATTGCAGGCGGATTTCCCCGCAGCCTGCCAGTTGATCGCGGCCATGAATCCGTGTCCGTGCGGATGGCGCGGCGATCCGAACGGCCGGTGCCGCTGCACGCCGGACATTGCGGCGCGGTATCTGCGCAAACTGTCAGGTCCGCTGCTCGATCGCATCGACATCCAGATCGAGATTCCGGCTCTGACGCCAGCGGAACTGTCGGCGCGCGCCGCGTCCACAGGGGAGAGCAGCGCGGCGATTGCAGAGCGCGTAAGCATCGCGCGCGAGCGGCAACTGGCGCGGCAGGGCAAAACCAATCGCGAACTCGGAGGGCGCGAGGTCGATGAGGTTTGCCGGCCCGATTCTGCAGGCGAGGCGCTGTTGCGCGAAGCCGGCGAACGCTTTGGCTGGTCAGCCCGGGCCTATTACCGCGTTCTTAAGGTTGCGCGCAGCATCGCGGACCTTGCAGGCGCAGCCATGCCAAGCGCTGCGCAGGTTGGAGAAGCCATTCAATATCGGCGTGCATTCACTGGTCTATGAAGCGAAAAATCTACTGTCAAGACTTGACTTATGCACACTCTAACGTTCCATACAAATTTTGAAACATCTGAAAGGCTTAGCGAAAGGTGCAAACCAAAGGCATTGATTCAATTGGCTTTTTTAAACGGAGAGAACTGCATGAGTTCTGACAGGAGCCCCACCGGATGGGCATTTGCGCCCGTTGAAATGAAGTTCTGCACAGAGTTATCCACAGGCGCTGTGGACGAGTCCAAAACTTCAACGTAAACCGGCAATTAGCGCGCAATGCTATGAAAGAGCCTTCACTATCCGGGCAGTCCAGTCACGCGCAAAATCGGTCAAACATACCGCTTCAAAATATCTGAAACGACGAGAAAAATTGATCGATCTGTTCCTGCGGCAAGGGTCCGGCCGCGATGATAGCGGCCTGGTACACGTGTCGGCCTCGCGCGACAAGGCGTGCGTA